>NZ_JAGPYU010000014.1:0-61921 GCF_024453945.1 Corynebacterium sp. CCUG 61414
CCCAACCCCTGAAAAAGCACACATTTTGTCACTTAAGTCGACACGCCGAGAAAAGCACACATTTTGTCGCTTAACCCTAAAACCCCCGGGAACCATAGACATTTAACTATGGTCCGGATCCGGGGGACTACATTGGCTAGCCTATAGCAATGACGTTTCCTACACAACTGCCTTCGACAAATGCAGCCTTGCTTTGGGGTTCTCTCCCGCCCGCTCGTTTAGCCAGTTTTCTTAGCGAATCGCCGAACGGCAACATAGACGAAGCCCTCGAGCTCTACATATGGAACATCAAGCTATCTACTGCATTTCTAGCGGATATTGCCATTTTGGAAGTTGCACTACGGGAATCGATCAATAAAGCGGCAGCTGCAAAATGGGGCAGCCACTGGTACCTCGATATCCCGTTGGATGAACGGTCAGAGCAGAATCTTGCGGTGGCTTGGTCGCAACTTTCCAGGAGGGTACGTGAGCGTCCAAACGATGGTGATGTTCCCGGGCGTCTTTTCGCTAACTGTACATTTGGTTTTTGGACGAACCTCTTTGACAAAGGAGGACATACAGGCAAGTCTCCCAGACGGGTCCGCGTCAATTACGAGCACAACTGGGAAGCCGCCCTACGTCATGCTTTCCCTGAAGGAAGAAACGTAGCAAGACAGCAACATGCTGGTTTCACCAGAGATTGGGTGCACGGGATTTGCAAGCGAGTCAATAGCATTCGAAACCGTGTAGCCCACCATGAACCGCTCATCAGAGGTTTCCCGATGCCTGGACAGCCTCACCGTATGACCTGCACGGAGGCACACGAGGAGACCCTGAAGCTTGCCAGGATGCTTGACCCGAAGTTGGCCGCCTGGCTAGCAGAAAACAGCGATGTTCCCAGGCTAATCGCTGCACGCCCCTGCACCACGTAATAGCACCGCGAACCCCCGTTCGAACACCGCCCGCGCAATGTCGGGGCTGCATGCTTCAATAAATCAACAAGTGATAGTTGATGCGAAAGGTGCAGGTCATGGCCATTTCGATGCCGCAGGACTTCGAGCATGCGCTTACGTTGATGTACAACGGCGAAAGCGTTGTGATCGATGGCGCGCCCGGCACCGGCAAATCCACGCTGCTGCGCACGTTCATGGAAGCGAATGACGCGCTACCGGATAACCTGCGCAAACGGGTGCTGCCCGTCGCGCTGCTGGAACCCGCGGCGAGCGGCATCAGCGGGCTGACGATCGACTCTGCATTCAACTTCGATCCCTTCATGACGCTCGGCGATGTCCTGCCGGGCGGTTCCTGGGACATCAACGATGCCAAGCTGCTGCTCAGCTTGGCTGAGACATTAATTATCGACGACGCCCACAACCTCAACACCGAGCTCCTGTTGATGATGAGCGTCGCCCTGCAGCGCGTGCGAAAGAACAACGAACCGTTTGGGGGCGTGCAACTCATCGCTGCGGGAGAATTGGCTGGGCCCGACTCACCGCTGGAGATGATGCTGGAGGAGGCAAGGCAGGATCCCGAGCGTTACGTGTTCCTCTCCTTTGACGGTGTCAGTTTTAATGTGAGCTACCACGTGGTTCGCGTTCACGCGGTGGTTGTGGAGCGTGGCCAGGTCGTTGCGGACTTTGGCACGTGGCTCAACCCGATGTCTGACTTGGGGCAGTTCGGCCTCGACAACGAGGTTCCTCCGGGTGGGGTTGCTATCGCGCCGCAGCTCGAGGACTTTTGGCCGCTGCTGCTACGGCAGGCTGCAGGTGGCATTGTCGTCGGCGATCGCCTGGAGATGGCCCAGGACGCCGGCCGCTACCAGGCACGAGGCCTCGACATGGAACTCGGCGACGGTATCGACGCCGAGGCACTCGACATCATCATTGAGGGCAGCGACGTCATCGAACGCGCGCACTCCATGGCGCTCGATTTCCTCTCGGGGGACGTCGAGATCCCCTACGTGCGGCCGGTACCCGACGCATCCGATACACAAGAAGGCACACTCTTCCAGCCGTTTTGGGCGCCCGCCGCTCCTCTCAAGCTCGATCAAACTCGCGCGACCGACTCCGATAACGCATGGGCAGCCTTCTCCGGCTCCGGCGTGGAAGTCAGCGACCAACGCATGCTCCAGCAGACTGCCCTGCGGCTTTCTTCCTGGGGGATGTCTCGCGGCGTTTGGACGAAGCGGGCCGAAGAGGAGGTGCGCAAACGCGCCATCATGACAGGGCTGACGCAGGTGTCCCTCCCGGAGGGCAAAGAGCAAAACATCGACATTGCTGCGCTGCTCTCCCCAGGCATGAGGGTGGTGTTTACGGGCTGCCGCGAAGCCATCAGCTTCTACGACGGCGAAGAGCAGCTCATCTCCGCCTGCGATTCGTGCGGGCTCATCTTCGAAGACAGCGTCTCTGCAACCACGTGCGATGTCCTCGTAGCGTGGGACCCGGCATCCATGTCGCGCAAGGCAAGAACCGCCCGGGAGCTGGGCATCCCGATCGTCTCGTTCGCCGATTTTGAGGACTGGTATAGGTACTACACGGGTTCGCCCTACGAGACCTTCCTCGCCGACATCCTCGAGGAAGGCCACCAGGTGGCGTTCCGTGGGTCGATCGTCATCAACGGGATCCACATCACCGACGGTGCACGCATGGCGCTCCTGTGCGACGAGCTCGGCCTCGTGTACAGCCCGGAAATCCCCATCTCACTTTGCGACGCCCTCATCACTGACGACCTGACCGCCAGCCAGTACGGCATACCACTCATCCCAGTGGATGCATTCGGCGCGTGGGTGAACAGGGAGTTCGCATCCAAGGGCCAGTTCTTCACCGAAGACTTCTTCATCCCCGTCGAAATCTCCGGTCTGTATGGCCCGGACGAGCTGCTTTCCAAGATCGACGAGAGCAAAGCTTGACCCTGACGTAACGTCAGACTGCACAATGGCTGCCATGACCAACAACGAAGCGCTGTACACAGTCGGCGAAGTAGCCAACGCATTCGGGATCACGGTGCGCACCCTGCACCACTGGGAGCAGGCCGGCCTCGTCGAACCTGTGTATCGCAGCTGGTCAAACTACAGGCTGTACACGCCAGATGACCTGGAGCGCATCCAGCACATCCTGGTCTACCGGACCACTGGCATGAAACTGTCTGAAATCAAAGAAGTACTCTCCCACCCCACCTCGAACCGGGAGCACCTGCGCAGGCAACACGAACGCCTGCTTGAGGAGCGTTCGCGGATCGATGGGATGGTGGTGGCCGTCGAAAAGTTATTGGAGCAAGCAATGAATAACCACAAACCAACCCTTGAAGAAGTCGGCGAGATCCTCGGCGACCCGAACTACACCGAACACCAAGCCGAGGCGCAAGAGGCCTACGGCGACACGCCCGGCTGGGCGCAGTACCAGGGTCGCACCGGCAACTGGGGCGCGAGCGACTGGGAGGACAGCAAGCAGCGTTTCGACGCCATCGATACCAAACTCGCCGACGCTGTTCGCCGCGACGTGCCCACCGACAGCGCGGAAGCCGCCGAACTCGTCGAGGAACACCGGAAGGTGATCGGGCAGTTCTTCGACGTCACCCCGGAGATGCAGTTCCAGATCTCGCGCGGCTACATCGCCGATGAACGCTTCAAGCGCTACTACGAAGAACGCCAACCCGGCCTGGCGCAGTGGCTCGCCGACGCCATCGCGCACGCCACCGGCCACAGCACAGAGAGCAAGTCCTAGCCGGGCCTAGCGCAGCAGGCGTTTCCCCAGCCGCAGCGCAAGCGCCATCGCGTCCGCGACCGGCTTGCCGCCACCAGCGCCGACCCCGCCGAGCGGCACGTAACGCTGCGCCGCCACGGTACGCGCCTCGGTGTACTTCAGCAGGCCTTCGTCGCCATGGCGTCGCCCCACGCCTGACTGTTTCCACCCGCCCATCGGCGCGTCCATCGATGCCCACGCGGCCGCGTACCCCTCATTAATGTTCACGGTCCCGGCGTGCACGTGCGCCGCGACCACGCGCGCCTCGTCCTCCGCGCCCCAAATCGAGGCGTTGAGCCCGTAGTCGGTGTCATTCATCTTCTCGACGCCCACCTCCGGCCCATCCACCACCTCCACGTAGACGACCGGCCCGAACACTTCCTTGCGGTACAGATCGGCGTCCTCCGGGACGTCCACGAGGATGGTCGGTGCGTAGAACGTATCCCCGAGCTGGGGTAACGCCTCCCCACCAGCCAGGACGGTGGCGCCTTTGTCCACGGCGTCGTGGACAAAGGCGTCGACACGCGAGCGGTGCTCCGCCGAAATCAGCGAGCCAACATCGTCACCCCACCCGTGCCCAATGCGCAGGCGTTTCGTCAGCGCCACAAACTGTTCAAGGAACACTTCTGCCACGGCGCGGTCCACGTAGATCCGCTCCACGGAAATGCACAGCTGACCGGTATTGCTGAAGCACGCGTCAGCGGCGCCACGTGCCGCCGTCTCGGGGTCCGCGCTGGCTAAAACCAGCAGTGGGTTCTTCCCGCCCAGCTCAGCGGAAAACCCAATCAGACGCTCCCCGGCCTGCGCGGCAAGCTTCCTGCCGGTGGCGGTGGACCCTGTGAACATGAGGAAATCGCACCGCTTCACGATCTCCTGCCCCACCGTCCGCCCGCTTCCCTCCACAACCTGGAACAGGTCGGCTGGCAGCCCAGCCTGCACCAGCAGCTGGTGGGCGCGCTGCGCGGTGCGCGGGGTTTGCGTATCCGGCTTCAGCACCACCGCGTTGCCCGCGATCAGTGCCGCCACCGCATCCGACACCGCCAACGAGAGCGGGTAGTTCCACGGCGCAATCACCCCCACCACACCCTTCGGCGCCCGGTGCACCTCGGTCCGTGTCGCCACCGGCATAGCGCCCCGCACTCGGGCTGGCGTCAGCAGCGCCTTCGCGCGGTACGAGTAGTGGCGGGCGGTAATCGCAACATCCATGACCTCGTCGAACGCGTTGTGTTTCGCCTTACCTGTCTCCTGCTGGATCAGGTCCACCAATTCGTCGCGGTGGGCAAGGATCAGGTCGTGGTAGCGCAGGAAGATGCGGCTGCGCTGGCGAAGAGGTGTCGTCGCCCAGGCGCGCTGTGCCGCGCGTGCAGTGTCGAAAGCGTGCTGTACTGACATGCAGCCCAGGTTAGCGTCGCCGTGCCGCCATGCGGCTGAACTTTTCCACCCGGCGCGAATCCCCATAGATCTGCACCTGCTCGCCAGCCTCCAAAGCCATGTGCCCGAGGACGGGCTGCCAGCGGTCCTCCCGGCGCACGGCAATCACCTTCACGCCGTGGCTCTGCCACAACGCCTGCTCGTCGAGCGGGCCCGCCACGTGCGTCGGCACCACCGTGTGCACAATCGCCGTGCCCGAGGACAACTCCACATAGTCGAGGTTCGCGCCACGCACCAGGTGCGCCACACGCCGCCCCATCGCCTCCTCCGGGTGCACCGCATGCGGCACACCAATCTGGTCCAGGATGCGCCCGTGTGCATTGCCGGAAGACTTCGCCCACAAATTCTCGACGCCCACATCCACCAACAACGAACACGTCAAAATCGACGCCTCCACGTGCGCCCCGCCGATCGCCACGACGACGCCGTCGAACTCCGAAATGCCCAACTCTTCAATCGTGGCCACGTCCGTGCAGTCCGCCTGCACCACCTTCGACAGCAGCCCGTTGTTGCGTTTCACGGCGGACTCTTCCAGATCGATGCCGACGACGGTGGCGTCGTCAAACATGAGCTCCCGGCCCACCGCCGAGCCAAACCTCCCGAGCCCAAGCACCGCGTACGTGGGCGTTGCAAACTTAACCAATGATCGGCCTTTCATAAGGAAGCAAAATTTTCGACGCCGGCTCCGCAAACGCGAACGCCGTCGCCACAGTAATCGGACCCAACCTGCCAACAATCATCATAAAAATAATGACCAACAACGAAGGCGCATCCAGATGAGGCGTAATACCCGTGGACAACCCCACCGTGCCAAACGCCGACAGCACCTCAAACAACACCTCCGACAGGTGAAACGGCGTCAGTGCCAACAACGCGAACGTCGCCGCCACCACCAGCGCGCCGCTGAGCATCACCACCGTGATCGCCTGGTGCACCACCTCCACCGGGACACCTTTGCCCAGCATGACCGGCTGCGTGCGACCCCGCACCACCGCCGACACCGCCGACACCAACACCAACACCGTCGTGATCTTCACGCCACCCGCCGTGCCAGCCGGGCCCGCCCCCACAAACATGAACAGGTCCATCGCAAACAGCGTCGGCTCGTGCATCCCGCCAATATCGACAGAGTTGAACCCGCTCGTGCGGGTCTGCACCGCCTGAAACAGCCCCGCCAACACCGCATCCGACGCCGGCAACCCACCCAGCGTGCGCGGGTTGTTCAACTCCATGGCGAGGATGGTGGCCGTCGAAAAGCAAAGAAGGAAGAGCGTACCGGCAACCACCATGCGCGTATTCAACGTCCAGCGGTGCAGGTGAAACACGTCCCGCCGAAACTGAAACAGCACCGGAAACCCCAAACCACCAATAATGATCGCCGCCATGATAGGCACGCAGACCCACCAATCCCCCACGAAGCCGGTCATGTTGTCCGAATAAAGCGCGAACCCCGCATTGTTAAACGCCGACACCGCATGAAACACCCCATGCCCCAACGCGCGCGGCAATGGGTAGCCCAACGCCACGAACCGCGCCGTCAACGCCAGCGCGACCAGCGCCTCCACCACGATGCTCACCAGCAGGACCCGCCTCAACAGCGGCGCGATCCCGCCCACCGCCGTACGACGCTCCACCGCCGAAATCACATTCGCACTCAAATTCGCTTTGCGGACCACCGCCTGACCCAGAATCGTCGCGAAGCTCATCACCCCGAACCCGCCAACCTGGATCAACACGGCAATGACCACCTTGCCGAACGTAGTCCAATACGTCGCCGTATCCACAATGGCTAGGCCGGTTACACACAGCGCGGACGTCGCCGTAAACAACGCCGGCAACAGCGGCAACCCACCCGGATTCACAGTGGAAGCCGGAAGCATCAGCAACACGGTGCCCACGAACAGGGCTACCAGGAAGCCGAACAAGATCACCGCCGCGCTATTGAGCTGGCGGTGCCGAATGTCAGCAGGCACCAGCGGAACATTACGCCAGCGGGGTGCGGGTGGCAAGGGTTTTCTTGTCCCTGAGTGGCTGTGGAGTGGGCGCCAGTGCCAAATCTGACATCGTTTGTTGTCTAGCACATTTTTTGCCAGCAACTTTGAAGCAATAGACCTTATTCGATTGCGTCTTTTGGCACTCGAACCGACCTGCCTGACACCAAATTCCCTCGCGCAGAACAGGCGACCTGGGCTTTGCGAACCCACGACGCCAAAATGCAGGAATGTGGTGCACACCGTCCCACGAGAGAACTAACGCTCGGCCAGCTCGGCCTCGATCCACGCCTTGCGGGCCTGGCGCTGCTCCTTCCAATGTGCAAGCGCCTGGACGGCCTCAATGCGCTGCTTCTTGAACACCAGCATGGACAGCGGGAACGCCACGATGAGGGCCAGCAGGGCCGACATGATCAGCGGGACGGGCGCCCCAACCGCGACGGCTAGCAGCTGGATCACCACGGTGAGGACGATGAAGAGGAGGAGCCGGTACAACCCGTAGATGGCGGCGGCTTTGTTTGCGCGACGCTTCGCGCTCGGGTCAACTTCGGGTGCTTCACTCATGGGGGCCATGGGGACTTAGCCTAACGCAAAGGTGGACCAGTATGTTAGAGGGCATGGGAAGGCTTCTACTCATCGCTCTGATCATTCTGGCTGTGTACTTGATGTGGCGCGCGTTCGGCCCGGGGTCGAATGCACGGTATGGAGGGTACGGGGTGCAGCAGCAGGAACAGCCACCGGTTATTAAGGGGCCGGATGATGATGAGGAGTTCCTGTGGGAGATCGAGAAGAATAGGTTTAAAGAACGCCGGGCCCGCGAGGAGGCGGAGCGCCGGCGTCGTGAAGAGGAGGAGCGTCGGAGGAAGCGCGGCGAAGACTAGCTGCGCGTTGCTTCCTCGGCGAGGACCTCGGGCAGCTTCTCTGCCCAGGCCAGGGAGTCGCGGACGCCCTGCTCGATGGTGAGTTCTGGGGACCAGCCGAGTACCTCGCGCGCCTTGTCGATGCGCGGTGCGCAACCGGCGACGTCGCCCTCGCGTGGTGGTGCGGTGGTGACCTCCATGTCGGAGCCGCTGGCGGACTTGAACGCCTCCGCGAGCTCGAAGACGGTGGTGCCGGTGCCGGTGCCTAGGTTGATGACCTCGTATGGGGCGAGGTCGGCCTTGAGGGCAGCGACGTGGGCGCGGGCCAGGTCCCAAACGTGGACGTAGTCGCGCAGGCCGGAGCCGTCGCGGGTTGGCCAGTCGACGCCGGTGACCGTGAACGCCTCACCCCTCTGGTGGGCGGTGATCATCTTGCCCAGCGCGTGGGACGGCAGCGGGTTCTGCAGGCCGGTGCGCAGCTGTGGGTCGGCGCCGATCGGGTTGAAGTAGCGCAGGGCCACAGCCTGGATCTGGCCGGCGGCAGCGGCGTCAGCCATGACGCGCTCCAGCATCCACTTCGACGCGGCGTACGGGCTGGTTGGCGCCACAACGGAGGACTCGTTGACGGTGAAGTCCTCGTCCGCCTGGTACATTGCGGCGGTCGAGCTGAGCATGACGCGCTTGACGCCGCGGTCGCGAAGGACCTGCAGCATCTTGGTTGCGCGGCCGACGTTGACGTCGTAGTACTCGAGCGGCTGCGCGACGGACTCCGGCACGATGATCTTGGCCGCGCAGTGGATGACGGCTTCGATGTCGGGGTGGTCGTCGAAAATTTTGTTGAGCAGCTCGGTGTCGGCGATGTCGCCCTCGTAGTGGTCGAAGCGCTCTGCGAAGACGCGCAGGCCAGTGGAGTAGTCATCCAAGATGACCGGGGTGATGCCTGCGTCGGAGCAGCACGATGCAATTGTGGAGCCGATGTAGCCGGCCCCTCCTGTAATCAGTGTTTTCATTAGTTCAATCCTGCGTACGAGTGAAGTCCAGCAATGACAGTATTTACATAGGTCATGTTAAAGATGGTCATGGCCAAGGCAAAAACGTTGATCCACGCGGCCTTCGAGTTCTTCCAGCCGGCGGTGGCGCGCGCGTGGAGGTAGGCGGCGTACAGAATCCACGTGATCATGGACACGGTTTCCTTCGCGTCCCAGCCCCACGGGCGACCCCAGGCGACCTCAGCCCAGATCGCGCCAAACACAATGCCGATTCCGAACAGCGGCAGCGTAATAATCGCCGTCTTGTAGGTGATCTGGTCGAGCGTCTTCGCGCTCGGCAGTGGCTTCGCAATCGCGCCGAAAAACCCATGCTCCTCGCCGCGCGGCTGCCACATGCGCAGCAAGTACAGCAGCGCAAAGATGCCCGACACAATACCTATCGACGCCCCCACCGACACCGACGAAACGTGCACCGGCAGCCAGTAGGACTGCAGCGCCGGCACCACCGGCGCCACGTGCATGTGGAACACCGTGGAGTTCAAGAACATCGCGATCGCCATCGGGGCGAGCAGCCACGGCCAGATGGTGTGCCAGTTCTTGCGCTGCACCACGATCGCGGCTGCGACCATCACGACGGCCGTCATGGCCAGGATGTACTCGTACAGGTTGCCGAGCGGGAAGCGCTTCGCCGCCAGCCCGCGCGTAATGAAGGACGCCACGTGCAGCACGATGCCGAACCAGATCAGCGCCTGCGTCATGTTCGCCCACTTGCGAGCGCCGGCGACGCGGCGGTCGTACTCTGCCTGGTCGAAGGAGTCGGAGGGGGCGTCGATAAGCTCGGAGCCGCCCCCGGCCCCCACGGCGACTTTTTGATCCATGCGGGCGCGCTCGCGGCGCATGTCGAGCACGCCGAACATGCGCCCGTAGTAGATACAGGACATGATCAGCGCAGCCAGGTACAGGATGAACGCGGTGCGGAACGTGAGGTCTGAAAGGTCCGCCATCGTGGAATCGACAAGCATGGGGAACAATCTACCGCGTCATCGCAGGTTAGCCAAGGTCATCAACCTCGAAGGAGGGGTTCTCCTCCTCCGAAACGCCCAGGATTTCCTCCACGATTTCGTCGAACTCGGCGCCCCACCCGGCGCGGTCCGTGCGCGCCAGGCCGGCGAGCTCCACGTGAGTGCCGGTGGCCGTCGGGGTCAGGCGGATCCACAGGCGGCGGCGCTTGATGGTCAGCGAGCCGGCCAGCGCGGCCAGCATGAGCACCGAGGTGGCCAGCATCCAGCCCTGGGTCGGGTCGTGGGAGATTTGGTAGTTGGCGTACTCGGCTGCGCCATCGAAGCGCACGCGGATGCCGCCCTCAAGGGTGGTTTCCTCCCCCGGCACCAGGTTGACGCGCTCCACCTTCTGCAGGCGCCCCTCGGCGATCAGGTTCTGGTCCAGCACGAAGATGTTCTGCGGGCGGCCGGTGTCCAGGCCGGCGTCGCCGACGTAGATGTCTACTGCCATCGCCGGGTCCTGCATCGCAGGGAAGCCGGACTGCAGCATGTCGCCGTTCACGCCGGTCCACTGGGCGGTGGGCGCGAAGTTGCCCTCGATGGCGATCTGGTGCTCGCGGCGCTCGGTGAGGTCCGGGTACATGCCGGCCGGCGGGTCGAAGCGCATCACGCCGGCGGACAGGAAGTTCTGCACGTCCGTGGGCCTAAACTGCACCATCTGGGTGCGCGACTCCCCGTTCGGCCAGGTGATGGTCACCTGGGGGGCAAAGCCGTGCCCCTGCAGGTAGACGCGGTTGCCGTCCACGCGCAGCGGGTGGTTGACCTGCAGCGTGAAGTCCTGCCACTGCTCGCGCGGGGCGGCCACGTCCGGGGTGTAGGCCACGTCCGACCAGAACCCGTTCGCCTGTCCAGTGTTGAGGTACTCGGCGCGGAAGTTCTTCGACTCGATGCAGAACGGGTGCAGGCCAGTGCCGTCGAAAAGCGGGCCGGCGCGGAAGACGTCGAAGTTCGCAGGCGACGTATTACAGAACTGGCGCGGCTGCTCCACAGGCACCGCGTACTGCGACTCGGACTCGGTCACCATGATGACCTGGCCCTCGTAGAAGACCATGCGGCCCGCCGCGAACGCCACAATCATGCCCACCAGCCCGATGTGGAACAGCAGGTTCATCAGCTCGCGGGAGTAGCCGCGCTCCGCCGAGATGGAGAACACCCCGGCGCGGTCCTCCTCCGGCTGGTAGGAAGCCACGTGCCACTTGCGCAGCACTGCGCGCGCCTTCGCCTCCAGCTCTTCCTTCGGCGTATCGACGTCCCCTTCCGCATGCAGCGGCATCCTGGACAGGTACTTCGGTGCCCGGGTCGGCGTGGCCCGGTACGCGCGCCAGTGGTCAATCGAGCGCGGGATGATGCACCCGACCAGCGACACCATCAGCAGCGTGACGATGGCGACGAACCAGGTGGAATCGAAGACGTCGAAAAGCTGCAGCTTGTCGTAGATGGGCCCCATGGTTGGGTTGGCGCGCAGGTAGTCGTCTACCAGCGTCGCGGAGACCGTGCGCTGTGGCAACAGCGCGCCCGGTATGGAGGCGAGCGAAAGTAAGAACAGGAGCAGCAGCGCGGTGCGCATACTGGTCAGCCAGTGCCACGACCTGCGTAGCCACGTCCATGCAGTGCTCATTTAAATCACCGTTGCTCCATATCCGAAGACGAGCTGGCGCGTCCAGCCGATAAACACGTTCCAGGCCCCGGTCAGCAGCAGCAGGCCGACGATGACCATCGCTACCCCGCCGATCACCTGGATGGTGCGCGAGTGCTTTCGCAGCACCTCGATGCTACGCACCGCTTTCGCCGAGCCAAGCGCCACCAGCAAGAACGGCAGCCCCAGCCCGAGGCAGTACGCGATGACCAGCAGCACGCCGCGCGCCGCGGTCATGCCCGCCGTCCCCACAGAAACGGACACGATGGCGGCGAGCGTCGGCCCCAAACACGGGGTCCACCCGAGCGCGAACACCCCGCCGAGCAGCGGCGCGCCCAGCAGCGTGGTCCACTTCTTCGGTCGCAGCCGCGTGTCGTTTTGCAGCGCGGGCACCCAACCGGCGAACACCAGGCCCATCACAATCGTGACCACCCCACCCGCGCGCATGAGGGTCTCCGCGTTGAGCGCCACCGCGCTCACCGCGCCGAAGACGGTCACGGTGGCCAGCAGGAACACCACGGTGAACCCGAGGATGAACAGGCCCGCCGCGCCGGCGACGGCCCAGCGGCGCCGCGTCACAGATACCCCGTGCTCATCCACGTTGAGCTCCCCGCCCACGATGCCCGTCAGGTACGACATGTAGCCCGGCACCAGCGGCACCACGCACGGCGAGGCGAAGGACGCCAACCCGGCCAGCGCAGCCGCCAGCATTCCCAGCAGCAGCGGGCCTTGGGAAACCAGCTCCGATAACGCCTCCCCCACTTAGGCCTCCGCCTCCTGGTGCAGCGTATTCGCCAGGTCGATGATCTCCTGGGCGGTGACCTCCCGCAGGAACACCGCCGCCGGGCGGTGCTGGGTGTCCAGCACGATCGTCGTTGGGATCACGGAGCTGGGCACGCCGCCCAAGAACGCGGCGGTCTTAAACGGCGGGTCGTAAATGGATGGGTAGGTCACCCCGTTGTCCTTCATGAAGTCGCGCGCGATGTCCGCGTTGTGGTCCCGCACGTTAATACCGAGGACGGTGCCGAAGCCCTCGATGGACTCCTGCACCTCCTGGAGGTCGTCGACCTCCGCACGGCACGGCGCGCACCACTGGCCCCACGCGTTGAGCACCACGACCTCGCCGTCGAAGTCGCTGAGCGAAATCTCGCTGCCCGGCTCCATCAGGGACTCGCCGGAAAAGTCCGGCAGCGGCTTACGCTCCTCCTGCGGGTAGAACAGCTCCACCTGCCCGCCCGGCGAGTGGAACGCGAAGGACCCGCCGTTGTCGCTGGCGCTCGAGCACCCGCTCAGCAGCACGGCTGCGGCAACGAATGGGACAAGGCTGCGGCGCACGGTCATAGGGTCCTTCCAGGTTAGATCGCGGATGCGGGGGTTGAGTATGACCAGTCAACAACAACGTCATCATCGAACACAAGTGACGTCACACTGGCCAGCTCGCAGCGACGGCTCGCGTGCGCGAAGGGCTTGCCCTGCACGTAGCGCTGCACCGTCACGATCGGCAGCTGGTGGCTCACCAGCACGGCCTCGTGGCCCTCGGCGCGCTGGCGGGCGTCCTCAATCGCGACGTCCATGCGGGCGAAGATGTCCTCGTAGGACTCGCCCCAGCTCGGCTCCCAGGGCTTGAGCATGTGGCGCCACCGGATCGGGTTCCACAGCTGGGAGCGCCACCCCTTGGTGCGCAGCCCCTCAAAGGTGTTGCCGGCCTCCAGGATCTCCTCCCGGGTATCAATCTCCAGGCCAGTGACCTCCGCAATCGGCTGCGCGGTCTCCTGCGCGCGCAGCAGCGGGCTGGCCGCCAGGTAGGTAACATCGCGGCCCTCGAAAAACTTCGAGGTCGCAGCGGCCATCGAGTAGCCGCGGGAGCTCAAGTGGTAGCCCGGCAGGCGCCCGTAGAGGATCTTCTTCGGGTTGAACACTTCACCGTGGCGCACCAGGTGGACAACAGTTCGCGTCATTTACTGGCCCTCCGGGGTCGCGGCGGCCGCGGCCTTCGCAGCCGGGACGAGCGCGGCCTCGATGGTGGCGAAGTCGTCGTCAGTCAGCGCCGTGGAGACGAACCAGGTCTCGAACGGGCTCGGGGACGCGTGCACGCCGTGGTCCAGCAGCGCGTGGAAGAACGGCGCGTAGCGGAACGTCTCCGCCGCCTTCATGTCGTCGAAGTTGTGGCCCTCGCCCTCCGCGAAGCGCACCGACAGCATCGTCGACGCGCGCTGGATGTGGTGCGCCACGCCCTCACGCGTCAGCGCCGAGCTGACCAGATCTTCCAGCCTGTCCGCGTTGCGGTGCAGCACCGGGTAAATATCCTCGCTGGCCAGGCGCAACGACGCCATGCCCGCAGCCATCGCCACCGGGTTTCCGGACAGGGTTCCTGCCTGGTACACCGGCCCGTTCGGCGCAAGCTTCTCCATTACTTCTCGACGCCCACCAAAGGCCGCCGCCGGCAACCCACCAGAGATGACCTTGCCGAAGGTCGTCAGGTCACCCGCAACACCGTCGACCCCGTACCAGCCGGAGTAGGAGGTGCGGAAGCCCGTCATCACCTCATCCAGGATGAGCAGGGCACCATTGGCGTGGCAGACCTCCTTCAGCTTCGCGTTGAAGTTGTCCTGCGGCGCCACCGTGCCCATATTGCCGGCGGCCGCCTCCGCGATCACGGCGGCAATCTGGCCCTCGTTTTCCGCGAACGCGCGCTTCACAGCCTCAATGTCGTTGTACGGCACCACGATCGTGTCCGCCGCCTGCGCGCCGGTGACCCCCGGGGAATCCGGCAACGAGAACGTCGCGATCCCAGAGCCTGCCGACGCCAACAGGGCGTCCACATGGCCGTGGTAGCAGCCATCAAACTTAATAATCTTCGGGCGCTGCGTATACCCGCGCGCCAGGCGCACCGCCGACATCGTCGCCTCAGTACCCGAGTTGACCATGCGCACCTCCTCCACGGACGTACGCTGCGTAATCATCTCCGCGATCTCCACCTCGGCCTCCGTCGGCGCGCCGAAGCTCAACCCGTTCACCAACGCCTTCTCGACGGCCTCCAGGATCGCCGGGTGCGCATTCCCGTGGATCATCGGACCCCACGAATCCACCAGGTCGACGTAGGAGTTGCCGTCGACATCTACAAGCGTGCTGCCGAACGCCTTCTCAATAAAGCGCGTCTGCCCACCCACCGAGCCAAACGCGCGCACCGGCGAGTTCACCCCGCCCGGCGTGACCCGCTGAGCGCGCGCAAACAACTCAGCAGAACGAGCAGTATTTTCTGAAGTCAGGTTCGTCTTCGTCATAGTTGCCTATCCTAGGCGATATGAAGATTGCATTTTTAGGCCTCGGCCGTATGGGTACCGAATTAGCACTCAAGCTTGTCAGTGACCACGACCTTGTGGTCTGGAACCGCACCGCAGCGAAAACCGCCCCGCTCGTCGAGCGCGGCGCCACCGCCGCCGACACCCCTGCAGACGCCGTGAAAGGCTCCGACCTCGTAATCACCTCCCTGTTCGGCCCCGACACCGTCCGCGACATCGTCATCGAACCCGGCCTCATCCCCGACGGCGTCACCTGGGCCGACGCCACCACCATCTCCCCCGCCGACGCCGACTCCTTCGCCGCCGCCGTCCCCACCCTCGTCCACACCCCCGTAGTCGGCTCGCTCATCCCGGCGCGCGCCGGCAAGCTCGGCGTCTACGTCGGCGGCGCCACCGAGCAGCGCCGCAAGGAAGTCGCTGACGTCGTCGCGCCGTGGGCCGCCGCGAACCCGGAGCGCCTCAAGGTCGTCGACACTGCCGCCCAGGCCGCGACAGGCAAGCTCATCGCCAACCTCGCGTTGGCCGTCACCATGCAGGGGTTCAAGGAGGCACTGCATATCGGCAACGCCCAAGGACTTGACGACGCCACCATCGTCGACATGCTCGGCTCCACTGGCCTCGAGTTCATCGTGAACATGAAGTCCCCATTCCTGCTCGGGGAGCGCGACACCAACCCCGGCGACTTCTCCACCGACGCCATCGAGAAGGACGCGCGTTTGATGCTCGCCACCGCCGAAGCTGCCGGCAAGGAGCTGCCGGCCGTGGCAGCCGCGGTTGCCTCCCTGCAGGAGCAGCAGAAGAAGGGCCACGGGGACGAGGACTTCTCCTCAGTGGTGGTGTACCGCTAATGTTCTGGGGAGCGAGTGCCAAAGGACGCAATTCTTGTTCGGGGAGGACGAAAAAGCCCAGGTCGTGAAAAGGGGGTTGCGTCCTTTGGCACTGGCACGGTTGAGAGGGCACCAAATTCCTGGATTTTCGCGCGGCGATTTGGAAAAGCCCAGGTCGAGCAAACTGCGTGAGGGAATTTGGTGCGCGCACCCGCCTACGCTTTCTTCGCCTGCCTCCTAAACGCGCCGAACATGATCACCACGATCAGGCCGATGGCGATCCAGTTGGCCACCTTCGCGTACTGCTCCAGCACGTACACCACGGGCTCCCCGATCCACCATCCGAGGGCGAAGTACCCAAGTGACCACAGGGTTTTCGAGATGAAGTCCAGCACCATGAACTTCCACAGCGGCATGCCGGTCATGCCCATCAGGACGAAGACGACGAAGGCGATGGGAAGTGGGATCGGTACGTAGGCGAGGAAGATTCCCAGCCAGCCGAGTTTGAGGGCCCACTTTTCCACGCGTTCGATGTTGCGGGCGCTGCGCTTGGAGTTCTGCGCCTGCACGTCAAGGATTCCGCGCCCCCACAGTTTGCCGGCCCACCAATAGATCCAGTCGAACTTGATGGCCATCAGCGTGCCGATGAGCAGGTAGCCCAGCCAGTGCTGCACCTCGCCGACGGCGGCGAGCGCGCCCGTCGACGCCGCTCCAATCCGGGAACCGGTAATGGCCAGCATGATGGGCGGGTGCAGCCCAAGCAGCCAGGCGCGAAGTGGGATCATCGCAAGGCCGAAGAGGCCTACGAAGCCGAACCAGCCAAGGCACCAGTAGTCGGCCTTGGTTGGTTTGCTGTTCCAGGGCATGCCTGGTTGTTCCCACCATTCTGGTTCGGGTGTGGTCTGCTCCTCACTTTGCATAAGCAGAGAGTGTACCTAGCTAGAACATATTTAAGATTCCCGGGTTGGTGGCCACCACGATTCCGATGAGTGCCAGCAGCCCGAGTACCACACCGGCGATGATGCCGCCGGTGGAGGAGCCTTCCTTGTCGGCGCCGGTCAGTGCGTCGCAGTTGGCTTTGACGGGTTGGTATTCGGCTTCGGCGCGTTCGGTGGCTGCGCGGGCCTCGGCTGCGGCTGCCTTGGCGGTCGCAGCGGCAGCAGCCGCATCCTCCTGCGTCTGCTTCGCAGCCTTCAGCGCTTCCTCGGCGGCGGCCTGTCGGGCAGGCTGCGCCTCCTTGGCGGCGGAAAGCTCCTGCTCACGCTTTGCCACGAGCTCCTCCGCGGCCTGCAGCGCGCGTGCGGCTTCCAGGGTCCGCTCCGCCTTGTCGACGTCCTCTTCGCGCTCCTCGAGCGTTTGACGCTTGGTGGCGTCGCCAAACTCGATGGCGTGCTTGAGGCCGTCGTAGTAGGTGTTGAAGCGCTCGGTGTACTCGTCGACGGTGAACAGTGGAGTGCCCTGCTTCATCCAATGGGTGGCGAAGGTCTGCGCGTGGGCAATACGCCACGGGTACCCCTGGTACCGGAAGGCTTTGGTGTTCACAGCGAAGCCGGTGGCGCGCATGTCCGGGTTGACGATCGCCATGTAGTGGCCAGCGCCCGCCTCGAATGGTTTCTCGCCCTTCTCGAGTGCCTCGAAGTACGCGACGCGCTCCTCGTGGAACCAGCCCTTGAACGGGTTGTCGTAGTTCCAGGACAGGTTGTCCCAGCCGTTCTTCGAGTGCCCGCGCGGCAGCTGGTGCGACCAGTTCACGTTTACCTGGGCCTGCGCCATCAGGAAGTCGGAGACGGGCAGGGCGGGCTGGCCGTCGCTTTCGCGGAGCTCGTTGGCCTCGGGCAGCCAGCCAATGGCTGCCTTCATGTTGTCCAGGTGGGTGGCGTCGTCGGCCTCACCGATGTGGGTGTCGTCCGCGATGCGGTAGCCCGTCTGCCCAGCCACCGGGTCTTCTTCTTTGAAGCGGAAGTCGGTGTTCAGTTCGGCGACGGCGTCGGTTGCGCCCATGGCTTCGAAGAAGCCGAGGGAGCCGCGGTCGAACTGCTGTTGCGCCTCGGCCTTGCTGGCTTCGAGGGCGGCGGCTGCTTCGGCGGCCCGCGCCTTCGCGTCCTCGAGCGCCTGCTGTGCAGATTCCGCCGTCACGCCGGCGGGCACTGCGGACTGTTTCGCGGTGCGGTCGGTGGTGGCGTCGTCAAGAAGGCGTTGGGCGGCGGCGACCATGCCCTTTGCTGCCTTGAGTTCTTCCTGGGCGGCGGCGACGTCGCGCTGCGCCGCATCGAGCGTCTGCTGTGTGGCGCGCTCGCGGTCCTGCGCATCGCGCTGCTTCGCGGTGGCGTCCTTGACCGCGTCGACAAGCGCCACGCAGCGAGCCTCCGTGAGCTGGGCGGTGTCCTCCGCCATGGCCTGCGGGGCCACCAACATGGCCGCTGAGCAGGTGGTAACGAGCATGAGTCCGAGCTGCTTCTTCATACCGGCAGATTAGCAGGAAACTTTCGTAATTTTCCCAAATAAAAGCCAGAATTGTTCTAAGGTTTTGCCCATGAAAACAGCACTGACCCGCACGCAGCGCCTCGATAGGCTGCCGGTTACCCCGAAACACAAGAAGCTCCTCGTCGGATCGGGGGTGGGGTGGGCGCTCGACGCGATGGACGTCGGGCTGGTTTCCTTCGTCATCGCGGCGCTGGCCATGCACTGGGATCTGGAGAAAACCACCACGAGCTGGATCGCGTCCGTGGGGTTCATCGGGATGGCGGTCGGCGCCTCCCTCGGTGGGCTGCTCGCGGACAAGCTGGGGCGCCGCCAGGTCTTCGCCCTCACTCTGCTGGTCTACGGCGTGGCAACGGGCGCCTCGGCGCTTGCCGGGTCGGTTGCTGTCCTGCTCGTGTTCCGTTTCCTCACCGGCCTTGGCCTCGGCGCGGAGTTGCCCGTCGCGTCCACGCTGGTCAGCGAGTTCGCGCCGCTGAAGGTGCGCGGGCGGATGGTGGTCTGGCTCGAGGCGTTTTGGGCGGCGGGCTGGATTCTGGCGGCGGTCATCGGCACGTTCGTCGTCGCCGAGGGCGAAAACGGCTGGCGTTGGGGGCTTGCGCTCGGCGCCGTGCCTGCGCTCTACGCACTGTACGTGCGCATGCAGCTGCCGGAATCGGTCCGCTTCCTGGAGTCGCGCGGCCGCGACGAGGAAGCAGAGGCAGTGGTCCGCAGCTTCGAGGAGCAAGTCCCACCCGAACTACTTATCGACGCCCCCATCGCCACCACCGCCGATCCCGAAGCAAGTTCCGGCCATCACATCTGGGGCCCCGAACTGCGCGCCCGCACCGCCGCCTTCTGGACCGTCTGGTTCTGCGTCTCCCTCGCCTACTACGGCGCGTTCACCTGGATCCCTTCCCTGCTTGTGGACCAAGGCTTCAGCCTCGTGCGCTCCTTCAGCTTCACGCTGATCATCACGCTGGCCCAGCTGCCCGGATACGCCCTGGCAGGCTGGCTCATCGAGGTCTGGGGGCGCCGCACCACCCTCGCCGTCTTCCTGGCCGGGTCGGCGGTGTCGGCTGGGCTCTACGGGTTCGCCACCGCGCCCTGGCAGATCATCGCCGCAGGCTGCCTGCTCTCCCTGTTCAACCTGGGCGCGTGGGGTGCCCTCTACGCCATCGGTCCTGAGCTCTACCCCACCCAGATCCGCGCGACCGGCACGGGCGCCGCTGCGGCCTTCGGGCGCGTCGGTTCGATCCTGGCGCCGCTGATCGTCCCGCCAGTCCTGGCCTTCGGCGGCCACGCCAGCGTGTTCGTGGTCTTCGCGGTGGCGTTCACCGTGGCAGCCGCGGCTGCGTTCGTCCTGCCGGAGCAGAAGGGCAAAGTGCTCGTCTAGAGGAGATCCTGCGCCGCCTGACGCGCGTTGCCGATCACGGCCGGGACCCCAACCCCGGCAACCCAGGCGCCGGTCACACCAACGCCGTCGATACCGGCGAGGGCGTCCTGGACCTTGGCCACGGTGGCCAGGTGGGTGGCGTCGTAACGCGGAAGGCCACCGAGCCAGCGCTGCACGAAAATCTCCTCGACGCCGGCGGCGCGGCCGTCGAAGCCGGTGATGGTTTGTAAGTCGTCGAGCGCCCAGTCCACGAGGTCATCCTCGCTGGCAGTCAGGGCGATGTTATCGCCGTAGCGGCCGAAGCTGGCGCGTACAAGGGCGCCGCCGCGCTCGGCGAGGTGCGGCCACTTACGCGACGAAAGCGTGAACGCCTTGGCGTGCACGTCCTTCGCATCGGTGCTGACCAGCACGCCGGAGTTCTCCGGCAGGCCCTCGTCGGTGGCGAAGCGCAGGCCCACCACGGCGGAGTTCGCCAACTCGACGGAGCGAAGCGCTTCGGAGGCCTCGGGGGCGATGTCGCGAAGCAGCAGCGCGGTCGTCGGCGCCGGGGTGGCCAACAGCACGCGGTCGTAGACGGTGTCCTCGCCACCCTTGAGGCGGAACCCCTCGCCCTCGCGGCTGATGGACGGGATGAACGCGTCAACGTAGATGTTTGCGCCGGACTGCTCCGCGAGTGCCTCGTAGAGTTCCTGGTAGCCCTCGCGGAAGGACGCGAAAATGGGTGCCGGTTTCGAAGGCTTCGAGGCATCAGAAGACCCAGCCGCGGCAACGGCCTTCTTCCGGGCCGCCTCCAAGTTGGCGACCGCCGTGGAAAGGTGCACGGGGCCGTCGGCGGCCAGGCGGTCGAACTCGGCGGCGAGCTGCGGCACGGTGGCGCGAACGCCCAGGTCGTCGGCGGTGCAGGAGTACACCCCGCCAAGCAGGGAGGAGACGATGTTGTCCACGACGTCGTCGCCGTAGCGCTCGCGGACCAGGGCGCCGACGCTCATGTCGCCACCGATGGTCCACTCGAAGCCTTCGCGCTGCGCCTCGGTGTCGATGCGCCGCGCGGTCTCCTCACTGACCAGGTGCGCGACCGGCTCGGAGGTGGAAGGGATGCCCATCGTGCCACCAGCCGGCATGGCGCGGGTCTCACCGTCGACGTAGAGCAGGGAGCGCATCCCCGACGGGGAGACCAGCGAGTCCTGCAGACCCAGCTCCTCGACGAGCTGCTTCGCTTCCGGGCGGCGCGCGATGAAGGCTTCGGCCCCCATATCGGTGGGGCCGCCGTCGAACGCAACGGTGTACAGCTTGCCGCCGATGCGGTCGTTGCCCTCGTAGACGTCGACGGTGTGGCCGGAGTTGCGCAGCTCAAACGCTGCGGTCAGCCCGGCAAGCCCTGCACCGACAATGGCGATATTCAATGGGGATCTCCTTCGTTATGCTTCGTGGATCATTGCGACAGCGTCGGTGATGGCGCCTGCATCGGTGGTCGGCAAGACGCCGTGCCCGAGGTTGAAGATGTGGCCGGTGGCGGTGCCTGCGTCGATAGCTCGGGCGGCCTCCGCCTTGATGCGGCGCACTTCCTCCTGCACCACGGCGGGGCCAGCGAAGAGCATCGCCGGGTCGAGGTTGCCCTGCAGCACGCGCGGGGACGCGAAGCGCTTCGCGGCGACGTCGAGCGGCACGCGCCAGTCGACGCCCATCACCTCGGAACCCGCCTCCGACATCGCGCCGAGCAGCTCACCCGTGGCCACACCGAAGTGGATGCGCGGGATCACACCCTCGACCTCCTTCAGGATCTCGGCGGAGTACGGCAGGACGTGCTCGCGGTAGTCGGCCTCGGTGAGGAAGCCTGCCCAGGAGTCGAAGAGCTGCATGGCGTCGATGCCGGCGTCGACCTGCGTGCGCAGGAACGCGCTGATGGTCGGCACGAGGCGGCGCATCAGGGCGTGCCACGTGTCCGGGTCGCCGTGCATCATGGCCTTCGTCTTCTCGTGGTTCTTGCTCGGCCCGCCCTCGATGAGGTAGCTGGCCAGCGTAAACGGCGCGCCGACAAAGCCGATCAGGGCCTGGGTGTCGGTGAGCTCGTCGAGAATCATCTCGATGCCCTTGGCCACTTCCTCAACGTTGTGGTCCAGCACCGGCAAATTATCGACGTCCTCTTTCGTCGTAATCGCCTTCTCCATCACTGGGCCGCGGCCCGGCACGATCTCCACGCCGATACCCGCCGCTTTCAGCGGCACGACGATATCGGAAAAGAGAATCGCCGCATCCATGTCGTGGCGGCGCACCGGCTGCATCGTGATCTCGGCGAGGAGCTCCGGTATGAAGCAGGAGTCCAGCATGGAGATGCCTTCACGGACTTTGCGGTATTCCGGCAGCGAGCGCCCGGCCTGGCGCATGAACCACACCGGGGTGCGTGAGGGCGTGCGGCCGTTGGCGGCCTCAATGAACGGGGCAGAAGAAAGGTCGCGTCTGGTCATAGTCTCCCACCCTACCGCCGTTGCGGTTTAGGTGGGAAAATGATTTGCCCGCGAGGAGTGCGCCTCAATCACGAGCGAGCTGCCGAGCATGAGCAGCGTGGCCCCCACCGGGGGCAGCACGCCGATCGCGGCAAGCACGATCGCGGTGGAGTTGTACGCCCAGGCGAAGATCATGTTGTAGTCGATGATGTGGCACACGCGGCGCGCGTGCGCGATGAGCTGCGGGACGGCGGAGACGTCGTCGCGGATCAGCACGGCGTTGCAGGCGCGGGCGATGGTGGAGGACTGGGCGTCGATAATGTCGTCGGTGGCGTAGAGCAGGCCGACGTCCGCCACCTTGATAGTGGGAAGCGCGGTGGCGTCGCCGATCATGGCAACCGTGGCGCCCTTCGTGTGGATGGCGCGAACCGCCCCCGGCTTGTCCGGCGCGGTAATGCCGGCGAGCACGTTGGACATACCCAAAAAGTCGGCAAAGCGGCGGGCCACCGGGTAGGTATCGCGGGTGAGCATCACCGTCTCTACGCCCATCTGTTCCAGGCGGTTGATGGCCTCGTGGGCGTCGTCCTTCGCGGGGTCGTAGAGGGTGATCACGCCGCGGTCCTTGCCGCGCCAGCGCACCACTACAGGGGTGCCTCCGGCGGTCGCGGCCATCGCGAGGCGGCCGTGCAGCTGGGACAGGTTCGTGGGGCGCCACAGGCAGGCGTCGAAGGACTCGGTGCGGTCCTCGTCCTCGTCGCCGTAGGTCAAGGTGAGGCGGCCGCGGAACTCGCCGCCGGGCGTGATTTCCTCGTTGCTCATCTCGATCCACGACGGCACATCGGCGCTCTTCGTGCGCCCATCGCGCGCCTCACGCGCCGCCTTCACCATCGCGCGTGCCGACGGGTGGTTGGACTCCACCGACAGCGCACCCGCCACGCGCATCACCATCTCCGGGCTTTCGCCGCGCTCGGCGGTGACGGTCTCCACCGTCATCTGCGGCTTGACAAGGGTGCCCACGCGGTTGAACACGGCCGTGTCCGTCGACTCCAACGCGCGGAAGGTTTCGCCGTCGCGGATCAGGATGCCGTTTCGCACCGCCGACTCAATGCCGAGGCGGATCGCCAGCGAAGGCGAAATCGCCAGCGCCACCGGCGCCACCACCACCAAGATGGCCAACGCCGTGGAAAAGCCAGCATTGTAGTTGCCGGTCAGCAGCACCCACAGCCCAAAATCTAAGATAGCCAGCGCATAGGCCGCCGGGATGAGCAGGCCCGCCGCGCGCGTGGACATCAACGTGGCCTCGTTCTGGTGACGCAGCACCGCGTCCACCCAGCGCTCCACCGCGCCCAGGCGGGTGGTGTGTCCGACGCGCTCCACGCGCATCTTGATCTTGCCGCTGCGCAGCACCGACCCGGCGCGCACCGTTGAGCCGACTTTCACCTCGGAAGGCTCGCGGGCGTCGATAATCTGCGGGTTCAACACGCCAGAGCCGCCGACCACCTCGCCGTCGGCAGGGATGATCTCGCCCGCGTGGACGTAGACGTCATCCCCCTTGTTCAGCTCGACTGCCGGGAAGTCTTCCTCCGTCACGTTGCCCGCCCGCGAACGACGCACCACCTTGTACACCGCGTCCGGATCAGGGTTGCGGGCCTGCAAATCCTCCATGAGGCGGGGGCGAGCGCGCATGGTGAAGTAGCGTCCCACCAGCAACAACGTGGTCACGGCGCAGGAGACCTCGAAGAAGATCTCAACGTCGTGGCCCATCTGGTGCGGCACCCAGCCACTACTGGTAGTCCAGCCGATCTGCCCGGCGGACGTCAGCACCACCGCGACCAGCGACCACAGCCAAGCGGCCAAAATCGCGATCGAGCTCGCGCCGTCCAGCGCGGAAATCCCGCGGCGCACGCCACCGAGCATCGCGCGGTGGAACGGGAACGCGCACCACAGTGCGACCGGGGTGGACAACGCCAACGAACACCACTGCCAGCCCGGAAACTGGAACTGCGGCACGTACGCCATCAGGACGACCGGGATGCTCAGCACAATAGCGATCCACATGCGAAGCGGCGTGACCAAGTCGCGGGCGGTAAACAGCACGTCCTGGCCACGCATCATGCCGCGGCGCCGTCGGGCAGTGCGCACGAACCCGCTCGCGCGCGCCGTGCGCAGGGAGCGCTGCTCGTGTTCCTTCATCCGGCGCATCCGGCCGGACATGCCGCGCGTGCCGCGCCGCGGCAGCGTGTGATCCACCACCGAATGCCCCTGGGCGCGGCGGCGCAGCGTCGAATCCGTCAGCTGCACCTCCACCCCGAAGCGCTGCATCACCTCGGCGATCGTGTGCGGTGCCGTGGTGTCCGGCGCGGTCACCCACGCCATCTTCGTCGGGTACACCAGGCGCGCCTGCACGCCCGGCAGCTCCTCGAGGGCTTCCTCGATGTCGCGCAGCTGCGCGCCGTCCTCCAGGCCCTCGAGCTCGAACGCGTAGGAAGCGTGGGGGCGCAACGGGTTGCCGTTGCTGTCCTCGGAGTGGCGCGAGTCCGGGTCGAACCCGGCGTCCTTGGCCGCCAGGCGGGCGTCGTCAATTGAGCGCGTCACATTATCAGCCATGCGCCGTTACTCCACTTCTTCCCTACTGCTGCTACTGCTCAGCCGGACGCAGATAGTCCTGCGATTCCTTCCGGGAAGCATAGAACAGCCCCAATGCTCCCGCCACACCGACCACGATCTGCACCGCACCGTCGACGGCGAACAGCGCAACCGGCACTTTAGTCGCAGCGGGCGTCATCAAGAAGAGCGTGAGCACGCGCACCGCGAAGAAGACCGAGAAGACCTGCAGCACCCGCGTGGCGTTGAGCATCCACTTTCCGCGGCGCTGCACTGAGCGCAGCGCCAGGCAAAACACCACGATGATGCCCAGCTGCAGCAACGCCAGCAGCACAACCGTGGCGTACATGCTCGCCTGCATCATGTTCTCCGGCAGCGCCTCCGACTGGTTCTTCGCGGCCTGCTTCGCCGCCTCGCGCAGCGCAGCCGGGTCGAGCACCGTCACCACCACGGCGAGGATCTGGTGCAGGAGCTCACCGAGGATCATCACTGCCCACGCGCCGAGGAGATAGCGCACCGCCTCGGGCTGTTGCTGCGTCGGCTCGTCCTTCCGGTGTCTCGGTGGCAGGGCCGGGGCCTGCGCCGCGGGAGGTGTGTTAGCCATGAAGCTCCTTCAGCGCACGCGCGCCCTCGATTGCGTAGTACGTCAAAATCTGGTCCGCGCCAGCACGCTTGATAGAGGTCAGCGACTCCATCATGGTCGCCTCGAAATCGATCCAACCGTTTTGACCAGCGGCCACCATCATCGCGTACTCGCCCGAAACCTGGTACGCCGCCACCGGCACCGGCGACATGTCCGCCACGCGGCTGAGCACATCCAGGTACGGCAGCGCAGGCTTGACCATGACGAAGTCCGCGCCTTCCTCAATATCGAGCTCGGTCTCGAGCAGGGACTCGCGCACGTTCGCCGGGTCCTGCTGGTACGTGCGGCGGTCGCCCTTCAGGGAGGAGCCGACCGCGTCGCGGAACGGCCCGAAGAACTTCGACGCGTACTTCGCCGAGTACGCCATGATGGCCACGTCCTGGTAGCCCTCGGCGTCGAGCCCCTCGCGGATCACGCCGATCTGCCCGTCCATCATCCCCGACGGGCTCACGATGTGCGCGCCCGCGGCGGCCTGCGCCAGCGCCATATCGCGGTAGAGATCCAAGGTGGCATCGTTATCCACCACCTGGTTGCCATACTTATCGACGCCCACTACGCCACAGTGCCCGTGGTCCGTGAACTCATCCAGGCAGGTGTCTGCCATAATCAGCAGATCCTCGCCGAACTCCTCGCGCAGTGCGCGCACGTTCCGGTTCAGGATGCCCTCCGGGTCCCACGCGACGGAACCCGTGGCGTCCTTATCCTCATCGAGCGGCACGCCGAAGAGGTCCACACAGCGGATCCCCTCCTCGAGTGCCTCGTGGCAGATCGCCTTCAGGGTGTCCGTGGTGTGCTGGTACACGCCCGGCATGGAGGCAATCTCTCGGCGTTCGGTGATGCCATCAGCCACGAACAACGGCAAAATAAAATCGGCCGGAGCCAGTCGCGTCTCCGCGGTGAGCTGCCGAATCGCAGGATTCTGGCGGAGGCGACGTGGACGGCGTGGAAGATGATATGTAGTCATGTGCTACATCATAACGCCGGTTTCCGACGCGCCCTCCGCTTCTTCCGCGGCGGCGGCAGCTCCCCAGCTGCCCGCAGGGCGGCGACGTGCTCGGCTAGCGCGTCCACCAGCGACGGCACGTCCGCAACCTCTGGTACGACGTCGACACGCAGCCCCTGCTCGCGCGCAGCCTCAGCGGCCATCGGGCCGATGCACGCGATGATCGTGCGCTGGTGCGGCTTACCCGCGATGCCAACCAGGTTGCGCACCGTCGAGCCGGACGTGAAGCAGACTGCGTCAAACCCGCCGGTCTTGATCATGTCGCGCACCTCAGGAGCTGGCGGGGCCGCGCGCACCGTGCGGTAGGCCACGACGTCCTCGACGTCCCAGCCCTTCTCAATCAGGCCATCCACCAGCACGTTCGTACCGATGTCCGCCCGTGGCAGCAGCACCCGCGAGACCGGGTCGATGTCCTCGACGTACTCGGGGAACACCTCCACCAGGCCAGCGGCGTTCTGTTTCGTGCGGTGCGGCAGCAGCTCCGGGCTCATCCCTAGCGCGCGCAGCGCCTCCGCCGTCTTGCGGCCGACCGCCGCCAGGTGCACACCCGCGAACGCGCGGGCGTCCAAGCCAAGCTGCTCGAACTTCTTCCACACCGCGTGCACCGCGTTCGTCGAGGTGAACACCACCCACTGGTAGCGGCCCTCGACGATGCCCTTAATCGCGCGGTCCATCTGCGCCGGGTTGCGCGGCGGCTCCAGAGAAATCGTCGGCACCGACTGCGGGATCGCCCCGTACGACGCCAGGCGGCTGCTCATCGCCTCCGCCTGCTCCTTCGCACGCGGCACCAGCACACGCCACCCGTACAAAGGACGGTTTTCCCACCACGAAAACTTCGATCGATCATCATTCACAGTACCGAGCGTCACCACCAAAGAACCAGGCAGATCCGCCGTCACCGAGTCCATGGTTGCCAGGGTCTCCAGGGTCGCATCGACCGTGCGCTGCAGCCGCGTCGTTCCGTTGGCCGTGACGCTGCACGCCAGCTCACCCGGGAACCCGCGCTGCATCAACTGCGACGCCATCTCCGGCAGCTGCTCGCGCACCGCCTGCAACACCAACGGCTGTGGCGCCTGCGACAACTGGTCCCAGTCCACCGGCCCGTTCGCCAGATCTGCTTCCGTATACGTTGAACCAAGCGCGATACCCGCAAAGGACGGCACCGTCGACGGCAGCGACATCCCCGGCACAATCTGGAACTCCAGGCCGGCGGCCGCCACCGCGGCGATCTCCTCCCGCACCGCATCGCGCGTCAGCGGGTTCCCGCTGACCAGACGGATCACATCCCCGTCACCGTCATCCCCCTTGCGGATCACCTCGGCCGCCGCCTGCAGCGCCGAGCGCAACCGCGCAACAATATCGTCCGCGCCAAGCGGCACCTCTTCAACCTCAGCCGCGGTCGGGTCCGCGGGCCTCGGCGGGCGGCGCCGCGCCCCCGAGGCCTTCGCCTCCGCACACATCGCCTCGTACTGCGCCTCAGCAGCGTCGATCTTCTCCTGCGGCACCGCGCACGCTGCGGCAAGAACATTTCGGACACCCTCAAGAACATCCGGTTCCACCAACGCGATAGAATTGCGTTCCATCACCTGGCGAGCGCGAATCGTCAGCAAATCGGGATTGCCAGGTCCGGCACCGACGAAGATCACCTTCCCCGGCTGGGGCGTGATTGAGGGCAGTGTCATCAAAATGGTCTTTTCTGGTCTTGTATAAGGCGTAAAGAAGTGTCCCGGCGTACAGCGAGTCCCAAAGGGACCCCTATACACCGAGACGATTGGACGTATGGTAGTTACACCTTAATTTGCATACGCCGTGTTTCAAAACCTGTTTCAAAACCAGTCTGAAAACTTACTGCATAATTTCTGCCGCCCCGCGCCCAATCAGCGCCTGCGCAAGCTGTGTTCCCAGCTCACGGGCGTCCTTACCAGAAGCCTCCTCAATCAGCTGCTTGGAGCCATCCAGGGCGAATACCCCCGCCCGCAAGGTAATGGTGCCGTCAGCGATGGTCGCGTGCGCCGCAACCGGGGCCGTGCAGCCTGCCTCCAAAGTCGCCAGCACCTGACGCTCCGCCGCCGCGCACGCAAAAGAATCCGCGTCCAACAGCTTGTCCAGGCCCTCACGCAGCGCGGTGTCGTCGACGCGGCACTCCACCGCCAGCGCACCCTGCGCCGGGGCGGGCATGAACACCTCAGCATCGAAGACTTGGGTGGCGCGGTCCGCGAACCCGCCACGGACCAAGCCTGCGTACGCCAGGACAATCGCGTCCATCTCGCCGCTTTCCACCCGGCCCATGCGCGTCTCAATGTTGCCTCGCAGCGGGAGGATCTCCAGGTCAGGGCGCAGCGCGCGCAGCTGGGAAACACGGCGCGGCGCCGAGGTGCCCACCTTCGCGCCCTTCGGCAGCGTGTCCAGCGTCAGGCCGTCGCGGGCGATGAGTGCCTCGCGGTGGTCTTCGCGCTCCGGAACGATCAGGTAGGTGCGGGGCTCTGGGGCCGTCGGCAAGTCCTTGAAGGAGTGCACGGCGACGTCCACCTCGCCGTCGAAGAGGGCGTCGCGAAGCGCAGACGTGAACACGCCGACGCCGATGCGTTCCACCGGCGCGTGGGAAACATCCCCGGCAGTTTTCACAATGTGCAGCTCAGACGGGTAACCGTGCGCGATCAGGGCATCACGCATGTGACCCGCCTGCGTCGTGGCCAAGTGCGAACCCCGCGTACCAATTCTCAGCATGTAAATTACGACTCCTTCAACTTCAATTCGTCGGGGCTTGGCAACCGGTCCATCGTGGCAGCGGCAGACACCGGACGCACCCCAAACAGCTCCGCAACAGCGGTCTCCAGATTAACCAAATCTGAACGCGCCGCCAGCTCCTTCATCTTCACCGTCGGCGTATGCAGCAACTTATCAACCACACGCTTCACCGAACGAGCAACCTGCTCAAAATCCTGCTCATCCATGTCCGGCAGGCGCTTGCGCAACCGCGCCAGCTCCTCCTGCGAAATCTCCGACCCAACCCGGCGCAGCTGCGCCACCGCCGGCCCCACATCACGCATCCGCTGCTCGGAGCTAAACGCCTGCACCTCCTCGGCCACGATCGCCTCCGCGGCCTGCAGCGCCTTCGAGTCCTCCGAGTCCGCGTTGTGCAGCTGCTCGTGCAGGTACTCGATGTTGATCAAGTGCACGCCTTCGTGTTCCAGCACCGAATTGTCAATATCGCGCGGCAGCGACAAATCAATCAGCATCGTCGGCCCCGAGATGTCCTCGCCCGAAATGGTGAACCCATCCGACGCCGTCGCCGACACCGTAATATCCACACGCCCCAACGCCCCCGCGCGCGCATTAAAGTCCACGACCTCCGCAGCCACCCCGGCCTCCCGGGCATGCTCCGCCAACCGCTCCGCGCGCGAGCGAGTGCGGTTCGCAATAATCAACTTATCGACGCCCCTCTTGCCCAAATGCGTCGCCGCCAGCGAGCTCATCGCACCAGCCCCCAACACCAGCGCAGTCTGGCCCTCCAGCGTGTCTACCCCCATCGTCTCCATCGCCGTATCCAGCGCGAAGGTCACCATCGAGCCGCCCGCATCATCAATCGACGTCTCCGTGTGCACACGCTTGCCCGTATGCAACGCCGACTGCGCCAACGAATGCAACGCCGGGCCCACCGTGCCCTGCTCCGCCGCGTGCGTATACGCGGTACGCACCTGCCCGATGATCTGCTGCTCCCCCACCACCATGGAGTCCAGGCCGGACGCGACCGTCAACAAGTGCTCCGCAGCCGCGTCCGAATACCGCACGTACAGGTAGCCGCGCAGCTCCGCCTCACTCACCCCGGAGACCTCCGCCAGCACCGCCAACACATCCTGCACACCCGCATGGAACGCGTTAGCAACCGTGTACACCTCCAGCCGGTTACACGTCGAAATGATCATCGCCTCAGACAACGACGGGCGCTCCACCAGCGCCGACGCCGCCGAATGCTGCACCGCATCATCCATACTCAAGCGTTCCAACAACGCAACGGGCGCCGAGCGGTGCGACATCCCTACAACGAGAACACTCACTCAATCCCTCCAGTCAGCCGTGAATCAAACCAAAGGATAGCGCGTCACTCTGACAGCGCCTCGGCCAGGTCCGCGTTATCCACTTCCCAACACGCGAACTCGTCCCCATCAATCACCACAACCGGGACACGATCCCCGAACTCGGCGTTGAGCGACGGAGAGGCGTCGACATCTACAAGCGTGAGCTGCGCACCGCACTGCTCGACCACCGGGGCGATCTGCGCAGCCACCCGCTCGCACGACCCGCAGGTCGCGCGCACCATCAGTTCAACCTGTTTCATCTCTCCGCCAATCTTGTTTACGATACAAGCTATCACGTCTGCCACACGGTGAAAGGCTCGCTGGCAATGTCCGACCACAAAGAACTCCTGGCCCAATGGTCACTCACCCAAGGCAACCTTCGCCGCTTCCTCGAAGAAGTTGCCCTCCCACCTCTCGACGCCGAATCCCAGCGCACCGCTGGTAACGCCGCCGCAGCCGCCGCCATCGAAGAAACCTTCGGCATCAGCATCGAAGAATTCGCCACCGGCGTCGACTCCGTCGGCGGCGCCTTCAAAACCGCCGGCCGGGAGAAAATCACCCAGCCCGACCCCGACGTCCCCCAAGACACCGAGGCGGCCGCGTTCTTCGACATCGACAACACCCTCATCCAGGGCTCCTCGCTCATCCTGCTAGCCAAAGGTCTGGCCAAGCAGCGCTTCATCACACTCCGCGAGCTCCTGCCCGCGCTGACCAAGCAAATCCGCTACCGCGTCTCCGGCGCCGAAAGCGCCAAAGACATCGCCAAAGGCCGCGAGCAGGCCCTCCAAGTAGTCAAGGGCAAGAACGTTTCGCAGCTCAAAGAGCTCTGCGCCGAAATCGTCGACCGCCAAATGCTCGACAAGACCTACCAATCAACTATCGACGCCGCGTCCCGCCACATCGCCCAAGGCCAACAAGTCTGGCTGGTCTCCGCCACCCCGGTCCAAATCGGCCAGGCGCTCGCGGAACGCCTCGGCTTCACCGGTGCCCTCGGCACCGTCGCCGAAGAGGAAGACGGCAAGTTCACCGGCCGCCTCGTCGGCGACATCCTCCACGGCCCCGGCAAGCAACACGCCGTCGCCGCACTGGCTGCCATCCAGAAGCTCGACCTGGCAAAGTGCACCGCCTACTCCGACAGCATCAACGACCTGCCGATGCTGTCCATGGTCGGCAACCCCGTCGCCATCAACCCTGACCGTGCGCTGCGCCGCTACGCGACCGGCCAAGGCTGGACCATCGAGGACTACCGCTCCCTACGCCGGTACATGCTCCCGGCCCTCGGCGCTCTGGCGGGCGGCGCGCTCGCTGCCGGTGTCGCGGCTGGCGTGGTGGCGCTGCGTCGACGGTAGTTTTTTGGTGCGGGCATCACCGCTCAAGCCACTCAGAACGCAGCAACCCGTGGCGGGAACACGCCGCTGACCACGCCATCGGCGAAATCTTCACCACCATCCGCCGCTGGCACAGCGGGCAAATACGTGGCGCGTCGTAGGGGCGGGCCGGGTCGAGGGGCCAGGCGATGTCGCCGGAAAGGATGGCGTCGGCAAGATCGGTGTTGTCCGGAATGCGCATCAGAGTGACTTGATCGTGTCGTAAAGGATGCCGTGGCCGGAGTTCACCTTCTGGCCGACGGGTGTAATGCCCAGGTTGATGCGCGGCCGGGAGCTCCCGTCGAGGACGCGGTCCACGGCGTCGCGGTCCTTCTCTATCGGACGGCCAAACGTGGTCAGGTAATTACCGCCGATGATGGCGTTCGCGCCGCCCATCAGGCCGGCTTCGGTGCCGTCGTCGCCAAGGGCGAGCTCGGTGCCACCGGCGAAGCGCAACTGGGTTGTGGGCATAGCCAAGCGGAACGCGGCGACGGCCCGAAGCGCCTCCCCCTGCGGGACGAGTGGCCGGTCGGCGAACGGGGTGCCGGGACGTGGGTCGAGGAAGTTCATAGGCACCTCGTGAGGCTGGATCTCGGCAAGCTGCGTGGCGAATTCGGCACGCTGCTCGATCGTCTCCCCCAGACCAATGATCCCGCCACAGCAGGTCTCCATCCCCTCAGCGAGCACGTGCTCGAGAGTGTCTTTGCGCTCCTGCCAGGTGTGGGTGGTGACCACGTTCGGGAAGAAGGATTCGGCGGTTTCGAAGTTGTGGTTATAGCGGGACACGCCCATCTGCGCGAGTTGGCGCGCCTGTTCACGGGTCAGAATGCCAAGCGAGGCAGAAATAGAGATGTCCACCTCCTCCCGAATGGCAGTCACCGCCGCCGCGACCTGGTCCAGCAGGTCCTGCGTCGGGCCTTTCACGGCGGCGACAATACAAAACTCGGAGGCGCCCATTTTCTCGGACTGCTTCGCGGCCTCCACGAGCTCGTCGATATTCAGGGTGACGGCACGGACCGGGGACTCGAACAGTCCGGACTGGGAGCAGAAGTGGCAGTCCTCGGGGCAGCCGCCGGTCTTTAAGGAGATGATGCCCTCCAGGGAGACGTCGACGCCACAGTGCTTGATGCGAACCTGATGGGCAAGGTCGAGCAGTTCCGGCAGGCGCTCGTCCTCGATGGTGAGGATCTGCACGAGCTCTTCCTTGTTCAGGCCTTCGCCGCGCTCAAGGGCTTTTTCGCGTGCGATATCGAGGATGTCGGTCATGGTAATGCGCTCCGTTCAGTGCGGGGACGTGTTGTAAGTACGCATCAGTGTAGACCGCAATTGAACACCGTTCAGGTGTTTCGTGCCCCAACCTCCACCCACATCAAAAAGTTCCCGCGATCACAGAAATCCGAGGAACTTTTCGCAATTTCGGGGTACTCCACCCGCCCGAACACCCGCCTGACCTGCAAAGTGTAGTAACAGGAATGTAGTAATCCTCGAAAAGGGGGCCAAAACGGGGATTACTACAATCCTGTTACTACCATTTGGGTTTTAGCCACGCCCACAACCGCATTTCCCCAGGCTAATTCGCTCGCTCACCGGTATGGAGCGCGAGCCACACGCATGAAAAAACGCCCGCTCCAACCATGTGGTGCGGGCGCTGCAAAAGCTTACTTGCCAAGCTTACGACGCTGAACACGCGTGCGGCGAAGCATCTTGCGGTGCTTCTTCTTGGACATACGCTTGCGGCGCTTCTTAATCACTGAACCCATAAGGTTTCCTCGTTTCTTCGTAGTACGTTCTTGACGTGCCAGCATTCACTCGTGGTGTACGCAATGGGTGTAAGCATACAACCAAGGTGTTTGGCACTCAAAAAGGTTCGGGCAAGGTGAGTGCTATTTATCCGACGTCGTACACGGAGGATTCAAGGTACTCACTGACCGCCGTTTCGTTGACACGGAAGGAGCGGCCGACGCGTACTGCCGGCAGCTCACCCGAGTGCAACAAGCGGTAGACCGTCATCTTGGAGACACGCATAATTTCGGCGACTTCAGCGACGGTTAAGAACTTGCCTTTATCTTCATTTGCCATTAATTCATAAACCCTTCAGCACGGTCGCGCTGCAGGCTTCCCCTCCTGCAGGACGAAACACGCACGTGCTTCAAACAACCTTATCGTGAACACTGGGCCTAATGCGACTCATGTGCCGATAATTTTTCAAAGTGCCTGGAGAAACACCCCGTATCTGGTGTGAAAGCGGTGACTGCTGTGGCTCAAAAGGCTCAGTATTCCTCGGAGCGCGTCGCGCAGGCGTCGGTGGCGCGGTAGATCGCTGCGCGTAGGCCGGACTCCTCGAGTTCACGGATCGCGGCAACAGTGGTGCCGCCCGGTGAGGAGACGGCAGCGCGCAGGCCAACCGGGTCGGGGTGCTGGTCCAGGAGCGCTCCGGCGCCGGCGCAGGTTTGGGTGGCCAATTCCGTGGCGAGGTCCCGGGGCAGTCCGAGGGCAACGCCGGCGTCGATAAGTGCTTCGGTGAGCAGGAAGTAGTAGGCGGGCCCCGAGCCCGAGAGCGCGGTGACGGCGTGCATTGCCTTTTCTGGGACGGCGACGACGCGGCCCGCCGACGTCAAGAGCTTTTCGACGGCCCCCCGCTGCTCGTCTTCCACGTAGCGGCCGGCGGAGACGGCGAGCACACCCTTGCCCACGAGCATCGGGGTGTTGGGCATCACGCGCATGATCGGAGTGCCCGCGGATGAGATGGCTTCTTCCATGTCGGCGATGTCGACGCCGGCTGCCATCGAGACGAGCACGGTGGGCACCGAGTTGCTCGCGACAGTCTCCGCGATCTCCCCGATCACGTCAATGATCTGGTTGGGTTTGACGCACAGAAAGACAACGTCGGCGTCGGCGGCGGCCTCGACGTTATCCGTCGTGGCCTGGATGGCGTAGCGCTCGGCGAGCGCCGCCACGCGCTCTTCGGAGCGGCAGGTGGCAATGATGTGGTGCGGTTCGACCTGGGAGGCGATCAGCCCCTGCAGCAGGGCCTCGCCGATATTGCCAACGCCAATGATTGCGATTTTTTCCATGCCCCACACACTAGCGCCACGGGGGCACTGTGGTGGAAAACGCCCTTAGAGCAGGGCCGGACCGAACGCCATGACCAGGGCAGCGACGCCCGCGAGCGTCATGGTCAGACCATCGCGGCCAGTGTGCATCGCGCGCACTCCGAAGACGACGCCCGCAACAGCGGCGGCGGCCAGGATGGCTGCGAGTGCGGTTGCCAGGTTCGCCCAGATCCAGCTGAACAGCATGAACCCGAGCACGCCCAGGACCACGCCGATGAACACGAAGAGCACCAGCATGATGGGGTTGACGGCACCGTCGTCATCGATTTCGGCGACCTCGGCGGCTTCAGCCTTTTCGACGTCCACATCCTCAGCATGCTCATCGTCGAAGAGGTCGAGCGCGTTTTCCTCGGCGGGCTTCTCAGCCGCCTCAGGCTTGGTGCGCTGCACTGGCTCGTTGGTGTCCTCCACGACGCGGATCTGCGTCGTTTCGTCCTCGGAAGGGCTGTCCTGCGCGGCCTTCGCGACGGGCGGGTCAACCGGCTTCTCAGCCGGAGCCGCAGGCTTTGCAACAGGCTTTGCAGCTGCGGGCTCTGCCTTTTCAGCAGCAGGCTTCGCTGGTGTTGGTTCGGCTGGTGCGTCGAGTGGCACGCTGGAGTGCTTCGCTTCGGCCGGGCGGGCGTCGACAGCCTTGAAAGAGCCGGTCAGCTCCGCGACCGAGACGCCGCCTTCCTCCAAGCTGCGGCGTCGGCGGGGACGCTTACCCACGTCCGGGTTGGTTTTCTGGGCCCGGGCGAGGAGCTCCGCAACCGTCAGCTGCTTGTCCTCAGACATCAGTCGTTGTCTCCTTCGTCATCTCCTAAGTCATGCCCTTGGTCGATCCAACGGAGGATCACGCCTTCTCGTAGCGCCCATGGACAGATCTCTAACTTATCAAGCTTAAGCGCTCGCATGGCAGCCTCTGCAACTAGGGCACCCGCAACGATCTGGTGGGAGCGGTCGGCGCTGATGCCTTCGAGCTCCGCGCGGTCGGCTGCGGTCATGCGGGAGATGAATGCGATGAGCTGGCGCAGGCCCGGCGCGGTGAGGGTTCGCTTCACGAAAGGCCCAGCTGAGGAGGGTGCAGCGCCGGTTAGCCGGGCGAGGGAGCGGAACGTCTTCGAGGTGCCGACGGCCAGCCCCGCCTCCCCCAGCGCGTGGAACTCGCGGGCGGGCCCGGCGAGTTCGGCGTCGATGTAGTCGCGCAGCAGGTTGATCTTTTTGCGCTCGGGCGGGTCGGATTCGAACCACTCGTGGGTGAGCCGCCCGGCGCCCAGGTCGAGGGACACGGCCAGGTCGGGGCTTTCTTCGGTGCCGGTGGACATCTCCAGGGAGCCGCCGCCGATGTCCAGGTTGGTGATGCGCCCGGCGGACCACCCGTACCAGCGGCGCACCGCGAGGAACGTCAGCCGCGCCTCCTCCTCGCCGGAGAGGACTTCGAGGCGCACGCCGGTTTTCTTCTCAACCTTCTTCAGCACATCCTCGGAGTTCGTCGCCGAGCGCACGGCGGACGTCGCAAAGGCGAGGAACTCCTCGCACTTCAGCTTGCTGCTTAGGCCTGCGGCTTCCCCCACGGCGTCGACAAGCTTGTCGACGCCCCGAGGCTCAATATTGCCCTCGTCGTCGAGGAGTTCGACGAGCCGGAGCGGCTGCTTCCAGTCACTCATCGGGGTGGGGCGGCCACCGCTGCGGGCATCTACCCCCACGAGATGCACCGTATTACTGCCTACGTCTAATACACCTAATCGCACACCCTCAGCGTAGTGCGTCTACGGTGTGTTGGTGTGAATCAACCAGTTTTTCTCGGATTCCCCGCCGAATCCCCCGCCGGCCGCTCGATCCTCGCGGGACGCGAAGTGCCCACCGACTTCCCCCGCGAATGGTTCGTGTTCATGCACCCGGAGGACCCGCTGCACTACTTCAGCATCGACCTGACGTGGGTGGAATCCACCTGGTCGTGCCGGTTTGGCACGCCGCAGTGCCACGGGATTGATGAGGACTTCTCCGTTGTCGGCTGCTGCATCCACGGCGCGTACCTCTCCGACGAAACGGACCGCGACGACCTCTATAATGCGGTCGCCGAGATGCCCGCGAAGTACTGGCAGCTGCGCCCCCGCGACGTCGATTCCTACATCGCAGCCGCCGACCCCACCATCCTCGAGCCCTGGCTGGAGTGGGACGACACCGAAGAAGAGGACGACGGCCCACACATCAAGACGCGCGTGGTGGATGGCGCCTGCATCTTCGCCAACCGCAACGGCGCCGAGACCGGCCCGGGCTGCTCCCTGCACCAGTGGGCGATGGCGGAGGGCCGCAACATCATCGGCTCCAAGCCGGAAGTGTGCTGGCAGGTCCCGTTTTCCCGGGAGGACTCGTGGGAGGAACGCGCCGACGGCCAGGAGATCCTGCGCACCACCATCGGCGAGTACGACCGGCGCCAGTGGGGCGGCGGCGGCGAAGACTTCGACTGGTGGTGCACCGACGCGCCCGCCTGCCACACCGGCGGTACACCCGTGTGGCAGTCGATGAAGCAGGAGCTACAGCAGCTCATCGGCGAGAAACCCTACGAGGTCCTCGCCGCGCACTGCGCCGCCCGCGCGAAACTCCCCCGTGAGGCGAAGACCACGCACCCGGCCAGCGATCAGGCCTCGAACTTGTAGCCCAGGCCGCGCACCGTCACCAGCTGCTTCGGCTTCGACGGCTCCTCCTCAATCTTCGAACGCAGCCGTTTCACGTGTACATCCAGGGTCTTGGTGTCGCCGGCGTAGTCAGCGCCCCAGATCATGTCGATGAGCTGGGAACGCGTAAGCACCCGACCGGCGTTGCGCATCAGGTACTCCAGGAGGTCGAACTCCTTGAGCGGCATGCGGACTGGTTGGCCGTCGACAAGCACACTGTGGCGCTCGACGTCCATGGTGACGCGGCCGCCGATGAGTACGTCGCGGCTCGGCTCTGCCTCCTCCGCCGCCGACTCCCCGCCGCGGCGCAGCACCGCCCGGATGCGCGCAATGAGCTCGCGAGTCGAGTACGGCTTGGTCACGTAGTCATCCGCGCCGAGCTCGAGGCCCACCACCTTATCGATCTCCGAATCGCGCGCCGTGACCATAATGATCGGCACCGACGAACTCGCGCGCAGCTTCCGGCACACATCCGTGCCGCTCATGCCCGGCAGCATCAGGTCCAACAGGACAAGATCGACCTCGTTGGCCTCGAACGCCTCGAGCGCCGCGGGGCCGTCGGCCGCCCACACCGTGGAAAAGCCCTCCTTTTCCAGCAGATACGACAGCGGATCCGCCAGGGACTCTTCATCTTCAACGATCAGGATCTTCGTAGACACGGTTAGGGAAACCCTCCTGCAAAAGCTACATCGGCAACTCGAGCGTGAAAGTCGACCCGGTCCCCGGGCGCGACCACACTCTGATAGTACCCCCGTGGTTTTGCGCCACGTGCTTCACGATGGCCAAACCCAAGCCAGTCCCCCCAGTCGAGCGAGACCTCGCCTTATCGACGCGGTAAAAACGCTCAAACACGCGCTTCTGATCCTCCAGCGCAATTCCGATCCCCCGGTCAGTGACGCGCACAAGCGCCACCTTCTGCTTCCCGGACATACGCACCTGCTGCGTAATACTCACCGGCTGGCCGTCCGGCGAGTAGTTAATGGCGTTCGACACCAGGTTGCTCACCGCGGACGTCAGCAGCGACTGGTCCCCCATCACCGTAATCCCGGTGGGTTCCCCACGGATCAGGTCGATGTTGCGGCCCTCGGCGGTGACGTGGTTGCGGGTGATGGCGTCGTCAATCACCTCGTCGAGGCTCACCGGCGACATCTCAGGCAACGCCTCCGCACCCTGTAGCTTCGACAGCGAAATCAGGTCCGTGATCATGTCGCCCATCCGGTGGGCCTCCTTCAGCACCTTCGTGCCGAAGTAGTCCACCATCTCCGGGTCATCCGGGTCCTGCAGCAGCGCCTCCGCGAGCAGCGCCATCCCACCCACCGGCGTCTTCAGCTCGTGCGAGACGTTCGCCACGAAGTCGCGGCGCGCATGCTCCATCCGCACGTTCTCCGACTCGTCCGTGCTGTACGCAATCACGTAGGAGTTCTCCGTCAGCGTCAGCGGTTTGACCACCACGCGTACGTTCCGAATGCGGGACCCCGTCGCGCGAATCGGCAGGTCAAGGTCAAGGACGTGCGTCTCCTGATCCTCAAAGACCTGCTGGGCGGTGTCCCACACCTCCGGCTGCACCGTGCGGTCATACACCAGCGACATATCGTGCGCCCTCGCGTTCGAGAGCAGCACCTTGCCCTCCTGGTTCATCACCGCAATCCCCGTCGGCGAGCCCTGCACCGCCAACTGCAGCACCTCACTAATCGTGGCCGCCCTGCGGGAATCCGAACCGCCATCAACCCGGTTGCGTAAACGCCAACGCAGCGCCCGCCGCACCAACGGTGCAGCAAGCGCTGCGAGAACTACGCCCCCTAAAAACGCCAGTAGCGGGGACAATGTGGCTACTTACTTCTGGCCCTGGTTAGCAACCGCAGCAGCACCTGCCGCAGCCGCCTCCGGATCAAGGTACGTCCCGCCTGGGTTGAGCACCTTGCCCTTGCTGTCAATCTCGTAGACCAGCGGCATGCCGGTCGGGATGTTCAGGGCAGCGATGTCATCGTCGGAGATGTTGTCCAGGTACTTCACCAGCGCGCGCAGCGAGTTACCGTGCGCAGCCAGCATGACCGTCTTGCCGTCGAGAACCTCAGGCAGGATGACGTCGATGTAGTACGGCAGGAAGCGCTCCACAACGTCCTTCAGGCACTCCGTGCGTGGCACCTCTGGGAGGAACGCGTAACGCACGTCGTCGGTCTGGGAGTACTCGTTGTCGGCGTCGATTTCTGGTGGCGGAGTGTCGTAGGAACGGCGCCAGCTCATGAACTGGTCCTCGCCGTACTTTTCACGGATCTCTGCCTTGTTCAGGCCCTGCAGTTTGCCGTAGTGACGCTCGTTGAGGCGCCAGTTACGCACAACTGGGATCCAGTGACGGTCCGCAGCGTTCAGCGCGATGTTCGCGGTGCGGATCGCACGACGCAGCAGCGACGTGAACACGATGTCCGGCAGCACGCCCTTTTCTGCCATCAACTTACCGGCGTTGACGGCTTCCTGCTCACCCTGCTCAGTCAGATTGACATCGACCCAGCCGGTGAACTGGTTGGACTTGTTCCATTCACTTTGTCCGTGACGGACAAGAATCAACTTTCCATTCGTCATGGCACCAATCATGCCACGAATCGTATGATTTTTCTTTAAGGTTGGGTCTCATGATCCACACCAACGCCGTCGCCGCCGCGCTCTCCGTCGCACTTCTCGCACCTGGGGCGCCATTTCGCGTCCTCCCCGAGCAGCCGCCGACCACAATGCGAGTGGGCAATCACACAATTTCCATCCCCGAACACGCCAGCGCCGCGTCCTGCTCCCAAGGCTTCAGCGGCACCATCAACGGCCAGCTCGTCATGCTCACCGCCGGCCACTGCTTCGACCTCTCCGAGGGTGTCGACAACGAGCCCACCGACGTCATGCGCACCCACCGCGTCGAAGTGCCTATCGACGCCAGCTACCGCCCCATCGGCACCCCAACCAACCTCAAACCCTCCACCGACTACGCCGACGTCTACCTCCCCTCACAGTTCTTCTGGGACACCGTCAACACCCCGGATTGGGGCGTCGTCACCGCCGCCCCCGACACCCCAGCCACCCGCATGTCCTTTTCCCGCGACGCCAACGGCCACGCCCACGGCGCACCCCGCGAACTGCGCTACATCCAGGACACTCGCAACCTGCCCTACAACTACTTCGACACTTCCAACTTCGGCCAGCCCATCTGCAAAGACGGCGCCACCACCGGCCGCACCTGCGGCCACCAACTCGCGCGTTCCCGCAACAGCATCTACTCCTGGGGCCTGCGCTACGAACACGGCGACTCCGGCGGCATCAACTACGACCCCCGCGACGGCGCCGTCCTCGGCGTCAGCTCCATGGGCATAGGGCCCCTCGGCAAAGCCCAGCGCGCCGACCGCATCATCGAAGACGCCTTCAACGTCCCCGACGGCAAAGTCAACGAAGCCTTCATGCTCCCCGATTCCACCGCGCCCCACGGCAACTTCACCCCGCTCAACCAGGAGCAAGGGGCGTTAATGGGCCAGATCATGCAGGACAACCCCGAACTGAAACCTCGCAAGACCGGCAAACAGGGCTTCGACGAAGCCGTCACCGCCGCCCACCGCGACGCCAACGTTGGCGCCCAGCGCGCCGGGCAAGTTCGCACCGTTGAGCAGGCACAACGCCTCGCCGCCGACGTCTCAGGTGCCATCGACCACCACGCGCAGCAGCTCGGCAAGTGGGGCGCCGCCGCGGCGGTGGAGGCGCTTGTGACGGCTTCACTCAATTGATGGGTAAACGCATCATCCCTTGGCAAAGTCCGTCCGACAACCTTTTGGTTTTACAGCCTCACAGCCAGGGGACCGGCACACCCCAAGCCGCTAACTGGGGGCCAGCCGCGTACACAGCACCACCAAGCGCGACCAAGACCGCTAGAGCTATCCGCAAGGCCAAAATAGGCGACCCTTTGGCAAACGTGGAGGCATAATTCGCTAGGGCCACGTCTGCTTGAGTGTACGGCTGGGACGGGCAAATAGGTTCACCAATTGCAGGCTGGACTGGAGACTTCCGCAGCTCACGACACTTCGCTGCTTTTTCTTCTGATGTCACTCCCCAGACAATCGCCTCAAGCATCTCTCCAGACACCTCACGATGCTTGAATACATACCCCATCGTATCGGCGAAATCGAACACGTTGTCTGTTTTGCTTGACTCCGCTACGTTGCTTACTGCTTGGGGCTCCGTGACTTCGGCACAAGCGCTATGAGTAGCCCCAGATGCCACCACAGCCACTGTGACCATTCCGGATACAAGAAATCTAAATTTCATCATCTTCACTTTCCGCACGACGAACCCCCGCAAGAACTGCCTGGGAGCTTCGAGTGCTCATGGACGCCAAGGGATTTGCGGTTAAATTTAGCTGTAACCCCGCCCCGCCAAGCTCGGTGCTTCTGAGCCTGAGTCAAGCCTTGATTTTGTACCGTTTTTTGTATCCACCCCAATTCAGAGTCGATTTTTGCAGCGGATCCAGACCCAATGCACTGCGGCCGCCCAGAGCTATCATTCTGGATTTCAGTAGTCGAAGCAACCCCAACTATCTCATTCCCGGCAAAAACCGCTGCACCAGAGTCACCGTGACACAAATTGGCGTCGCCGGTTGGGTCCAAACGCACTTGGTCAGAGTAAACGTCTCCCTTGGTGGTATGAACCAGGTAATCAACTACGCCCACACGAAAGTCTGCTGCCGACGAAAAATTATTGCGCTGCCCAACCTGCCCCGAATAGCCAATTACTCGAACGCCGTCACCCACTCGTGGCGGCCTCGCACTCAACTCAAATTTTCTAGCATTAATTCCAGTTCCCACACGTATGAGCGCAAGATCGTGCTCTGGGTTGGGAGCCATTTGAATTAACTCAATCCCGGCAAATTCACCATCAGACTGCTGGATAAATCCAATTGAATTCAAGTCATCGTCAACACAGTGCCGAGCCGTCAGCCAGTAATAATCTCCAATATAGTTGGCTGTACATGTTCGCTTCGAAACTAATCCGTCAGAGAAATATAAGGCGCCGATCCTATTGTCATATGTAGGAGTTTTATTGGTAGTGAACCAGTCCAACCCCTCATCGTACGGTTCATTTCCATCAGACTCATCCTCCCAATGTTGTTCCTCAGCACCTTCATATAACTCATTGGCCTGCTCTCCAGCCTCTTGAGCCTGCACAACACTCACCGGCGTCCCTACGACGCCAAAAGCGAAGGCAAGCAGAAGACCCTCAATCAAAACTCGATACCGCACGGTAACTCCTTAACGAAAGATTAACGGACCGATCCTTTTCGGCTTTACAGTAGCACCGCGCCACTAGGATTTACACCTTATTGGCCCTACATACTCCGAATACATTTCACCCGACCCCGCGGCAATTTTGAATGACCACCAGCACCACACGCTTCCAATACCTCGACCGGAACGGTTCTAACGCGTCTTGGCCGACGGCGCGAACCGGGCTGGGCACCAAATTCCTTCGCACAGAAAAACGACCAGGGGAAACGATGCGTCGTCGCCCCCAAAAGAAGGAATCTGGTGCATAGATTGGGGAGCCAGTGACAAAGGACGCAATCCTGGCCCGCTGATTCCGGCAAACACCCAGGTCGCGAAAAATGGGTTGCGTCCTTTGGCACTCGGGCCGGCTAGGGCGACACCACATTCCCGCACGCGAACCCAGTGACCTGGGAAAACGTGACGGTACCCTCCCGAAAAGCAGGAATCTGGTGCAGCTCCACCAAACCCCCAGTTAGCTCCCGATGGCTTTCCGGTCGCAGAGGCCGCGGTCGAAGTGGTCGAGGGTGTCCTGGTAGATGCCCGTGAGGTCGTGGGCGCTTTCGCGCCAGCTGAACTTGCTGGCCTGGGCGACGGCGGCTTGGCCCATGGCGATGCGGGTGTCGTCGTCGCGGAGGAGGGTGCCGATAGCGTTGGCCCAGTCGGCGGGGTCGTGGCTGGGGACGAGGGTGCCGGTTTGGCCGTCGGCGACGACGATCGGCAGGCCGCCGACGGCCGCGGCGACCACGGGGGTGCCGGTGGCTTGGGCTTCGACGGCGACGAGGCCAAAGGACTCGTTGTAGCTGGGGACGGCGACGATGTCGGCGGCTTGGTAGACGTTCACGAGTTCCTGGGGCGGCCGCGGCCCGAGGAAGCGCACGATGTGGCCCACGCCCTCCTCCTCGGCGAGTCGCTGATACGTATCGACGCTCACCCCGCCGCCGGAGGCGCCGCCGCAGATGAGGACGCGCAGGGGGTAGTCGACGCCGTCGCGAACGAGTTGGCCGATGGCCCGGATGAGCACCTGCGGACCTTTGAATTCTTGGAGGCGGCCGACGAAGGCGACCACTTTGGCGTGGACGGGGATGCCGAGGTGGCGGCGTGACATTTCGGTGTTGCGGTTGGTGCCGGGGGTGTAGAGCTCGGTGTCGGCGCCGGGGGTGACCACGGCAATTTTGGCGGGGTCGACGTCGTAGTGGCGGGACAGTTCGGTGATTTCGTCTTCGGTGTTGACCACGAGGCGGTCGGCGTTGTCCACGAGTTGTTGTTCGCAGATGCGGCGGGCTTCGCTTTCGGAGCTTTCGGCGCCAGACGCGTAGGCGTTTTTGACGGCGGCCCAGGTGTGGCCGGTGTAGATGAGGGGGACGTCGCTCAGTTCGGCAAGCAGCCAGCCGACCTGGCCGGAGAGCCAGTAGTGGGCGTGGATGATGTCGTAGTGGGCGTCGTAAATTCGGCAGAACTGTACGATGCCGCCGGCGAACGTGGCGAGCTGCGTGGGCAGTTCCTCTTTGGGCAGGCCTTCGTAGGGGCCGGCGACGATGTGGATGACCCGGAAGCCGGGCTCGACCTCGGCGATTTGTGGCTGGCTGGGGCGCGTGGCGCGGGTGAACACGTCGACTTCGATGCCCTGGCGCGCGAGCTGCTGGGCGATATTGAGGATGTACACGTTCATCCCCCCGGCATCCCCGATGCCGGGCTGCTCGAGGGGCGAGGTGTGCATTGAAATCATGGCGACGCGCATGCCCGCCAGCGTATTACATCACCGCGTGGCGGTGCCACGACCCAAAGTCCGCTGCGACGGTCGCGGCGAGCTGCTGGTAGGCGCGCAGGGTGTCGGGTGCGAGGCGGTCCATATCGACGACGGCACCTTCGGCGAGGTGGCGGTCGTATGGGATGGCGTGGACGGCGCGGGTACGGGCGGCGAAGTGCTCGGTAAGGCGCTCCATGTCGATGGTGGGTTTGCCCGGCGCGCCCGCGCTAATGACGACGACCGCATTGGAGGCGAGCTGGTCGTAGCCGTGGAGGCTGAGCCAGTCGAGGGTAGCTGCGGCGGACTGGGCGCCGTCGAGGGCTGGCGAGGTGACCAGGACGAGCGCGTTGGCCAGGTCGAGGACGCCGGCCATGGCGGAGTGCATGAGGCCGGTGCCGCAGTCGGTGAGGATGACGTTGTAGTGGTGTTGCAGGATGTCGATGGCCTTGCGGTAATCAAGTTCGGAGAAGGCTTCGCTGACGGCCGGGTCGCGTTCGGAGCCGATGACTTCGAGGCGGGAGCTGGCCTGGTTGGTAAATGCCCGGACCTGCGGGTACCGCGAGGTGTCCTGCGCGAGCAGGAGGTCACGGATGGTGGCGGGTGAGTTGGCGGTGGCGCGTTGCGCGAGCGTGCCGAGGTCCGGGTTGGCGTCGATAGCGATGACGCGGTCGCCACGGGTTTCGGCGAAGACGCCGCCGAGAGCAATGGTTGTTGTTGTCTTGCCGACGCCCCCTTTCAGCGACATGACGGCAATCCGGTAGTCGCCGCGCAGGGGTGCACGGATGGCGTCGATGAGTTCGTCGCGTTCGGCTTGGGCGCGGGAGCGCCCCGGGTTGATGCGGCCGCGGCTGGCGCTGTGGACAAGTTTGCGCCAGCCCTGTTTCGGCGGTGCTTTCACGGGATCGACCAGGTTGCTTTGGTCGAGGCCGGTTGGCGGTGTGAGGTCAGTGGTGGCGTCGAAAAATGTGGTCAATGGAATCCCCCCTTGTGTTTCCCCAATGGCTCACGAGCGTACCTGATGTGGAAAACTAGCAAAACCTACCAAACCGTAGGTTATACTTTCCCTCACCTACTTTCGACTAGCTAACAAAAGGAGTGTTTATGGGCGCCTACGAAACCAAAGCCTGGCTTACGCACTACCCCGAATGGACCGACCCGCACCCGATCGTCGGCAGCGACACCCTCGTCAGCCTGTTCAATACCGCCGCGACCACCCACCCGGACCGCATCGCCACCTGGTTTATGGGCAAAACACTCACCTACCAAGCCCTCAACGAGCAGGTCAACCGCCTCGCCGCCACCCTGCAGCGCCTCGGCGTCGCACCCGGCGACCGCGTTGTCATCGCGCTGCCGAACTGCCCGCAGCACGTCATCGCCATCACCGCGATCCTGCGCATCGGTGCCGTCGCCATCGAGCACAACCCGCTCTACACCGCCTACGAGCTAGAGAAACAGTTCCTGGACCACGGCGCGCGCGTGGCCATCGTGTTCGACCGGGAGGCCGAGACCTTCCACACACTGCAGGAGACGACGGCGCTCGAGACCGTCATCGCCGTCAACCTTATCGACGCCATGCCTCGCCACCTGCAGCTCGCACTCAAGATCCCGCTCGGGTCGGTGCGCAGCCAGCGCGAGGAACTGCACAAGCCCGCACCAAAGGCGATCTCGTGGGAATCCCTCGTGGCGAAGCCCGCCACACCAACGAACCTGCCGACCATCGCACAGTCCGACACCGCGTTCATCCTGTACACCTCCGGCACCACCGGCACCCCCAAGGGCGTGCCGCTCACCCACGCGAACGTGCTCTCCGTCCTGGTCGCCGGCGCACAGTGGGTGAAGGATTGGGGCGCCGTCAACGAGAAGGTGCTCGCCATCCTGCCGATGTTCCACATCTACGGCCTGGCCCTGAACTACGGGTTCCCGCTGACCGTCGCCGGCCAGATGGTGCTCGTGCCGGCGCCGAAGCCGAAGCTCTACCAACAGGCCATCGTGAAGACGCGCCCGACCCTCCTGCCTGGAGTGCCGCTGCTGTACGAGCGGATTGCGGAGTGGGCCGTCGAAAAGCATGTGGACCTCTCCTCCTTCCACAGCGCGATCTCCGGCGCTGCAACCCTGCCGCAAAGCACCATTGAGCTGTGGGAACGCGTGACCGGCGGGCAGCTCATCGAGGGCTACGGGCTCACCGAGACCTCCCCGATTCTGTGCGGCAACCCGCTCGACGGCAACCGACGCCCCGGCTACATCGGCGTGCCGTTCCCGAACACCGACATCCGCATCGCCAACCCGGACAACCCCAGCGAGACCATGCCCGACGGCGAGCCCGGCGAGCTGCTCGCGCGCGGCCCGCAAGTATTCTCCGGCTACCTCAACAACCACGAGGCCACCGAGAAGTCCTTCCACGACGGCTGGTTCCGCACCGGCGACATGGCCGTCATGGAGCCCGACGGCTTCATCCGTCTGGTGGCGCGCATCAAGGAAATCATCATTACGGGCGGCTTTAACGTCTACCCGGACGAGGTCGAGGAGGCCGTGCGCTCGCACCCGGACGTCGAGGACGCCGCCGTCGTCGGCCGCCCGCGCGAGGACGGCTCCGAGGACGTCGTTGCGTGCGTCACACTTCGCGACGGCGCCCCGCTCGATCCGGAAGGCCTGAAGGAGCACGCTCGCCAGCGTCTGACCCGCTACAAAGTGCCGCGCACCTTCTACCATTTCGAGGACTTGAACCGGGACCAGACCGGCAAGGTCCGACGCCGCGCGGTCCAGCAGGAACTGGTCGCCATGCTGCAGTCCACACAATAGGTTACGGTAGCGTAGGGTAGGGCCATGACCTTGGACGCAAACACCACAAAGCCATGGCTGCAGTACTACCCCGAGTGGACCGCGCACTCGCTCGAGTACGGGTTCACTACACTGCCAGGCATCTACGACGACAACCTGGAACGCAACGCAGACAAACCGGCAACCAGGTTCTTCGGCCGCTCCATGACCTACGGCGAGCTGGACAAGGAAGTCCGTCGCGCCGCCGCCGGGCTCAAGGCCTTCGGCGTGCGCAAGGGCGACCGCGTGGCCATCCTGCTGCCGAACTGCCCGCAGCACGTCATCGCGTTCTTCGCGGTGCAGAAGCTTGGAGGCGTCGTCGTCGAGCACAACCCGCTCTACACCGCGAACGAGCTTCGCCCGCAGTTTAAAAACCACGGCGCCCGCGTGGCCATCGCCTGGGACAAGGCGGCCGACACCCTCGAGGCGCTGCGCGCCAGCACCGACCTGGAGACGGTCATCTCCGTCGACATGACCAAGGCGATGCCGAAGCTGCAGCAGCTCGCGCTGCGCATCCCGATCGCGAAGATCCGCAAGGCGCGTGAGCAGCTCACCGTGCAAAGCTCAAACACTGTGCTCAAGACGGTGCCGTGGGAGACGCTGCTCGGCTCCGCGATCGGCGGCGAGGGCAACGACCTCGCCACCGAGGCGGACATCACCCCCGACGACCCAGCACTCATCCTCTACACCTCCGGCACCACCGGCGATCCCAAGGGCGCGGTGCTCTCCCACAAGAACCTGCACGCCAACGCGTGGCAGGGCGTCGCCTGGGTCAAGGACCTGCAGTCCGAGTCGCAGCAGCGCATGCTGGCCACCCTGCCGTTCTTCCACGCCTACGGCCTCACCTTCTCGCTCACGCTCACGGTGCTCATCGGCTCCGAGGTTGACCTGCTGCCGGCGCCAAAAATGGACCTCGTCATGGGCTCCATCAAGAAGTTCAAGCCCACCTTCATCCCCGGCGTACCCACCGTGTTCGAGCGAATTATCGACGCCGCCAACAACGAAGGCCTCAACATCGACGGCGTCAACACCGGGTTTTCAGGCGCGGCCTCCCTGCCCGTCGAGACGATCGAGGCGTGGGAGCGCGTCACCCACGGCCACCTCGTCGAAGGCTACGGCCTCACCGAGACCTCCCCGATCCTGATCGGCAACCCGGGCACCGCGGACCGCCGCGCGGGCTACATCGGCATCCCCTTCCCCGACACCGAGATCCGCATCGTCAACCCCGACAACCTGGACGAGGACATGCCCTACGGCGAGCCCGGCGAAATCCTCGCCCGCGGCCCGCAGGTCTTCTCCGGCTACCTCAACAACCCTGAAGCCACCGAGCAGGCCTTCCACGACGGCTGGTTCTGCACCGGCGACCTCGGCGTCATGGAGGAGGACGGCTTCATCAAGCTCGTTTCCCGCCTCAAGGAGCTCATCATCACCGGCGGGTTCAACGTCTACCCCGCCGAGGTGGAAACGGTCATGCGCACCCACCCCGATGTTGTCGACGTCGCCGTCGTCGGCCGCCCGCGCGAGGACGGCTCCGAGGACGTCGTTGCCTGCGTGACACTTCGCGACGGCGCCCCACTCGACCCGGACGGCCTGAAGGACTTCGCGCGCAAGAACCTCACCCGCTACAAAGTGCCGCGCACCTTCTACCACTTCGAGGAACTGCCGAAGGACCAGCTGGGCAAGCTGTCGCGCCGCAAGGTGCAGGAAGAGCTCCTGTCCCGGCTGTAGGTGATTAGATCGACATCCCGACCCACACCGGCTCCGGCACCAGCCGAACGCCGAAGGCGCGCTCCACACCGGCTTGCACGTCGCGGGCCAGGGCCACGATGTCGTCGGCCTTGGCGTTGCCCCGGTTCGTCAGCGCCAGGGTGTGCTTGGTGGACAGGCGGGCCGGGGCGTGCTCGCCGGGGTAGCCGCGCGGGAACCCGGCGCGCTCGATGAGCCAGGCGGCGGAGAGCTTCACACGCCCGTCCTCCTGTGGGTAGCGCGGCATCCCCTCAATACCGATCACATCTGCGACCGAGGCGTCCACCACCGGGTTGGTGAAGAAGGAACCGGCGGACCAGGTGTCGTGGTCAGCTGAGTCGAGCACCATGCCCTTCGCCCGGCGCGTCTCCAGGACGGAAGCGCGTGCCTCCGCGAGCGTGACCCGCTTGCCGCCGAGGTGGCGCAGCGGCGCCGACAGGTCCGACTTGGTCAGCTTCAGCTCGATCTCTAGGACCACGGCGCGGTGGGTGAACTTCAGGTTGGAGTAGCGGTACGCCAGCTCCAACGACTCCGGGGTAACCCACTCGTCCACGCCGGTCTCTCGGTTCCACAGGCGGACGCGGTGCAGCACGTCAGCGATCTCGGCGCCGTAGGCCCCCACGTTCTGTACCGGCGTGGCACCCGCGGAGCCCGGGATGCCGGACAGGGCCTCAATGCCCGCCAGGCCGTGCTCCACGGCGTAGGCAACCACGTCGTCCCACACGGTGCCGGCGCCGACGCGGAGGGTGGTGGCGTCGATAAGTTCGATGCCGGCGTTGCGCACGAGCACAGCAGTGACTGCCTGCGGGCCGTCGGCGACCACCAAGTTGGAGCCGCCGCCCACGACGAGCAGCGGCGCGCCTGCGGCGTCGAGACGCGCGACCGTCGCAGCGAGGTCCTCGGCGGTGTCGCAGCGGATCACATCAGCGGGAGTGCCGCCGACGCGCAGAGTTGTCATTGAGGCAAAAGATGTATCAGACACCCCATCAACGGTAGTCTGTTCACTATGACTGCACGTAGTGAAATCACCGTAACCATCAACCATCCTGCCCAGAAGGTGCGCGACGCCTTCGCAAGCAAGGATTACTGGGCGTTCATCGCGGAGAAGCTCTCCCCCGAACCGGGCGAGCTCCACGAGTTCGACGGCTCCACCGCCGTCCTCTTCGAGATCCTGCCGAAGTCCATCCTGCCTGAGGCAGCGCAGGCCATGATTTCGCAGGACCTGAAGCTGAAGCGCACCGTCAACACCGGCACCGACCCGATCACTTTCACCGGCGATGTCAAGGGCACCCCGGTCGACTTCGGCGGCGAGATCACGCTGACCGACAACGGCGACACCACCTCCCTGGCCTACGACAACGAGGCCAAGGTAGACATCCCGTTCATGGGCGCTGCGCTGGAGCCGAAGGTTGCTGAGGCGCTCGAGGAGATCGTCGAGAACGAGGCGAAGCTCACCGAGGAATGGATCACCAACAATCTCTAAGCATCACCACAATCTACGCTCGCAGGCGGGCCACGGGCAGCCCTACGGGGTGATCACCCGGGGCACGACCGGCATCAACCGACTGCGGCGCTGCGATCGATGGACCCGCCACAACGCGCGGGTCATTTCGCTTTTGCGCGAAGGAACCCCACTAGCACTCGACGTCGGCTACGGCGCCTCCCACACCACCACCTGCGAGTGGGCAGGCTGGCTGCGGCGCATCAACCCCAACGTCGAGGTCGTGGGCCTGGAGATCAACCCCGAGCGGGTACTCCCGCCGCGCGACGGCGTCCGCTTCGAGCTCGGCGGCTTCGAGCTCGCCGGCTACCAGCCGCAGCTTGTGCGCGCGTTCAACGTGCTGCGCCAATACGACGTCGTGGAAGTCCCCGACGTGTGGAGCACCGTCACCTCCAAGCTCGCCCCCGGAGGTCTCTTCATCGAGGGCACCTGTGACGAGCTCGGCCGCCGCAGCACCTGGGTGCTTCTCGACGCCACCGGCCCCCAAACGCTCACCCTGTCCTGGGACCCATTCGACATTTCGACGCCCAGCGACCTCGCCGAACGCCTACCGAAGGCGCTCATCCACCGCAACGTCCCGGGCGAGCCCATCCACGACTTTCTTCGCGACGCCGACTCCGCCTGGGAACACGCCGCCGGCTGGGAGCCGCACGGCCCCCGGGTGCGGTGGCGCCACGCCCGCGAGGCCCTTGCCCGCGACTGGCCGATCCCCCCGGTGCGCCGTCGGCTCAGCGACAACACCGTCACCGTCGACTGGGCGGCTGTGGCGCCCACAGGTGAGTCGCTACACTAGTGCGCATGAAAACCGTCTGGAAAGTCCTGATCGGCATCCTCGCCGCCATCCTGGTCCTGTTCATCGCCGCCGAGGCCGGCTCACGCGCCTACATCGGCAGCCAGATGCGCGATCAAGCCCCGGAGGGCACCGAGGTTTCCTTCGGCGCTTCCCCCCTGACGCTGGGCATGCTGCGCGGCACCATCCCGCACGTCACGGTGACCACGCCATCCACGCTGGTGGTCAACGGCGATGAGACCACCGGCCAGCCAGCCTCCACTGTGGAGATGGACTCCATCAAGGTTGACGCCAGCGGCAAGTCCGTCGCGGACACCCTGACCGCCACCACTGAGGTTCCGAGCGAGTTCGTGCGTGCGATGCTGAACACGCAGCTGCAGCAGAACATCGGCAGCGATTTCCTCTCCGCGCTCATCAACGTGTCCGAGGTGACCACCTCCCCCGAGGACGGCACATTCACCGTCGAGTTCAGCGGTGGCGCCGCTGCGGTTTCGCTTCGTCCCGAAATTGACAACGCCGGAGGGTTCTCCGTCCAGGCCGTCGACACCTCGCTGTTCGGCAACACGCTGCCGGATGAGATCTCCTCCGCGATTACCGAGGCACTCACCAACGGCGTGGCCGAGTACACCGACCAGACGATGCGCATCACCGGCTTCGACGTCGTCCCCGGCGGCCTCCGCGTTACCATGCAGGGCCACAACGTGGACTTCGCCGAACTTCAGGCCTACCAGCAGTAGGCCTGCTTACCAGCCGTAATTCCCCCGCAAAATGTTGTTGATCTGCGGCCGCACATCGAAGTAGTACACACCGATAGCGACCGCGCCAATCCACGCCACGAACGGCAACGACAGCATGCAGGCAAACGCGGAACCGGCCAGAATGGCCACCCACGTGCCCTTCGACTGACGCCCCGCCGCCTCAAACGCGTCCGGGCGCGTCGACGCCGCCATCACCGCCGCCACAATGCCCGCGATGGCCAGCACCCAAAACAGCAGCGCGTTCGCCATCACGGGCAGCGACATGATCAGCTGCTCAGCAGTGAGGGACATTACTTCTTGCCGCCCAGGTCAGCGACGCGCTCCTGCACACGCGCAACCACGGACTCGATGCGCTGCTTCGCGTCATCAGCGTCGATGTTGCCGAACGCGTCGCGGATCTCCTCAGCGACCAGCTTGAACGCATCCTTAGCCTCGCCGGCCTCGGCGGAGTCGCCGATGTTGCGCACGATGGACTCGGCGTCGCTCGCAAAGGAGGACACTGCGTCCTTCAGCTCCTTGTCGTCGCCCGCACCGTCAAACGTGCTACGAGCGTTGTCCACAGCCTGCTTCAGCTGCTCAGTCACATCGCCGCCCAGCTTGCCGACGGCCTCTCCGACCGACTGCCCAGCAACCAGCAACGCATCCGCAATATCGCGCAGACCAGAATTGTTCTCAGACATCATCATTCTCCTTTTAGAAAAACAGCAACTGTGACACAGCGTATATAACAAGTCCGGCCAATGCACCCACGATCGTGCCGTTCACGCGGATGTACTGCAGGTCCTTGCCCACCATCAGCTCGATCTTGTCGGCGGCTTCCTGCCCATCCCACTTCTGAATCGTCTCCGAAATAATGCCGACGATCTGCCCCGCGCCGTTCTCCGCAGCGAAGTGCGTCCACTTCTGCAGGTTACGCTCGGCCGCCTCACGCGTCGCCGGCTCGTTGACTAGCTTCTCGCCCCACTCGTGCACCGTCAGGGCTATCTTTCGACGCACCAAACTCTCCGGATCCGACGCCGACTCAATAATCGCCGCCGACACCTGCCCCCACAGCCCAGCGGCCGCGTTCTGCACCGCATTCGACGCCATCACATCCGCCTTCAGCTCCTCCACGCGCGTAATCATGGCGCCGTCGAACTGCAGGTCCTGCGCGAATTGGTTGATTTGGCGTCGAATAGCTCGGCGAGCCTCGTGGTCCTTGTCCTTATCGACGTCCGCCATGAACGCCACAAGCTCGTTATAGACTTTCGCACCGACCAGGTCCTTGGCGAATTTCGGCGCCCAAGCGGGCATGCGCTCGTCGATGGTGCGGACGATGGCGTCCTCCATGCCGGCGAGGCGCTCGTTGCCCCAGGCGACGATGTCGTCGACCACCGGCTCGATCTTGCCGTCCGCGATGAACCCCTCCAGCGCGCGTCCGATCGGCGGGCCCCAGATCGGCTCAGCGAACCGGTCAATGACCTGCGAGTTGAGGAACTCCTCAGCCTCCGCAGGGTCGACCGCCTCAACGGCCTTGACCGTAAACTTGCCGACCTCCTCCGACACCCGCTTCGCGTTCTTCTCAAGCGACAACCACCTTCCGGCACGCTCCGGGATGCCCGCCGCCATCACCTTCTCGGTGATGGTCTCCGCGTTGAGGAAGTTCTCACTCACGAAGTCACTCAGCGCGTCAGCCACCTGGTCCTTCTTGTTCGGCACCAGCGCCGTGTGCGGAATAGGCAGCCCCATCGGGTGCTTAAAGATCGCCGCGACCGCGAACCAGTCCGCCAGCCCGCCGACCATCCCGGCCTCCGCCGCCGCGCGCACGTACCCCACCCACAACGGCGCGGTACCCTGCGACTGCCACCACGAACACGTCAGGAAGATCACGGCCATCAGCCCAAGCAGGGCCGTCACCCCGATCTTGTACTTCCGCAGTGTCCTGCGGCGCTGTTCGTCCGCCTCGGTGAGCTCCATTAACGCGTGTGTAGCCATGCACTTGATTAAAGCAAAAATCTCCCCGCCACCATATTGAGCGTGGTGACGGGGAGACCTGGAGGTAGCCGCTAGTTGACGCGACCGGTTTGCTCGCGGTACTGACGGTAGGCCGCGCGACCCTTCACGATGAGGAACGCGCCGAGTGCTAACGTCACAACCGCCTCTACGAGGCCGTACAGGATGAGCTGGCTGCTGACCTCAGCAGACGCACCATACCCGTACGTGCCAACAGTTGCGCCCCAGATGGCAAGCCCCATACCGAACAGTGACGCCAAGATCAGGCCCATCGCTACCCACGTGGAGTAGCGCAGCAGCGAAGAGTGCGGCGCGGAGTACGACACCGGGTCGTAGCCTTCGACGTACAGGTCCTGAATCTTGCCCTCGTACTCAGGGAACGATTCACTGCGGATATCAGCTACAGCATGTTGGGACGCCATCGTTGTTTCCTTCCTCGTTTTATTCTCTGTTTAGTCGTCGCCGCCGCGGGCGGCCGCGCGGACACGCTCGGCGTTGATCGCGCCGACCGCGTCCAGCGGAATGCCTGCAGGGCAGACGTCTGCGCACTCGCCGTACAGGGAGCAAGGACCGAAGTTGGTTTCCAACTCGTCGATCATCTTGCGTGCACGACGGCTGCGCTCCAGCTTGCCCAGTGGCAGCAGCTTCAAGTGCTTCAGCTTAGCACCAGTGAACAGGTGCGCGGCGCCATTCGGGCACGCAGCCACACAAGCGCCACAGCCGATGCAGGCTGCGTAGTCGAGCGCAAGCTCGGAGTCGTGGTGGTTGACGGACAGGGTGTCTGCGTCTGGGGCGGTACCCGGGAAGACGGAGATGTAGCCACCCTGCTGCATCACGCGGTCGAGCGCGGAGCGGTCAACCACGAGGTCCTTGATTACCGGGAACACAGCGGAGCGGAACGGCTCAATCTTGAGAGTGTCGCCGTCGTTGTAGTTCACCAGGCGCTGCAGACATGCAGGGACGTTCTGGTCCGCACCGTGCGGGCGACCGTTGATGGTCAGGCCACAGGTACCGCAGATGCCTTCGCGGCAGTCAGAAGCGTAGGTGAAAGGCTCCTTGCCTTCCTCAACAAATCGGTTGTTGACGTGGTCGAGCAGCTCCAGGATGGACATCTGCTCAACTGCGTCCGGCACCTCGACGGTCTCGAAGTGGCCTTCAGTATCGGGTCCGGCCTGACGCCAGATCTCAAGTGTCAGTTTCATTACTTGTAGTTCCTCGTCATCAGTGGGATCGAATCGAAGTACAGTGGCTCGGCGTGACGCACGAACTGGTCGTTGCCCACGGTCTCCCATGCGGAAACGAAGCACCAGTTCTCGTCGTCACGGCGGGCCTCGCCGTCTTCGGTGAGGTGGTCCATGCGGTAGTGAGCACCACAGGACTCGTCGCGGTCAAGTGCGTCGATGCACATCAGCTCGCCGAGGTTGATGTAGTCAACCAGGCGAAGCGCAGCCTCGAGGACCTGGTTCATCTCATCAGCGCGGCCTGGGATGTGGAGGTTCGCCCAGAAGTCATCTCGCAGTGCGCGGATCTTGTCGATGCCCTCACGCAGGCTGTCCGCGGTACGTGCCACGCCACAGTGCAGGTAGAGGATCTCGCCCAGCTTGACGTGGTAGTACTCCGGACCGTGCGGGTCGGAGCCCTTGATGTTCATCAGGCTGTCAATGCGCTTCTGCGCACGCTGTACAGCCTCAACGGATGCAGGTGCATCCTCTGCGTACACCGGCTCGTTCAGGTGATCCGCCAGGTAGTTCGGCACCGTGAACGGAATGGTGAACCAGCCGTCGACCGATGCGGACAGCAGCGAGTTCGCGCCCAGGCGGTTCGCACCGTGGTAGGTCCAGGAGCACTCACCGGCTGCGAAGAGGCCGTCGATAGACGTCATCTCGTTGAAGTCGGTCCACAGGCCACCCATGGAGAAGTGCACCGTCGGCGCAATACGCATCGGAGCCTTGTATGGGTTCTCGCCGGTGGAGTCCTCGTACATCTCGAAGAGGTTGCCGTAACGCTCACGGATAGTGTCCTCACCGAGGCGCTCGATGGAATCCTTGAAGTCCAGGTACGCCGAGTTGTGCAGCGGGCCAACACCGAAACCGGCGTTAAGCTGCTGCGAAATAGCACGAGACGCAACGTCACGCGGCACGAGGTTACCGAACGCCGGGTAACGACGCTCCAGGAAGTAATCGCGCTCGTCCTCTGGAATGGTGTTCGGGTCGCGGTCGTCACCCTTTTCCTTCGGGGTCCAAATGCGGCCGTCGTTACGCAGGGACTCGGACATCAGCGTCGTCTTCGACTGCCAGCTCGCGTTCAGCGGCAGGCCGGTCGGGTGGAACTGAATGAACGCCGGCGACGCCAAGTACGCACCAAGCTCGTGCGCACGCATCATCGCGGAGGAGTTCGAGTTCTTCGCCAACGTGGTCTTGTGGTACACGTTGCCGTAACCACCAGTACCCAGCACAACAGCATGGCCGGTGAACGGGGTCAGGGAGCCGTCAATCAGGTTGCGGGTAACAATACCGCGGCAACGCTTCTTGCCGTCTTCCTCAGTAATGATCAGATCGATCAGGTCGTTGTGCGTGAAGATCTCAACGTTGCCCAGGTGGATCTGACGCTGCAGCGCCGAAGCGGTGGACAGCTGCAGCTGCTGGCCCGTTTGGCCACGGGTGTAGTAGGTACGGGAGACCTGCACACCACCGAAGGAACGGGTAGCCAAGGAGCCACCGTACTCACGCGCGAACGGAGCACCAATCGCGTTCATGTGGTCAATCACGCGGACCGACTCGACGGCCAGGCGCCAGCAGTCAGCCTCACGGCAGCGGTAGTCGCCACCCTTGACGGTGTCCTTCACGTGGCGGTACGCGCCGTCGTTATCAACCTTCTTGCCGCGAGCGGCGTTGACGCCACCCTGCGCTGCAATGGAGTGTGCACGACGAGGGGCGTCATGGTACGTGAAGACCTGTACCTGATAGCCCAGCTCGCCCAACGCGGCGGCAGAAGCACCGGCAGCCAAGCCAGTACCAACAACGAGCACCTTAAACTTGCGACGGTTCAGCGGGGACACCAGCTGCATGTGGTCCTTCTGGTACTCCCACATGTCCTTCATCCGGACCTTGTGGCGGTCCGGCATTGCATTATCAAGAATGCGGCCAATGGTGACGCCAGGAGCCGAGGACTCCGGCTGGCGGAACACCTCGTCCTGCGTCTGGTTCAAAGAGGTAGTCATTAAAGTTTCTCCTAATCAGCCGTTAGCGGGTGTACCCCGGGATAAGACCAGCCATGATGGCCAGTGGCATGATGACGTTTCCAAGAACAACGATGAACGGCAGTACGTACCCCAACACGACCATTACGCCGCGTCCACGCTCGCCGAGCCATCCAAGGTCAGAAACTGCCAAGTACACACCGTGCGTCAGGTGCAGCAGCAGCGCCAGCATGGCAACCAGGTAGAACAGGGTCACGTACCAACGCTCAGGAGCGAAGGTTGCAATCAGGTTGTCACGGACATTGCCATGAACGAACTGCTCAGAAGCAACAACCGTGCCCGCGGTCAGATCCAGGATATGGAAGATGATGAACAGCAGCAGGATGACGCCGGTCACCAGCATCCAACGCGTAGCGGTGGACTGCCAGCCTCCCATCAGGTTCGTGCGCTTGAACGTACCGCGCGACTCGGCGGAACGCTTCTTCAGAGTGAACGCACCATACACGTGCAGGATCAGGCAGGTCAGCAGGACGATACGGAGAATCCACAGGAATCCCCCGCGCGGGAACAGTGGTTCACCAAACGTGCGGAACCACTCGCCGTAGTCATCAATGTGTGCGCCGCCATCAGCCTTGAGCGGCATGAAAATCTTCAGGTTGCCCACCATGTGAACAAGAAGGAAGAGCGAGAAGATGAGGCCAGTGATGGCCATCTCGAGCTTTACTGCCCATGTTGGGAACCCTGGCCGCTCTCGTAGCGGCTTCTCAGTAATTTTTCCGTGACGAATTGCTTCACGGTCTGTTTTTTGTACAGTCATGGCACCTCCAGTGTCACAACCACTTTAGGCACCATTCTTCACTATTGCCTAGTCAGAGCATGTTTCTTTCGCCTGATTTTCACCCAAAATTCACCGCCCGGACGCGCTTGGCAAATTTTCGAAATTTTAAGCATGGCGACACCCTGCACATATTCAGTATGAGAACAAACCAAGGTAAACCTAATTTGTGATGTTACTCACGACCTGCGCGTAACGTCTATAAAATCTTCGAACTACCCCCAAAGGTCGGTAGTCAAGAGTCTGCTTCAAACATCGGGAAATGGGAGGGTGAGCGGTCCTTTTACTACCCCGTCAGCGCGCCCCAAAACGTTCGAAGCGTGGGCTTAGGAGCGTGCGATGCAGGTCGGCAAAAATCGGATAGGGTCGGCCAAAAGAGGCGACCAGCATCGCACTCCTCTAACGCCTCAACCGGAGCAATGTATGAAGGCGCGAAGGCAGGGCAACTGAGCGAGAACCCCACCCACACAGCGCAAAACCCGGTCCCACCAACAGGCGGGACCGGGCGTCGAGAAGAAAAAGGCTACAGGTTGATCATGTGGCCTTCGATGCCGTGGGCCGCTTCCTTCAGTACCTCAGACAGGGTTGGGTGAATGTGGATGGAGCGCGCGATTTCGCCGGCGGTGAGGTCGAAGCGCTGGGCGAGGACGACCTCCGGCAGCAGCTCGGCAACGTTGGCGCCAACCAGGTGAGCGCCGAGGATCTCGCCGTATTCGGCGTCGGCGACGATCTTGCCGAAGCCCGCGGTCTCAGCCAGGCCGACTGCCTTGCCGTTCGCAGAGAACGGGAAGGTCGCAACCTTGATTTCGCGGTCTGGCCACTTCTCCTTCGCCTGCTCCTCGGTGTAACCCATGGAGGCGACCTGAGGGTTGCAGAAGGTGGCGCGCGGCGTCATCATGTAGTCCTCGATTTCGAGGGTTTCGGCACCCGCGATGGTCTCGGCGGCGATGATGCCCTGCGCCTCGGCAACGTGCGCGAGCTGCAGCTTCGCGGTGACGTCGCCGATGGCGTAAATACCGTCTACGTTGGTGCGCATGCGGTCATCGATAGCGATGGCCCCACGCTCGGTGAGCTTGACACCAGCCTTGTCCAGGCCGTAGCCCTCGACGCGCGGGGCAAAGCCGACAGAGATCATGACGCGCTCAACGGTGAGCGTTTCAGTCTTGTCGGTGCCATTCTTCTTGACGTCCACCTCGACCGAGTCACCGTTGTCCCGCACCGCGGTGGTTGCGTGGCCGGTCATGAGCTTGACGCCGAGCTTCTTGTACGCCTTCGCGATCTCCTTGGACACGTCCTTGTCCTCGTTCGGCAGAACGCGGTCCATGTACTCGATAACGGTGACGTCCACGCCGTAGTTGGACAGCACGTACGCAAACTCCATGCCGATAGCACCCGCACCCACGATGACCATGGACTTCGGTGCATCCTCGTTGAGGATCTGCTCCTCGAAGGAGACAACGTTTTTGCTCAGCTCGATGCCTGGCAGAGTGCGCACGACGGAGCCCGTCGCGATGATGCAGTTGTCGAAGGTGACGGTCTTGCCCTTGTCATCGCCTTCGGTGATCTCGATCGTGTTGGAATCGGTGAAGGAGCCAAGACCGTGGATCTCCTGGATCTTGTTCTTCTTCATCAAGTAATGCACGCCACCAACGATCTTCTCGGAGACCTTGCGGGAGCGCTTGTGGGCGTCTTCGTAATCAAACTCGACATCACCCTTGATGCCGAACGTCTTCGCTTCATGGTTGAAGATGTGGGCGATCTCCGCGTTCTTAATCAACGACTTCGACGGGATACACCCAACGTTGAGGCACACACCTCCCCAGTACTGCTTCTCAATGACCGCAACCTTCAGGCCCAGCTGCGCTGCTCGGATGGCGGCGACATAGCCACCAGGGCCAGCGCCGAGGACAACAACGTCATAATGCTCTTTAGTCACGCCACATAGAATACGTTGCCTGTAACGTTTTCGCTTCAATATCGGACACTTTAATAGAATGCTTGAAGGACACCCTTCACCACCTACAAAAAGTTGAGGAGCACCCCGTGAATATTGCGCGTCCAGCTATCGCCGGAGCCGCCGCCGTCGCGATCGCTGCAGGAGGCTGGTATGCCGTTACACCATCCGAACAGGCAACGACTATTTCTGCCGCCCAGAGCGTAGAGGAGACGTCGATAAGTGAGGCGACGACGACCTCTTCCTCGAAGACCACCACGACCACAACCAAGGTTGAGGAAACGACGGTCGTCGAAGTCGTAGAGGAAGACAGCACCGAACCCACGCTTGATGACGCCGACATCCCCCTCGCAGACGCCGAACCCGTCGCCACGGACGAAGCCGTCAAGCGCGTAAAGAAGCTGGAGACCGCACCGCAGAAACCCAGCGGCGGCGACCAGTATTGGTTCACCAACATCGACGGCATCAAAGGCTCCGAGAAGCTCAGCGTCTACTCCCCCGCTATGGAGCGCGACATCCCCGTCGGCGTGATCCGCGCTGGCGTACCGAACGCACCGACCATCTACCTCCTCAACGGCGCCGGTGGCTCCGAGCAGGACACCGACTGGATCGCGCAGGCCGGAACCGTGGTGAAGAAGGTCTTCGAAGACGAGCCGGTCAACGTCGTCATCCCGATGGCGGGTGCGTTCTCCTACTACATCGACTGGCTCTACGAGCCGAACTCCCGCTACCTGCAGGGCAAACAGCTGTGGTCCACGTTCCTGGGCTCCGAGCTTCCTGACGCCATCGAGCCCTACCTCGAGGCCAACGACAAGCGCGCCGTGGTCGGGTTCTCCATGTCCGCCACCTCAGCCCTCCTCCTTGCCGAGCACAACCCGGGCAAATACGCCGCCGTCGGCTCCTTCTCCGGCTGCGCCGCTACCTCGACGGGCATCCCGAACGGCTGGGTCAACCTCACCGTCAACCGCGGCGGCGCCAAGCCGGAGGAAATGTGGGGCCGCGCCGGCAGCGAGTACAACCGGCACAACGACGCCCTGGTCAACGCCGAGAAGCTCAAGGGCACCAAGCTGTACATCTCCAGCGCAACGGGCCTTTTCGCCGAAAGTGACACCGTCGGCTTCCTCCGCAAGACCCGCGACATGGACTTCGTCCAGGCCTCCGCGAACGCCCAAACCCTCATCGTCGAGGGCGGCGTGATTGAAGCCGCCATGAACGCCTGCACCCACGACCTGCTGGTCAAGCTGAAAGCCAACGACATTCCATACAACGCCAACCTGCGCGCCACCGGCACCCACTCATGGCGTATCTGGAAGGAAGACCTGGAGCTGTCCTGGAAGCAGACCATCAAGCCGGCGCTTGGGCTGTAGCCCCCACCCCAGACACCAAATTCCTTCACGCTCCCTTCAGCGACCTGGGGAAACGCAAACCATCCCGCCGAAAACTAGGGATTTGGTGCGCCCCCCTGGTCGACCAGTGCCAAAGGACGCAACCCTTAACATCTAGCGCTTTTCTCACCTGCAGGTTTGAATGTCTAGCCTAAATAAGGTTGCGCCCTTTGGCACTCCAGCGTTTCCACAAGACACCAAATTCCCTCACGCCCACTCGGCGACCTGGGGAAACACAAACCTGCCCCCCAAAACGCTTTATGTCAAGTGGTTGTGAACATGGTTGGGTGTTAGATCGTGATGGGTTGTGGGGGCGGGGCGGTTTGG
>NZ_JAGPYU010000015.1:0-57406 GCF_024453945.1 Corynebacterium sp. CCUG 61414
GGTAAGTGGTTGGTTCTGCTCAATCCGCAAGGTGGGAGGGGTGCCGCGGACAGGGTGTGGCATGCGGGTTGTCCGCGTGGCGGACAGTTTTTCCGGGTTGAGGCATCATCGGGTGCGTGTCCGCGGGGCGGACAGGGTAAGTGGTTGGTTCTGCTCAATCCGCAAGGTGGGAGGGGTGCCGCGGACAGGGTGTGGCATGCGGGTTGTCCGCGGGGCGGACAGTTTTTCCGGGTTGAGGCATCATCGGTTGCGTGTCCGTGGGGCGGACAGATTAAGCGGTTGGTTTTCTCAAACGGCTGGTGAACGTGCTGCCGCGGACAGGGTGTGGCAAGCCGAGTGTCCGCGGCGCGGAATCAGCGAATGGTGGATGGCAGCGTTCTTTTAAGTGAACTGTCCCCGACAGGTCTGAGTCCTGGTGGGGCTGAGCAAGAAGCTATTGTTCACACTTGTGACGTAGAGGGGGAGAAGTGGGCGTCGAAAAACTTGGGAACATGCAGATTGCAAACGTAGGGTAGTGAGCATGTCAAATGCGCAGGTTGCCTCAAAGTCGGCGGTGAAAGCGGCGTTTCCGTTGTATCTTGCGGCGGGGCTCGTCGCGGCGCTCATCGCCGGGGTGATTTCGGAGATGTTCGCGGGCGCCTCGCTCGCGGCGTTGGGCATCCCGGATCCGGGGGCGTTGACGACGTTCGGACTGCCGGCGCTGCGGGGCGCAGCGTGGGTACTGGCCGCGCTGGCAGCTGGGTCCTTTCTCTTCTCGGCGTGGTTGTTGCCGCCGAAGCAGACGGGCGCTGACCTCAACGGCGCGCACTTGACCGTCGACGGGGTGATTGCTTCCCGGACGGGGGCGGCATCATCCGCGGGGTTGGCGCTGATCGGAGTGGTGATGGTGCCGCTGGTGCTTTCCGACGTCTCAGGCCAGCCGCTGAGCACCGTGATGTTTGAGGTCGACGCCTGGACCTTGGCGCTGGACAAGGTTGCTGACGCCCGCGTCTGGCTGATTGTCGCGGCAATCGCGGCGTGTGTGGCCGTGGCGGGGTACCGGGTGTCGTGCTGGTGGTCGCAAGTGGCTTTGTTCATCGGCTCGTTGTTGGCGATTATGCCGCTGGCGCTGACTGGTCACTCCGCGACCGGTGGCGATCACGACTTCGGCACGAACTCCTTCATCTGGCACCTGGTGTTCCTGCTGGTGTGGGTTGGTGCCCTGATGGCGCTGGTGGCGCACGGTTTCAGGTTGGGGCCGGACTTGGCACCGGCGGTGCGCAGATATTCGCGCATCGCGCTGTTCGCGTTCGTAGCGATGGCGGTGTCGGGCGTGATTAATGGCGCGATCCGCGTGCACCTGGACGACATCACCCGCTACGCCTACGGCTGGGTGCTGGTGGGCAAGCTGGTTGGCATACTGCTGCTTGGTTTGATGGGGTATGCGCACCGCGAGCGCACGATTCCGGCGCTTGAGGCGGAGGGGCCGTCGCAACGCAGAGCGTTCGTACGGCTCGGCGCGGTGGAAGTGCTGGTGATGGCCGCCGTGACTGGCCTCGCTGTCACGCTCGGACGCACTCCGCCGCCACCGCCACGAGACCCGAACCTCACCCCGATGCAGATCCAGATGGGCTACAACCTCGAGGACCCACTGACCTGGGCGAACTGGGTCGGGCTGTGGCGATTCGAGCTGCTCTACAGCGTGATCGCGATCCTGCTGGCCGTCTACTACCTGCACCTGACGCGCCGGGTGAGCGGGTGGTCGAAGGGGCGCACGGCGTGGTGGCTGCTGGGCTGCGCGACCGTCGTAGTCACGATGTGCTCCGGCATCGGGCTGCACATGCCGGCCTCTTACTCGGCGCACATGACCGTCCACATGATCCTGTCGATGGGGGTGCCGGTGTTCCTCGTGCTGGGCGCGCCACTGTCGCTCATTATCGACGCCTACCCGTCCGGGGAGTTCAACCCCCGGCTGTGGGCGCAGTCCTTCCAGCGCAGTAAGTTCCTGCGCATCGTGACGTACCCGCCGGTGTCCGCGGTGCAGTTCCTGGTGTTCTTCTATGTCATGTACGTGTTCACTGACCTGTACGAGCTGATGATTTCGGAGCACGCGGGCCACGTCATCATGAACGCGGTGTTCCTGGTGTCGGGCTACTTTTACTTCTGGGAGCTCATCGGCCCGGACTACATCGAGGGGCGCGTGACGGCGAAGACGCGCCTGCTGTGGCTGTGGATCTCCATGCCGGTGCACCTCTTTATGGGTGTGTACCTCATGCAGCTCAACACCGTGATGGGCGAGGAGTTCTACCGTTCGCTGCTCCTGCCGTGGGACCCGGATCTGCTGGCGGACCAGAAGGTGGGCGGCGGTATCGCCTGGGCGTCGGGCTCGTTCCCGCTGGTTATCGTGTTCGGTGTGCTGTTCATCCTGTGGTGGCGCGAGGACCGCGCAGAAACCGCAGAGGTCGACCGCATCGCGGACGAGACTGACGACGCCGAGTGGCGCGCCTACAACGAAATGCTCGCACAGTACACGTCGGATACCCCGCAGCACAAGGGCTAATCGACGATTCCCTGGGATCTGTGGAATTCCAAAAATCAATCCACAGGCTGCAAGGCCGCATCCTTTCTTTTCTGTTTCTGCACTGGAAAGCTCCGAGTTGTACCAGTTCAGCAAACAATTGAAAGGACACAACAATGAGCCAGATGAACGTCACCGTATGCGGAAACTTGACGGCAGCACCGTACTTTAAGTGGTTCCCGGCGTCGGGAAACTCGGTGTGCAAGATGCGCATCGCGTCCTCCCGCAGGCGGCGCACGGGCGAGCAGGACAACCAAGGCCGCGACATTTGGGAGGACACGGACCAGCTCTACATCGACGTCGAGTGTTGGAACCAGCTCGCCATCAACGCGCGCACCTCACTGTTCCGTGGCGCGCCGGTGATGGTCTCCGGACGGTTGGTCACGGAGACCTGGGTGGAAACTAACGACGCCGGTGAGAAGCTCAACCGGTACCGCACCGTGCTGAAAGCGGACAAGGTCGCGTTCGAGCTCGGCATGCACCAGATCTCCTCCTGGAAGATCACCGAGAACGGCCACACACTCGAGGGCCAGCCTGCGGTGAAGATCAAGACGGCGGTCGACTTCATGACGGAAGAGGAGCGCGAGTTCTACTTCGAGCAAATGAAGATGCAGGCGTCGGACTCGGCGGCGGCTACGGAACCACAACCGCAGTCGCCTGAACTCGAGCCGGTAGCTGTGGGTGCTGGCAGCGGCGAAAGTGACGACGGCCCCGCGCCGTTCTGACGCCCGCGGTTGCGCTCTCGCTCGGCGCTGGGGAAGCGCACGTTCACCTTTCGCTGATGTACCCTGTGAAACGATGTATGTCCGCTTCAGTTAAAGGGGTTTTTACGTGGCTGAGTTCATCTACACGATGAAAAACGTTCGCAGGGCCATCGGTGACAAGGTCATTTTGGACAATGTCACCATGGCCTTTTATCCCGGCGCCAAGATTGGTGTCGTTGGGCCAAACGGCGCAGGTAAGTCCTCGCTACTCAAGATCATGGCGGGGATTGACCAGCCAAACAACGGCGAAGCATTCCTGGATCCCGGCGCAACGGTCGGCATCCTCCTGCAGGAGCCACCGCTGAACGAGGAGAAGACCGTTCGAGAGAACGTCGAAGAGGGCCTCGGCGACATCTTCGAGAAGAAGCAGCGCTTCGAAGAAATCGCTGAAGAGATGGCGACGAACTACACCGACGAGCTCATGGAAGAAATGGGCAAACTCCAGGAGGAGCTCGACGCCGCTGACGCCTGGGAGGTCGATTCCAAGATTGAGCAGGCGATGGAAGCACTGCGCTGCCCGCCGTCCGATAGCCCGGTGACCAAGCTTTCCGGTGGTGAGCGCCGCCGCGTCGCGCTGGCGAAGCTGCTGCTGTCCGAACCGGACCTGCTGCTGCTCGACGAGCCAACGAACCACCTGGACGCCGAGTCCGTCCTGTGGCTGGAGAAGCACCTGCAGTCCTACCCGGGCGCAGTTCTGGCGATTACCCACGACCGCTACTTCCTGGACAACGTGGCCGAGTGGATCTGTGAGGTCGACCGCGGCAAGCTCTACCCATACGAGGGCAACTACTCCACCTACCTGGAGAAGAAGGCCGAGCGCCTCGAGGTTGCTGGCAAGAAGGACCAGAAACTGCAGAAGCGTCTGAAGAACGAGCTCGAGTGGGTACGATCCTCGCCGAAGGCGCGCCAGGCGAAGAACAAAGCGCGTCTGGAACGCTACGAGGAAATGGCTGCCGAGGCAGAGCAGTACAAGAAGCTGGACTTCGAAGAAATCCAGATCCCGACGCCTCCACGCCTGGGCAACAAGGTCGTCGAGGTCGAGCACCTGGACAAGGGCTTCGACGGCCGCGTCCTGATCAAGGACCTGTTCTTCACGCTGCCGCGCAACGGCATCGTGGGCGTGATCGGCCCGAACGGTGTGGGTAAGTCCACCCTGTTCAAGACCATCGTTGGGCTGGAAGAGCCAGACGCAGGCACCGTCGTGGTCGGTGAGACCGTGAAGCTGTCCTACGTCGACCAGAACCGCGAAAACATCGACCCGGAAAAGACGGTGTGGGAAGTAGTCTCGGACGGCCTCGACTACATCGTGGTCGGCCAGAACGAAATGCCGTCGCGGGCCTACCTCTCGGCGTTCGGTTTCAAGGGCGCTGACCAGCAGAAGCCGTCCAAGGTGCTCTCCGGTGGTGAGCGTAACCGCCTGAACCTGGCGCTGACGCTGAAGCAGGGCGGCAACCTGATCCTGCTCGACGAGCCGACCAACGACTTGGACGTCGAAACCCTTGGCTCGCTTGAGAATGCGCTGCAAAAGTTCCCAGGTTGCGCTGTCGTGATTTCGCACGACCGCTGGTTCCTGGACCGCACCTGTACCCACATCCTCGCCTGGGAAGGCAACGTTGAGGAAGGCAAGTGGTACTGGTTCGAGGGCAACTTCGGCGACTACGAGAAGAACAAGGTTGAGCGCCTCGGTGAGGAAGCGGCGAAGCCGTCGCGCGTCACCCACCGCAAGCTCAGCCGCTAACAGCGGAAAAGGTAGGAAATGGCTATGTCGGAACAGAATATGCGCGGCAGGATTCACACGCACTCCATCTCGCTGAGGTGGAACGATTTTGACCGGTACGGCCATGTGACAAACTCGGCTTACATCGAGATCGCGCAGCAGGCGCGACTCGCGTTTGCCCAGGAGTTCTTCGAGTCTCAGGGGTACGAGTTTGTGGTGTTCGTTCGGCGCATCGAAGCGGACTACGTTCGCCCAGTGCTGCCGAACACGCAGGCAGTGACCGTTGATACGCAGGTGATCCACCTCGGCAACACGTCCTTTACGACGCGTCAGGAGATCAAGGACGCACAAGGCAGCGTCTGTTGCGTGATTGATTGCGTACAGGTCACCGTGGATAAACGGACGGCGAGCCCGCGAGCAATCACCTCGCAGGAGCTCGGCATCCTTGCCCGCGCCTACACAACGCTCGACGGTGACGACGAGCTGGGGCAGGCATAGGTGGCTACCACCGAAACGCTTGTTGTTGAGCAGGGGGAGCGCGGACTGCGCGCCCTGCTGCAGCGCGCCCTCGCACTCCAGGATGACGCCTACGCGCGGTTCCAGCGAGTCGGGGAACACGACGTCGATGTCTTTGTCACCACCCCGTTCGACTGCGTCGCCTCGCGCCGGGTCCGCGGAACTATCTCCCGCGACGGTGCGGTGGTGCCTGCGCGCCGGGTTCTCGAGGCACTCGAAACTGCGACGGGAACACTTGGCGCGGCGCAGGATCAGAACTGGCCTGGGGCACTGCCACCGGCGCAAGGGTTCGTGCTGCGCGAAGAGGTGCCTATTTCTACAGCGCGTCAGCTCGCCGACGAAGGCCGAAACCTTGCGCGCCAGTTCGCGGGCCCGCTCGGCCCGCCGGTTTCACTTCTCGACGCCGTGGTCATCACCGTCGACGCGGACGACCGCGGCCCGAAACTTGAAATACCCATGCGTGCGGTGTTTACCTGCACCTCGCTTGGGCTCATTCCGGGGTTCGAAGCCCCGGTCGAAGTGCCTCGCTACCTGCGGGTTTCGAGCGCAGGCAGGTGGGTGCGTATCGACGCCCCCTTCGGCACCGTCTACCACAGCAAGTCGCTGAGCCTATTCGTATGACCGCGGGCCCTGGTTGATCATCATGTACGCGACTCGCTGCATGTGATTCCACATGGCGGCGCGGTAGGGCTGGGGCAGGGTGGCGTCGTCAAACTCGGCCATTGCCTTGCCCATCAGCTCGAGCCAGCGGTCCGCCTCAGCCTCCCCGATTGCAAACGGGAAGTGGCGGCGGCGCAGCATTGGGTTGCCACGGCGCTCCTGGTAGGTGCGTGGCCCGCCCCAGTATTGGGTGAGGAACCAACGCAAGCGGGATTCGGCGCCTTCCCAGTCCTCGTCGGGGTACATGGGGCCGATGAGGTCATCTTCTTTGACCTGGGCGTAGAAGCGGTGCACGAGCGTGTGGAAGAACTCCTCGCCGCCGACGGCTTCGTAGAGCGTTTGCTGTGCCTCGTTGCTATTGCTGATCTGCATCGTTGTTCTCGCCTCCAGGGGTGCGGTCCAGGTGTCGGATGTAGGTCGGCTCCGTGCCAGGCAGCGGCACGCCGTGCGTGTGAAGCGCCTCGAGGATGACCGCGGTCATGAAACGGGAGACGCCCCACTGCTCGCCAGGCAGCGTATTGACCATCACGCGCAGGGTTGCGCACTCCGGGTCGAACTTGGAAATGCCCAGCATGGTGGCCTCACCGACGAGTTTGTCCTTGATCTCGGGGCGCGTCACTGCGTCCTGCATTGCGGCCTCGACGACGCTGGCTGCCTGCTCCGGATCAGCCTGGATGGAAACAGGGATCTCGAGGCGGGCAACGGAGAAGACGTCGCTCTGGTTGCCAAGCAGATCGATGTTACCGTTTCGGACGTACCAGAGGGTGCCGTCAATATCGCGGACGGTGGTGATGCGCATCGTGACGTGCTCTACAGTGCCCTCAATGTCGTTGACCGCGATGACGTCACCGACACCGTACTGGTTTTCCAGCAACATGAAGATGCCGCTGAGGAAGTCTTTCACAAGGGACTGCGCGCCGAAGCCGAGGGCGACGCCGACGACGCCCGCAGAGGCCACGAGCGGGGCGACGTTGACCCCGAGTTGGTCGAGCACCGCGAGGACCGCCCACACCCAAATCACAATTGCTGCCGCGGAGCGTCCTACGTTCGCCAGCGTGAGGATGCGCTGCTGGCGGCGCTGCTCCCGCGAGCGCGAATGCGCAGTGTCGGGTTTCACGGCGCCAGCGCGGCGGCGGAAGGGGAGAGCCGCGCTGGAGGAGTTGATGGCGTTGTTCGCGGCCTTCGTAATGATTCTGCGCACCACGATGTGCAACACAAGGGCAATGGCCAGGATGACCAGGATCCACAGGGGGCGGGTCACAAAGATGTCTCGCGTGGCGGGGTCATTCCACCACGAGGTGACGGAGTCGACGGCTTCGTCGACATCTGGAACGCTCACGGATTTGGCTAAGACTGATGGAGAAAACTGCGTAAGAGAAAACATTGTGCTCTAGTTTACGCGCTACGTCTCGAGCAGCCGTCGAGCACCCGGGTTACCGCAAATGGGGGTATTGGCCGTGGCTTGGGCGATGTTGTAATTGGCGTTGGAGATTCCTGAATTTGGCACGTCGATAGGGTTCAACTGAAAGTATGACTTTGCAATTTATGGACGTGTCAAGTGTCGCGCACTTTGTTCAAATTTATTGTTAGGTACTTTTATGGTCCAATGAACTATATTAGAAACAACTGAGATTTTGGTGTTGTACCTTTTGGCGTCACACCTGGAGTTATGGGCGGGCGGCAGTGAACCTAAACGCAGCCGCAAAAATAGGAGGAATTTATGGCGAAAAAGCCAGCGTATGTAGCGATTGCTGATGCTCTGCGGAGCCAGATCGAATCGCGCGAGCTCGAACCCGGCGACAAGCTACCGCCAGAACGCGAACTTGTAGACATGTACGGGGTGGCACGCATGACCGTGCGCCATGCACTGGACCTATTGCAGCTCGAAGGAATTATTGAGCGTAAGCGTGGCCGCACCGGTGGCACATTCGTTCGCGCGCTGCCTCCGATCATAGACTTGACGGGCAAGGTATCGCTGACGGAGCAGCTTATCGCGCATGGTCTGGACGTCTCTTCCGAACTGATTTCGGAGACCGCTGCGCCCGCACCGCAGATCGTCGTCTCTGCATTCGGCGTAGACTCCCGCGATAAGTTGCTCACCAGCGAGCTCGTTCACTTCGCCAACGGTAACCCGGTGTTCGCTGAAACCACCTATGTGCGTCCCGGCTACGAGTCCAAGTACAGCCGTAGCTCCGTCGACTACGCACGTCGCCAGCGTACCGACCTGGGTGGCGTGACTCCTCACCTGCGCCGCGAGGACATCCTGTTCCCGGCCAACCCGACCGATAAGGAGCGCGAGAGCCTCTCCTTGGCGGCGAACACCCCGGTGCACCGCATCACGCGCAAGCTCTTTGAGGGTGACACGCTGGTCATGTTCGCCTCTATCGTGGCTCGCACGGATGCGGCGCAGATCCGCATCGTCGAGGAGCTCTAGCCTCTAGCGCAGCGTTTTCGCTGCGCCTTCCGCGCCTGCGTCACCAACACGGTTGCGCAGCGCGCGCTCCACGCGGGCCTTACCCTCCGAAACGATGCGGCGCAGGCCCGCCGGAATGTCCTCCCGCGCAAGGAGCGCCTCGGCGCGCTCGACTGTAGCAATCGAAATATCCCACAGCGGGAACAGGCCCTCGAGCGTGTTCTGAGCCATCTCGTTGGTCAGTTTGTCCCACAGCTCTGGCGCGATCTCGAAGTAGCGCTCGGCCAAGCCGTCCATGCCTTCGGAGGTGAAGGTGAGGCCGTCGATAAGGAAGCGCACCTCGAGGTTTGTGCGTGTGCCGCTGACGATCTCATCCCACGCCCACTGCTTGTTCGTGACGGCGTCGATACGCAGGCGCGACAGCGCACCCTCGGAGGACGGATCCTCCTCGTTCTTGGCGGTCTTGGCCAGCATGGCGCCGCCTGCGACAAGGTTCGTGAGCACGAGCCAGCGAATCTCCTGGTTATCCAGCGACTGTAGGAGTTCGTGGAAGTACGTCGTGTTCTGCTTCGAAGGCTGCAGGCGGGCGAGCGCGCGCTGGTAGATACCTGCAGGCTCCTGGCCGCGGAATGCCTCGCTGAGCATGTAGAAGCCGGTGCGCTGCCAGGACCACGCCACGTACTGCTTGACCGCCAGCGTAGCCTGTGCGAGGAGACGCTCCTGCACACTCGGTTGGTCTTCGAGGCGGCTGAAGTTTGCCACGGCCATCACGAACTTGCGCGCCGGAAGCAGCGTGTCGCGGACGGCCTCCCACAGGGATGACCAGCACAGGGTGCGTGCAAGCGGGTCCTCGATCTGCCCGATGTGCTCCAGAACGAACCCAGTGTGTTCCGGCGTGAGGCGCATCTTGCAGTAGGTGAGGTCCTCGTCGTTGACCAACGCGAGGTCGTGGTCGATGCCGGCGAGTTCGGGTACCTCGGTGCGCGCCCCCTCGATATCGACGTTCACGTGGTGGGTGCGCACGACCTTGTCGCCGTCAAGCTTGTACAGCCCGATGCCGACCCGGTGGGTGCGCAGTACGTCGGACTCTTGCACGACTGCGAAGGAATCCTCGGTGATTTCAGGGCGAAGGGTGGACACACCGGTGGTGCGCAGCCACTGCTGGGACCACTCGCTCAAATCGCGGCCCGACGACTTCTCCAACGCGCCCAGAAGATCGTCGAAGGTAGCGTTGCTGAACTTGTGGTTGTTGAAGTGATCGCGCACGCCCGCGAAGAACTCGTCGCGGCCAACGTATGCCTGCAGCTGCTTCAGCACGGATGCGCCCTTGGCGTAGGTGATCCCGTCGAAGTTCTGCTCAGCAGTCTCGATGTCCGGGGCGTCAGCGGCAATTGGGTGGGTCGTCGGCAGCTGATCTTGCTGGTAGGCCCATGCCTTCTCGACGGCGGCGAACGTCGTCCACGCATTCGGGTACTCGCCGATCTCAGTCTGGGCAATGGCCGCGGACCAGGTTGCGAAGGACTCGTTGAGCCACAAGTCGTCCCACCACTGCATCGTGACGAGGTCGCCGAACCACATGTGCGCCATCTCGTGCAGGATCGTGTCGTTGCGGCGCTCGAGGCGATACGGGGTTGGCTCGGAAGTAAAGACGTACTCATCGCGGAACGTCACCGCGCCGGCGTTCTCCATTGCGCCCATGTTGTACTCGGGGCAGAAAATCTGGTCGTACTTGCCGAACGGGTACGCAATCGCAAAATTCTTGTGGTAGTACGCGAAGCCGTCTTTCGTCTGGCGGAACAAGCGTTCCGCGTCGAGGTGCTCCATGAGTGAGGCGCGGGCAAAGATGCGAAGCGGGATACGCTTCAGATCGTCGACGTACTCGTCTTCGACGAACTCGTACTCGCCGGCGCAGATTGCCACCAGGTACGTCGACAGTGGGTAATCAATGGTGCAGGACCACACGTTGCCCTCATGGGTCGCCTCCTCGTTGAGTACGACCGTGTAGGCCTCTGGCGCGTCGACGGCAATCTTATACGTGGCCTTGATATCTGGCTGGTCGAAGCAGGCAAACGCCTTCATCGCCATCGCGGGTTCGAACTGGGTGTAGAGGTAATCCTTGTTGTCCACCGGGTCGACGAACTTGTGCAGGCCTTCTCCGGTGTGGTTGTAGGTAATGGTGGCGTCGACAACTAACGTGTGCTCGCCCTCGGTGAGAGTGAGGGTGCGGCCGTCGACGGGGCGGCCGTCGAGCGTTGCGGAGAACTCGTCGGCGACCAGGTCGAAGAAGGTCTCGCCTGCGCCCGAGCGGAACGTGACCGTGGTGGTCGACGTGAACTGCTCTGCTCCGTTGACATCGAGCGCAATATCGTAATGGACATCTGAGATAAGTTGTGCGCGAAGTTGTGCGTCGCTGCGCTTGAGGTTTGTCTTCATGTCCTCCAACATACTCGCCGTACCTGTGTGTTTTTCGCTATGGTGGCTGCATAATTTCCGGAACGAATGGAGGAATGATTCTGTGACTGCACCAGTTACCTTTTGGTTCGACGTAAGCTGCCCATTTTGCTGGCTCACTTCGCGCTGGATGAAGGAAGTAGAAAAGGTCCGCGACATCACGGTCGAGTGGGTGCCGATGTCACTGTCCATTCTTAACGACGGCCGCGACATCCCCGCCGACTACGCCAAGATGATGGAGGCTAACTGGGGTCCCGCGCGCGTGTTCGCAGCGGTGAAGCGCGACCACCCAGAGAAGATCGACGCGCTCTACACCGCGATGGGCACCGCCATTCACGCCGAGGAGCAGGGCGGTAAGAAGGGCTACGGCGCCTACGACGAGATCATCGCGGCAGCATTCGAAGAGGTAGGTCTCGACGCCAGCTACGCCGATGTCGCCAACACGAACGAGATGGACGAGCTGCTGGGCACCTACCACCAGGGTGCGATGGACGCCGTCGGTGACGAGGTGGGCACCCCGGTGGTCAAGCTCGGAGACACCGCATTCTTTGGGCCGGTCATCACCCGCGTCCCAACGGGTGAGGAGGCAGGCAAGCTTTTCGACGCCTCCCTGGCACTGAGCGAATACCCCTACTTCTTCGAACTGAAGCGTTCCCGCACGGAACCGCCGCAGGTGAGCTAGCAGGAAGGTAGGGTAGAGCGCATGCGAATTTACCTTGGGGCAGATCATGCCGGTTTCGAACGAAAGAATCAGATTAAGGCCCACCTGGAAAAGCAGGGCCATGAAGTCATCGACTGTGGTGCGCACGAGTATGACGCCCTCGACGACTACCCAGCGTTCTGCATCGCCGCAGCTGAGCGGACGGTAGCGGACGAAGGCTCCCTCGGCATCGTGCTGGGCGGCTCTGGCAATGGTGAGCAGATCGCCGCGAACAAGGTGAAGGGCGCTCGCTGCGCCTTGGCGTGGTCTGAGGAGACCGCGCGCCTGGCACGCGAGCACAACAACGCGCAGCTCATCGGTATCGGTGGGCGCATGCACACCGAGGAAGAAGCGCTGAAGATCGTCGACGCGTTCATTGGTCAGGAGTGGAGCAACGAGGAGCGCCACCAGCGCCGCATCGACATCCTGTCCAAATACGAGGAGACGGGCGAAGCCCCGGCTATCTAGCCCAGTTCTTCGTAGTCCGCGGGGTGCGGGCCGTGGCGCCCAAACTCCTCCTCGTCGAGCGCGACGATGGCGGACATTTCTTCGGGGCTGAGCGTGAAGTCGAAAATGTCCATGTTTTCACGCATCCGCTCCGCGGACGTGGTCTTGGGGAACACGATCACGTCGTTCTGCAGATGCCAGCGTAGAACCACCTGCGCTGGCGTTTTGCCGTGTGCCTCGGCGGCGTCGGTAATTTCGGGGAAGTCCGTGAGGTCGTAGGCGCCGCCGCCGAGCGGAGCCCAGCCCTCGATTGCGATATTGTGCACGCGCATCGCGTCGAGCTCTTTCCAGTTCTGGAACAGCGGGTGCAGCTCAACCTGGTTGACCACAGGGGTGACATCGGTATGCATCTCAATCTGCTCGATGTGCTCAGGCAGGAAGTTTGAGACGCCGATTGAGGTGGTGAGTTTGGCCTCCCGGAGTCCAATGAGGGATTTCCACGCATCCACGTATGCGCCCTGTCCGGGCAGCGGCCAGTGAATGAGGTAGAGGTCGACGTGGTCAAGACCGAGTTTCTCCAGTGACTCCTCGAGCGCCGCCGGGGCGTCGTGGTGGCGGTTGTTCCACAGCTTCGTGGTGATGTACAGCTCCTCGCGCGGGATCCCCGACTTCGCGATTGCCTTGCCGACGCCCTCTTCGTTCCCATAAATGTGGGCGGTGTCGAAGTGCCTGTAACCTGCCTCCAGCGCTTCGCTGACCAACCGCTCGGCCTCCTGTGGGTCTACGCGGTGGAGGCCGTAGCCGAGCTGGGGGATTGATGTGCCGTCGTGAAGCGCAAACATGGGTACCATGCGCTTTACTTTAGCGGCTTGTCACCTTGCCAGTCGCTTGCGCCACCGGGGCTACCAGTGCGGGGCGAGCCAGCCTGCACACCACCGCGATCACGGCTGCCGCAACGAGGAACAGGATGACGCCAGTCCAGCTCGTACCGTACACGTCTGGGTCGACGTCGCCGGAGGCAGCGAACATCGCGTTCATGTTCCTGCGCAGACCCGTGGTGAGCACCAGGAAGACGTGTACCACGGTGAACAGGACGAAGAACAGCATGGTGGGGAAGTGAATAGCGCGTGCAGCCTTCAGCGAGAAGAAGGACCAGGACTTCGGCCACCACTCGCTCATGCGAGCGCCGGAGAGGATCGCCAGCGGGGCAGCGATGAACACCACCGCAAAGTACGACAGCTCCTGCAGCGCGTTGTAGTGCACCCACGGGTTCTCCGTCGGCCAGTCCAGGCTGAGGTACTGGATCCCCGCGGAGACCGCTTGCGGGATGACCTCCCAGCTCGTGGGCACGATGCGCATCCACTGACCGGTGGCGAACAGCACGATGTAGAACGCCGCACCGAGTGCCACCCAGAGCACGTCAATGGTGAGGTGCAGCCACAGGGTAAGAGAAATCTTCTTCTTGGGGTTTGTGCGCGGCGCCCAATAGGCTTCGGGTTTGCGCTCGTGGCGCACGGTCATACCAGTCTTGATGATGAGCGCCATGAACAGCATGTTGAAGAAGTGCGACCATCCCAACCATGCCGGCAGCCCAACAGGTGCGCCTTCGGGCAGCGGCTGCTGACCGGTGTAGCGCTCGATGAAGCTGCTGCCCGTCGGGGTGCCGACGAACCAGCGCGCCACCAGGACCGCGACTACGAACGCAGCGAGCAGCGCGACGCCACCGTACGCCCACCAGCGACGTGTTGGCGCTTGGGTCGGCGCGGGCACGGACTGTGCCGACGGCTCCGGCCGCTCGGGCTGTGCTAGCTGCGGCGAGGACTCGACTGCCGCTACCTGTTCCGGTGCCTGTTCTGCAGCCTTCGCCGCTGCGCCGTAGAGCGGAGGAACCGCCACAGCGGGGTCCTCTGGGATGTCGACACTGGCGACAGGCGGGAACGGGCCAGCCCCGGCAGTACGCGGAAGGCCCTGGCGCACGGCGACCGTGGTGAGCGGGCCAGCTGGTTGCTCTTCCGCGGGCTGTTCGGCAGCAGTGCGTTCTGCAGCCGCTGGAAACACCTGCTGCACGGCAGGGTCCGCAGCGACTGCGACCGAGTCTGTAGGAGGCCATGGCTGGCCGCTCGGGGTACGAGGCAGGCCGCGACGGAGGGGCGTCGATACGCCTTCGGGTTGCGCTGGGGCCGGAGCCGCTTGAGCGCCGACCAGATCGCCGGTCACGGCCGGATCGGGTTCGAGCGCGACCTCATCAACTGGTGGCCACGGCTGGCCGCTCGCTACGCGGGGCAGGCCACGACGAAGGTGCACCTGCATTACTCGGACGCCTCCGTGCCGCGGCGAGCTGCGATCTGCTCGATGAGTTCCGGCACCACGTCGAAGAGATCGCCAATGATGCCGAAGTCCGCGATATCGAACAGCGGAGCGTCCTCATCGTTGTTGATCGCGATGATGGTGTCGGCTGTCTGCATGCCCACGAGGTGCTGCACAGCGCCAGAAATGCCGATGCCGATGTAGAGCTTCGGGCTGACCACGATGCCGGTCTGCCCAATCTGGGCGTCGTGGCTGATTTGGTCCTCGTCCGCAGCGGAGCGGGTCGCGCCGACTGCGGCGCCGAGCTCGTCGGCAAGCCCGCCCACGAGCTGCTCGAACATGTCCGCGTCACCCAAAGCAACGCCTCCTGCAACCACGCGGTCTGCGGTGAGCAGCTCCGGGCGCGTCGAGGTGCGCACCACCGGCGTCACCGAAGTCACCGTCGCGGCGCGTGTCCCGGAGGCGGTGACGTCCAACTCGTGAACCTCGGGCGCGGTGGCGTCCGCACGGCGATCGATCGCGCCGATGCGCACCGTAATAATTGGCGCCGAGTGGGTCGCTGCGGCCGTCGCGGTGTAGGCGCCGCCGTAGTTCTCGTGGTCCGTCACAATGCCCTGGTCGTCTCGGCGGACATCAATCGCGTCGGTGAGCAGGGCCTTGCCCTTGCGCACGGCCAGGCGCGACGCGACGTCGCGGCCGCGGACGGAGTGGGCGAGGATCACGGCTGCCGGGTCGATGGCGTTGAACGCGGCCTCGGCGGCGTCGACAAGTGGGACTGCCTGCTGCTGCGCGTCAACGTTAGTGGTCAGCACCACGGCTGCGCCGAGCTCGCCGAGCGCTTCGGTGTGTGCAGGGTTGGTGGTCAGCACCACCGGGGTACCCAGAGGCGCGGCTGCGCCGATGAGTTCGGCGGCGGTGGAGTCGAGCTGGTCGTCGTGCGTCGCATCGAGCACGACCAAAACTGTGCGGGGAGAGGTTGCCATGTCAGTATCCTTCGTTCGGCGGGTTAGATGTAGTGCTTCTCTGCAAGGAAGTCGACCAGCTGGCCCACAGCGTTCGGGCCGTAGTCAATGATCTCGCCGCGCTCACGCGCAGGACGCTTTTCGACGTCCACCATGATCGCCCGCGGCCGTGCAAAATCCTCCGCGTCGACGCCGAGCTCCGCCAGCGTCAGCGTGTGCAGTTCCTTCTTCTTCGCCGCCATCAGACCCTTGAAGTTCGGGAAGCGGGCATCCGGGTACTCGTCCGAGACCGCGACCAGCGCCGGGAGCTGCGCCTCCAGGGTGAGCGTGGCGTGATCGCTGACCTGCGTCAAAGTCACCATGTCGTTGTTGAGCGTGACCTCGGTCGCGTTGGCGATGGCGGGCCAGCCGAGCATCTCTGCGAGCAGTCCAGCCATGACGCCGCCACCGCCGTCAGAGGACGCGGTACCGAGCACAACCAGGTCGTAGTCCTTGTTGCGCAGTGCCGCTGCGAGCACTTCTGCCGTCAGCGTCACGTCCGCGCCGAGGAGCGCGTCGTCGGCAATGATGTAGGCATCATCCGCGCCCATCGCGATGCCCTTGCGCACGCTGGCATGCGCTGTTTCTGGCCCTACCGTAATGAGGTCGACGATGGTTTCCTCGTCGCCGCGGGCCTCCTTGAGTCGCATCGCGGCTTCGACGGCGCGTTCGCAGACCTCGTCAGCGACGACATCACCGGAGCGATCGGTCAGGCCGGTTTCCAAATTCAGGTCGCGGTCGCCGTACGTATCCGGGACTTCCTTGAGCAACACTGCAATGTTCACGAAACGCTCCTTAGACGGTGGGGTGCTAAACGGTAGGCATTCTAGCGCACTGGCCTGGACTAAAAGTCAAATCCCCCGAAGTCGAAGCCACCGCCATCCCCAAAGAGGCCGCCGTCACCGAACAGGCCCTCGCCGCCGGCGTCGCCCATGTCGCCCATCTCCCCGGCATCGTCGATGTCTCCAGCATCTCCCATATCGCCGAAGTCGCCTTCGCCGGCGTCCCCGAAGTCACCCGCTGCGAAGGCCTCAGGCGATGGCGTGCCGGCCATACCTGCGAACATCGCGGAGTAGAACATCATCGAACTTGCAGCCCACATGCCGGTCATCATCGCTGGAGCCCACCAGGCGGTGGAGTACCAGCCAGCCGGTACTGGGCGGCCGGCGACAACGCCGCCAGGGTAGTAGTTCGGGGTGCGTTCAGAAGCGTACGGGGATGCGGTGACGGTGGTGCCGTCTTCCTGGCGGATCGTTCGCTCTTCGGTCACCCGGCCCGCGCGACGCTGGCCTTCCAGTTCCGGAAGCTCTGGGCCCGCGGGCATGCCCATGATTTCGCGTGCTGCGTTGACATAGTGCAGCCCCTCCAGGGCAGATTCGCGAGCGAGCATAGCCTGCTTCGGTGTGGTCGCCTGGCCCAGCGCGCCACTTGCTGCGTTGTAGCGTTCAGAGGCGTCGGCCATCGCCTGGGTCGAAGCGGCGTCGGTGCCGGAAATAGTAAGGACTTGCGAGCCAAGTCGCTCTGTCCAGCGGCGTGCGTCCGCAATCGCGTCCTCGAGCTGGAGCTGTTCGCGCTGGTTGGTCGAGCCATTCTGGCGACTCTTTATCAGGTACACCGCGGCGCCAACGATAGCGAGGATCAAAATGAGGTTCATAGTGAGGGAAAGCTCCTTCGGGATCGGCCACAAATTATCAGTACTTACAACGTGCAACGCACGTGGTCGGGAGAAAGTTCCACGCTAAGCGGGTGGTTTTGTCTCAAAGTGGGCGGTGGGTTACACTTGCGCCCATCACCTTTTGGTGAAGTGGGAATGTCGTATAGTGGCTAATACCTCAGCCTTCCAAGCTGAAGACGCGGGTTCGATTCCCGTCATTCCCTCCAAGTAGTAAAAAGGACGCGGTTACACAGGATGTGTAGCCGCGTTTTTGTTTCTGTGAATATAGCCCAAAAGTAGTGTTGAACTGTCGATTTGCGTATTGCTCTGGGGCATGGTTATAGTTGCCAACGTCGCAATGAGCAATCATTCGCGGGGCGTGGCGCAGTTTGGTAGCGCACCTGCTTTGGGAGCAGGGGGTCGCAGGTTCAAATCCTGTCGCCCCGACATCAACAAGCCCGCTAGAAATAGCGGGCTTGTTTACATATCCGTACAATTTACCCGATTAATTACAGGAGTAATCCGTGAAGACTTCCGTCGACAAGCTCAGTGAGACTCGTGTCAAGTTGGACGTCAGCGTTCCTTTCGATGAGTTCGGCAAGGAAATCGACCAGGCGTACAAGTCAATTGCGCAGCAGGTCAACATTCCTGGCTTCCGTCGCGGTAAGGCTCCTCGCCAGCTGATCGACGCCCGCTTCGGCCGTGGCCCGATCCTGGAGCAGGTTGTCAACGACATGCTGCCAACCCGCTACGAGAAGGCTGTCCTGGAAAATGGCCTGAACCCGATCGGTCAGCCAGAGATCAACATCACCAAGATCGAGGACAACGACGTCGTCGAGTTCACCGCTGAGGTCGACGTTCGCCCAGAGATTACTGTCCCTGACTTCTCCAAGATTGACGTCACTGTTCCGGCCCTCGAGGTCAGCGACGAGGACGTCGACAAGGAGATCGACCAGCTCCGCGAGCGCTTCGGCGAGCTCAAGGACACCAAGCGCAAGATGAAGACCGACGACTTCGCAGTCATCGACCTGCACGCTGAGGTTGACGGCGAGAAGGTCGAGGAGGCTTCCACTGAGGGCCTGACCTACCAGATCGGCTCGGACGACCTGATCAAGGGCCTCGACACCGCGCTGCGCGGCATGAAGACCGGCGAGGACAACGAGTTCACAGCGACGATCGAGTTCGGCGAGCACAAGGGCAAGGAAGCCACCATCAAGGTACACGTCCAGCAGTCGAAGGAGCGCAAGCTTCCTGACTTTGACGACGAGTTCGCTCAGATGGCCTCCGAGTTCGACACCGCTGAGGAGCTGCGTGAATCCACCAAGGAGCAGCTCGCTGAGGACAAGAAGACCCAGCAGGCAGCTGACATCCGCGACGAGGTACTGAAGGCAGCGCTCGAGGAGACCAAGTTCGAGCTTCCGAAGTCCATCGTCGAGGAGCAGGAGCACAACATGCTCCACCAGATGCTCGGCCAGCTGGCGCACGACGAGGCTGCTGTCGCACAGTTCCTCGAGGCACAGGGCATGACCCGCGAGGAGTTCGACAAGAAGAACCACGAGCAGGCTGAGTCCGCTGTCCGTACCCAGCTGTTCCTGGACGCTGTTGCTGACCAGGAGGAGCCTGAGGTTTCCCAGCAGGAGATGACCGACCACATCCTGTTCACCGCGCAGTCCTACGGCATGGACCCGAACCAGTTCGTGGCGCAGCTGCAGCAGGCAGGCCAGATCGGTAACCTCTTCGCAGACGTCCGCCGTGGCAAGGCACTCGCTACCGCGATCTGCCGCGTGTCCGTGAAGGACGACAAGGGCGAGACCGTCGACCCGAACGATTACTTCGGTGAGGTTGAAGAGGAAGAAGCAGAGGCTTCCGAAGACTAAATCGTGAGTTGAAACGCCCCGGCGATGCGCACGCGTTGCGCCTACGCCGGGGCGTTTCGCCATTCACTACGGGTTCACAACGTACGTGTACGCCATCAGCGAACAACCCCGTGCAAAGTGGACTATCGGAGTAGGGTGGTGGCATTGTTGACGCTACATAAAAGAGTTTGAACCACGAAGGAGCCATTTTTATGACATCCCCATCGCAGGGCATGAACTTGGGTGATTCTGTCTATGAGCGCCTGCTGCGCGAGCGCATTATTTTCCTGGGCCAGCAGGTTGACGACGAAATTGCGAACAAGCTGTGCGCGCAGATCTTGCTGCTGTCCGCGGAGGATCCAACTCGCGACATCTCGCTGTACATTAACTCCCCGGGTGGTTCCGTGACTGCCGGCATGGCGATTTATGACACGATGAAGTACTCGCCGTGCGACATTGCTACGTACGGCATGGGCTTGGCGGCGTCGATGGGGCAGTTCCTGCTTTCCGGCGGCACGAAAGGCAAGCGTTACGCGCTTCCGCACGCTCGGATTATGATGCACCAGCCGTCCGCAGGCGTTGGAGGTACTGCTGCCGACATTGCTATTCAGGCTGAGCAGTTCGCTGCGACGAAGCGCGAGATGGCCCAGCTCATCGCTGAGCATACCGGCCAGACTTTCGAGCAGATTACGAAGGATTCCGACCGTGACCGTTGGTTCACGGCCCAAGAGGCGATGGAGTACGGCATCGTGGACCACGTTATCGAGAGCGCTCAGGGCTCGATCAGCAACTAAGTAGACAGGAGAATTTACGTATGTCTTTCCAAATGCCTTCCTCCCGCTACGTGCTGCCACAGTTCTTGGAGGAGACTTCCTTCGGCACGAAGCAGATCGACCCATACGGCAAGCTTTTCGAGGAGCGCATCGTCTTCCTGGGCACCCAGGTCGATGACACTTCCGCGAATGACATCATGGCGCAGCTGCTGGTGCTGGAGTCCCAGGACCCGGACCGCGACATTACGATGTACATCAACTCGCCGGGTGGCTCGTTTACCGCGCTGATGGCGATTTACGACACGATGCAGTACGTCCGCCCGGACGTGCAAACGGTGTGCCTCGGCCAGGCTGCGTCCGCTGCGGCGGTTATCCTTGCCGCAGGTGCGCCGGGGAAGCGCGCTGCGCTACCGAACTCGCGTGTGCTGATTCACCAGCCGGCGACGCAGGGCACCCAGGGCCAAGTTTCTGACCTTGAGATCCAGGCCAACGAGATCGAGCGCATGCGCCGCCTGATGGAGGACACACTCGCGCACCACACCGGTCGCACTGCGGAGCAGGTCCGCATTGATACGGATCGCGACAAGATCCTTACCGCGCAGGAAGCTGTTGAGTACGGCATCATCGACCAGGTCTTTGATTACCGCAAGCTGAACGGCTAACTTCTGATCGCTTTTCGACGCCACCATGGGTAACCGGGTGGCGTCTTTTTGTGTGCTTGACAAAGCGTGAATAAAAGGACGCGAATAGACAGACCGTGCGGTACATTCTTCACACATCTGCGAAAACACGACACGTGAAGATAAAGGAAAGAGCGCGGTGGATATCAGAACTTCCATTAACACTCGGCCGATGAGCCCGTACCAGTGGCTGATCATTGCCGTCATTACCTATTTGAACGCCCTTGACGGCTATGACCTCGTTGCAACCGCATTCGCGGCGCCGCACCTGGCGGAGGAGTTCGCGATCGGCTCGTCCCTGCTGGGTTGGGTGCTGTCGGCGGCGCTGCTCGGCGTTGGTGTCGGCGCGGCGGTCTTTGGGCCTGCGGGGGATCGATGGGGGCGTCGAAACGTGATTCTTGTGGCGCTGCTGATTGATACCGTGGGCCTGCTCCTGTCGGGCTTCGCGGGGAGTACCGCGGCGTTTATCGCGTGGCGCTTCGTCACTGGTGTGGGCGTGGGCGGCGTGCTCGCGTGCGTGACGGTGCTGGTCAGTGAGTATTCTAACGACCGGTTCCGTGGGCTGGCGATGGCGGTCTACGCGTCGGGGTACGGCGTTGGAGCGACGCTGTGCGGCGTGCTGGCGTCCAAGGTTGTGGAGAGCCACGGCTGGCACTGGATCTTCTTCGTGGGCGCGGCTCTGTCTGCCGTGGCGCTGGTGCTTGCAACGGCGTTGCTGCCGGAGTCGGTGGACGTGCTCGCAAGCCGTGGTGACGCTGCGCGCGTTGAGCGTATCGCACGCCGTATTGGACACGGGGGAGCAGTGGTTCCGGCCCAGACGAGCGCCCCGGCTTCCGCCTCGGGCGCCCTGCGCGCAATCGTCTCCCCAGTATGGCTGTCGACGACTGTACGGATCTGGATTGCATTCTCGCTGATCAGCTTTGGTTTTGCCTTTGCTAATTCCTGGACGCCCAAGTTGCTCAACGAACTGGGACTGTCCGCGCAGCAGGGTATTTTCGGCGGCATCATGATCGCGTTCGGCGGCACGATCGGCTCGCTGATCTTCGGAGTGATTACCACGCGTGTTGACGCCCGCGTGCTGCTCATCGCCTTCGCCATCGGTGGCGCGGGCGCGTTGGTGGCCTTCATCTTCTCCGCGGGCGCGTCGTTGGTGGCGTTCCCGCTGGGCGTACTGGTTGGTATGTTGCTGAACGCGTGTGTTACCGGCATGTACACCGTGACTCCGGCGTCCTACCCGACGCACTTGCGGGCGACCGGCGTTGGAGTGGCGTTGGCTGTGGGGCGAGTTGGTTCGGTCTGCGGACCACTGCTCATCGGCTACCTCGCCGAGGCCGGGCTGGGGCCACGTGGGCTCTACATCGTTGCGGCAGGCGTGTTCGTGTTGAGTGCGGTCGCCCTGGTAGGCCTGCGTGCGCCGGCCGCGAAGCCGGTCGTCGTCGAGAAGCCAGCGGAGGTACTGCAGGCTTAAGGGCAGTACGGGACCGCGTCGCGCACCGCGGCCGGCGCGGAGGCGAAGTCCTTACGGTCCCAGCAGGCGTTGCCTTCGTGCTCGCCGACGGGGTCAACGGATGCCCAAGAGTTGCCGTTGGAGGCCCAGAAGTACTCCTGGCCGTTCGGCATCACGGTGCGGGCCCAGTCGCCGTCGCAGAAGGTGCTGTATTCGTCGCTCGCTGACTGCTGGCCTTGCTTCGGCCACGCGCACGCTGCGCCGTTCTGAGGGGCGGGCTCGGCAGGCTGTACTGGCGCGGGCTCGTCGCTGTCATCATCGCTAGAGGAGGCAGAAGAGCTCGACTTTTTCGAAGAACTCGAGGAGCTAGACGAGCTTGAGCTCTTCTTCGAGGTACTCGTCGATGTCTTTGTCGAGGTGGACGTCTCGGTCTCGGTCGCGTCCTCGTCATCATCGTCGGGCGCCGGGCTTGTCGACGTCTCCTTCGCCGGGAACGAGATCTCAGGCTCCGCCAAACGATCCTCCGGCGACGAGTTACACCCGGCCAACAGCGTCGTGCACGTCAAGAGTGCGGCAAGCACAAGTTTGGGCCGGGTGTTCATCACTAGGGGATCCTTTCTGACAGACTTCTGCGTCTAGCGTAGCCGACAAATCTTAGCCCAAAAACTTCAGCAGCGCTTCATTGAACGGAGCAGGGTTCTCGATGGGCACCTGGTGCGAGCCCGGCTCAATGACCACAGACTCCACGGGGCCTGCGACGCCGTCGGCGATTTCGGCCAGTTTGTCCGGGCCGGTACCGGCGTCGCCGGCGGCCGCGATGGTCAGCACTGGGCAGGTGATCTGATCCAGGTGGGAAGCGAAGTCCCACTTTGCCAAGGCATCGCCGTTTTGGGCGTAACCCTCGGGGTCGATGGCGCTGACCATGTCGTGGATGCGCTCGACTTCCCCTGGGTGGGCGTCGATAAATGCTGGGGTGAACCAGTTAGGAATGAGCATGTCGGCGATGGGGCCCATGCCTTCCTCCCGTGCGATGCGCGTGCGCTCGTCCCACTGCTCATTGCCACCGAGGTAAGTCGCGGTGCAAGCGAAGACTGCCTTCTCCACGCGCCCGCTGTACGCCGCAAGATACTGCGCAATGGCGCCGCCGAGGGAGAGGCCGACAACGCTGAAGCGGTCGACCCCCTCACGGTTGAGCGCGCTCAAGATATCCTGCGCAAGCAGCTTCACGGTTGCGGAACCGGGAGCCACCTGGGCGACGTCGGAGTCGCCGTGCCCGCGATGATCGACCGCGATGACACGGTGGTGCTTCGCCAGCTCAGGAATCTGCTTCGACCAGGATTCGTGCGTCGTCGCGATGGAGGAGAGGAGCACCACGGTGCTGGTGTTGTCTTTATTGCCGTATTCCACAGTATGTATATGCGTCATGCGCTCCATTGTGCCCTTGATCGCCACGATGCGCGACAACGTGCGAGAGTGTGTGAGTTTGACGTACCCGCTAAGCTCTAAGGTCAACCCTTAGGCGAGACGAAGAAGCTGGAGTCCAACGCATCTATGGCAACATCCCAAAACACCTCAAACCTGTTGAAGTGCTCCTTTTGCGGCAAGACGCAGAAGCAGGTTCGCAAGCTTATTGCCGGTGGCGGAGTCTACATTTGTGATGAGTGCATCGAACTGTGCAACGAAATCATCGAGGAAGAACTCGGCGGGGCGCAGGCTGAGCAGGATGAGGCTGCGGATCGGCTGCCGAAGCCAAGTGAGATCACCAAGTTTTTGGACCAGTACGTCATCGGGCAGGACTCGGCGAAGCGCACGCTCGCGGTGGCGGTGTACAACCACTACAAACGCATCCGAGCGGAGTCGGAGAATGTAACGAACCGCAAGCGTGATGAGGAAGTGGAAATCGCGAAGTCGAATATTTTGCTGCTGGGGCCGACGGGCTCCGGCAAGACGTACCTCGCGCAGTCGCTTGCCAGGATGCTCAACGTGCCATTCGCAATTGCCGACGCCACCAGTCTCACCGAGGCGGGGTACGTCGGAGAGGACGTCGAAAACATCTTGCTGAAGTTGCTGCAGGCCGCGGACTTCGACGTTAACCGGGCGCAGCACGGCATCATCTACGTCGACGAGGTAGACAAGATCTCCCGCAAGTCCGAGAACCCCTCGATTACCCGCGACGTGTCCGGCGAAGGCGTGCAGCAGGCACTGCTGAAAATCCTGGAGGGCACCGTCGCGTCCGTGCCGCCGCAGGGCGGGCGCAAGCACCCGAACCAGGAGTTCATCCAGATTGATACGACGAACATCCTGTTCATCGTCGCCGGTGCGTTCGCGGGCTTGGACAAGGTGATTGCGGAGCGCGTGGGCAAGAAGGGCATCGGCTTCGGGGCGGAGATTGACTCGAAGCAGGAGCGCGACGAAGCCAACATGCTGGCGCAGGTGCAGCCGGGTGACCTGGTGAAGTTCGGCCTCATCCCTGAGTTCATTGGGCGCCTGCCGATCATTGCGAACGTGGAGAACCTCGACCGCGACGCCATGGTGCGCGTACTCACCGAGCCTAAGAACTCACTGGTGAAGCAGTACAGCCGCCTCTTTTCGATGGACGGCGCCCAGCTCACGCTCACCGAGGACGCCCTCGAGGAGATCGCGGACCGCGCTGCCGAGCGCAACACTGGCGCCCGTGGCCTGCGCGCCATCATGGAGGAAGTGCTCGTGCCCATCATGTACGACCTGCCCGACCGCGAGAACGTCAGCGAAGTCGTCATCAACGGCGACGTGGTGCGGGGCGCTGCAGAGCCGCAGTTCGTGGAAGCGGAAGGGCAGCGCTCGGCGTAAGGCTGCCGAGTCGCAGCTAGTAGATGTCGTAGAGGTCGTCGCTGGCGCCGGTGCCTTCGCTGTCCGGCAGGGGAGTGGCCTCGAGGTAGCTTTCGTAGCCCGAAGGCGCGATGTTGGATGTCAAAAACGCCAGCACGGTATCAATTACCATGCGCCGCATCCCTTCGACGTTTCGCGGCTCGTCGAGGTCGAGGTGGCTCGTAATTATCGACGCCGCGTTGCCCGATACCCGCAGCGTGCTCAGCGCCGTGAGCAGCGCGAGTACGTCATCGGCGGAGATCCCCGGCCGGAAGGCGCCGGCGTCCTGGCCCACGAGCAGGAGGCGCTCGACGTGCAGCGTGATCTCGCTGCGGCCGTGCACAATGTCCGCCGAGGCGTCCTCGAGGACCGGCTCGAGCCGCTCACGAATGAGCAGCTGAACTGCCTCAGGGTTTTCCTGGAAGGAGTGGAACATGCTGTCTACGAAGCGGCGCATGCCGTCAACCGGGACTGCGTAGGAGCGCTGCAGGATCTCTTCGGGTGGAGCCAGGCGGTCGAGCGCGCGCCTGATCGTTTTTGCGTAGAGGCCCTTTTTGTCGCTGAAGTGGTAATGGATCATCCTCTTCGACATGCCGGTTTCCTTCGCGATGGCACCCAGCTTTGTTTGGGAGAAGCCACCGCGGGCGAACATGTCGAGGGCGATGTCAACAACACTGTCGATTTCTGCGTTGATATCTGGTTCAGGTGCTTTGATACTCGCCGAGGTGGGGTCGGTGGGGAAATCCATCGTTGTATCCGCTCCTGAATTACTACGCATGCGTGAATGTTGGCTCATTGGTGACATCTACTTTTCTCTATGATGCCCCCATTTGAGAATTTGCACCGTGTAAAACGGGAATTTGTCTGCCTTACTATGCCTTTTAGACCTAAAAGGGGGAGGGTATGCACGATTTCGGGGGTAGTGTGTCGGTTGAGCTACCTATACTTTGAATGTCAGATACCGCACACTATTGACCCGAGGTTTTTCTATGACACACCGTTCTTCCACTCCCGTTAAAGTCGTTGTCACCGGCGCAGCAGGCAACATTGCGTACTCCCTGCTGTGGCGTATTGCCTCCGGCGACGTCTTCGGTGCGGATCAGCCGGTCGAGCTGACGCTGCTCGAGATCCCGGCAGCTGTCCGCGCGGCGGAGGGTACCGCGATGGAGCTGCACGACTCTGCCTTCCCACTGGTGACTGGCATCAACGTTTCCGATGACCAGTTCAAGGCATTCGAGGGCGCAAACGCCGCGTTCCTGGTTGGCGCGAAGCCACGCGGTAAGGGCGAGTCCCGCGCGGACATGCTCACCGCGAACGGCAAGATCTTCGTCGAGCAGGGTAAGGCCATCAACGCTGGCGCTGCGGACGATATCCGGGTGCTTGTCGTGGGCAACCCGGCGAACACCAACGCGCGCATCGCTGCGAAGGCCGCGGCGGATGTCCCTGCCGAGCGCTTCAATGCCTTGATGCGACTGGACCAGAATCGCGCACTGTCCATGCTGGGGCAGAAGCTGGAGGTGCCGTCGTCGACAATTGAAAAGATGGTGGTGTGGGGCAACCACTCGGATACTCAGTTCCCGGATGTGACCTTCGCTGAGGTCGGCGGCGAGAAGATTGCCGACAAGCTGGACCGCGATTGGTACGTCGACGAGTTCATCCCGCGCGTTGCCAAGCGCGGCGGTGAGATCATCGAGGTTCGCGGTAAGTCCTCGGCGGCCTCGGCTGCGTCTGCGGCAGTTGACCACATGCGTGACTGGGTCAACGGCACCGACGGCAAGTGGACGACGGCAGCGCTGCCTTCCACCGGCCAGTACGGTGTCGAGGAGGGGCTGCTTTTCGGCTTCCCGGTGATCGGCCGCGATGGCAAGTGGGAGGTCGTCGAGGGGCTGGAGATCAGCGACTTCCAGCGTGAGCGCATCGACAAGAACGTCGAAGCGATGCGCGGCGAGTGGGAGATTGCCTCCAAGCTTTTCTAACCGGTCGCGCCTACCGGAGGTTGATGGCTAAGATAGTCAACCGTGACTGACGCGACTGAACATTTGGTAGGCAAGAACCGAGCCGATGCGCTCCCGAAGTCTTGGGAGCCCGGCGAACACGAGCAGGCTTTGTACGAGGGCTGGGTGGAGAAGGGATACTTCACCGCTGACGCTTCCTCGGACAAGCCTGCTTATTCTGTGGTGCTGCCCCCGCCGAATGTGACGGGGCAGCTGCACATGGGCCACGCCCTGGACCACACGCTCATTGATGTTATGGTGCGCCGCAAGCGCATGCAGGGCTACGAGGTGTTGTGGTTGCCGGGTATGGACCACGCGGGCATCGCTACGCAGACGAAGGTCGAGGCGAAGCTGAAGGCCGAGGAGGGCAAGGACCGCTACGACTATGGCCGCGAAGAGTTCGTGGACAAGGTGTGGGAGTGGAAGCACCAGTACGGCGGCACCATCACCACGCAGATGCGGGCTATCGGTGACTCCGTCGACTGGTCGCGTGAGCGCTTCACCCTTGACGACGGCCTCTCGCGCGCAGTGCAAACAATCTTCAAGCAGCTCTACGACGCGGGCATGATCTACCGCGACTACCGCCTGGTGAACTGGTCGCCCGTGCTGGAAACCGCGGTGTCCGACATTGAGGTCGTTTATAAGGACGTTGAGGGCGAGTTCGTCTCCATCCGTTACGGCTCGCTCAACGACGACGAGCCGCACCTGGTCGTTGCCACGACCCGTGTTGAGACCATGCTTGGCGACGTCGCCATTGCCGTCCACCCGGACGACGAGCGCTACACGGACCTGGTTGGCCAGGAGTTTGACCACCCGTTCCGCGATGACTTGAAGATTCAGGTGATTGCCGACGATTACGTCGATATGGAACTGGGCACCGGCGCGGTGAAGATCACGCCTGCGCACGACCCGAACGACTACGAGATGGGCCTGCGCCACAACCTGGACATGCCGATCATCATGGACGAGACCGGCCACATCGCCGATACCGGCACCAAGTTTGACGGTATGAGCCGCGAAGAGGCGCGCGTGGCGGTGCGCGAGGCGCTGGCGGAGCAGGGCCGCATCGTCAAGGAAGTGCGCCCGTACGTGCACTCGGTGGGCCACTCGGAGCGCTCCGGCGAGCCAATTGAGCCGCGTCTGAGCCTGCAGTGGTTCGTCAAGGTTGAAGAACTGGCCAAGATGTCCGGCGACGCGATCCGTAATGGCGATACGAAGATTCACCCGGCGTCGATGGAGAAGCGCTACTTCGACTGGGTGGACAACATGCACGACTGGACGATTTCGCGCCAGCTGTGGTGGGGCCACCGCATCCCGATCTGGTACGGCCCGAATGACGAAGTGGTCTGCGTCGGCCCTGACGAGGAGCCGCCGGCTGGCTACACCCAGGACCCGGACGTGTTGGATACCTGGTTCTCCTCTGCGCTGTGGCCGTTCTCGACGCTCGGCTGGCCTGAAAAGACGCCGGATCTGGAGAAGTTCTACCCGACGTCCGTGCTGGTTACCGCGTATGACATTTTGTTCTTCTGGGTTGCCCGCATGATGATGTTCGGCACCTTTGCTGGAAAGAACACCCCGGAGATCCTCGGCGAGGGGGTTGACGGCCGTCCGATCATCCCGTTCACGGACCTGTACCTGCACGGCCTGGTGCGCGACGAGAAGGGCCGCAAGATGTCGAAGTCCCTGGGCAACGGCATCGACCCGATGGATTGGGTCGAGCGCTACGGCGCTGACGCGCTGCGCTTCGCCCTTGCGCGCGGCGCGAACCCGGGCGTGGACTTGCCGATCGGTGAGGACAACGCCACGTCCGCGCGTAACTTTGCCACCAAGCTGTACAACGCGACCCGCTTCACTCTGATGAACGGCGCAGCGGTTGGTCCGCTGCCGGCCCGCGAGGAGCTGACGGACGCCGACCGCTGGATCCTGGACCGCGCGGAGGAAGTCCGCGCGAAGGTCGACGCCTACTTGGACGACTACCAGTTCGCGAAGGCGAACGAGGATCTCTACCACTTCGCGTGGGACGAGCTGTGCGACTGGTACCTGGAGATCGCAAAGACCCAGATCCCGCGCGAGGGCGAGACCGCGCAGGGGCGCAACACGCAGATCGTGCTCGGCCGCGTGCTCGACGTGGTGCTGCGCCTGCTGCACCCGACGATGCCGTTCATCACCGAGGTCCTGTGGACCGCGTTGACGCAGCAGCCTTCGGTGACGCAGGCGCCGTGGCCGACTGCGGAGGACACCAATGGTGGCGTCGAAACGGATGATGTAGCGCGCCGCAGGATCCAGGATGCGATCAAGCTGATTACCGAGCTGCGTCGTTTCCGTGCAGACCAGGGTGTGAAGCCGAACCAGAAGGTGCCGGCGAAGCTTGACTTTGCCAAGGCGGACCTGGCTGGGCTGGAAAACGTAATCCGCGATATCGCGCGGGTGGAGGCGCCTGCTGAGGGCTTTGCGGCGTCGGCAAGCATTGAGATGCGCCTGAGCCAGGCGACGCTCGACGTGGCGCTGGACACCTCCGGCACCGTCGACGTTGCGGCCGAGCGCAAGCGCCTGGAGAAGGAACTCGCGGCGGCGGAGAAGGAGCTCGATACCACTGGCCGTCAGCTTGGCAACGAGCAGTTCCTGGCGAACGCGCCGGAGCAGGTCGTTGAGAAGATCAAGGTGCGCCAGCAGGTTGCGAAGGAAGAGTTCGCACGTGTGACGGCGCGCCTGGCGCAGCTGCCGGAGGCGTAGATGGCCGACAATGCTGACCTGCCGGAGCTTCCGGAGCTACCCGAGCAGTTCGATATCTCCGTCGAGGAGTCTGGGCTACGCCTGAACCTGGGCGCGCCGCAGGCGCAGGAGACAGAAGACGTCGTCGCGCGCGAGGTCACGCCTGAGGACCTCGCGGCATTGCGTGAGGTCCAGCAGGAGCTCGAGGAGCGCTGGGGTGAGACGCAGATCGACCCGACGCTCGAGCGCGTCGAGTACGTCATGGACCTGCTGGGTTCCCCGCAGCGTTCGTTCAAAGCGATTCACGTCGCGGGGACGAACGGGAAGACGTCGACAACCCGAATGATCGAGTCGCTGCTGCGCAGCCTCGGGCACCGGGTGGGGCGCACGACGAGCCCGCATCTGCAGTTGATCACCGAGCGCATCGGGATCGACGGCCAACCAATCCACCCCGCGGACTTTGTGCGCATTTACGAAGAGATTCAGCCGTACCTCGCGATGGCTGACGACCACTTCGGCCAGCCGCTGAGCTTCTTCGAAGCCATGGTGTGCATCGCCTACGCCGCGTTTGCCGACGCCCCGGTGGACATCGCCGTGGTGGAAGTCGGCATGGGTGGCCGCTGGGACGCAACCAACGTGATCGACGCGGACGTCAACGTGATCATGCCGATCGGCATCGACCACACGCAGTACCTCGGTGACACCATCGAGCAGATCGCGGGCGAGAAGGCCGGCATCATCACGAATCCGGACTCCGTCACGGTCATCGCAGATCAGCAGCCGGAGGCCATGCGTGTGGTGCTGGAGCAGACCGTCCAGGTCGGTAGCGCCGTCGCGCGCCTCGGCTCCGAGTTCGGCGTTGAGGAAGCCGGGGTGGCCGTCGGAGGCCAGCAGCTACGGCTGCGGGGGCTCGCCGGCAGCTACGACGACATCTTCCTGCCGCTGTCCGGCCCACACCAGGCCCGCAACGCGGCAGTCGCGCTCGCGGCGGTCGAAGCATTCCACGGCGCACACGCCGAGCACCCGCTCAACATTGAGGCAGTGCGGGAAGGCTTTGCGGCGGTCCGCTCTCCGGGCAGGCTCGAGCGAGTGCGCGCCACACCCACCACGTTTATCGACGCCACCCACAACCCACACGGCGCAACCGCCCTCGCGGAGGCACTGCAGCACGACTTCGACTTCACCCGACTCATCGGCGTGCTGGGCATCCTCGGTGACAAGGACGCCGCTGGCATTTTCCAGGCGCTAGAGCCGGCGCTCACGGAAGTCGTGATTACGCAGAACTCCTCGCCACGCGCGATGGAGGCCGAAGACCTTGCCGAGATCGCCCGCTCCATCTTCGGCGATGAGCGCGTGCACGTGCAGCCGCACCTGCCGTCCGCCTACGAGCTAGCCGTTGAGCTTGCCGAGGACGCCCTTGCGGAAGTCGGCGTGCAGTCCGGCTCCGGTGTGATCATCACCGGCTCTGTCGTGACCGCGGGGGAGGCCCGCACCATGTTTGGAAAGGACCCAGAGTGAGCAGAGAAAAACGCCAACCGCCGATCAGCCCGCTCGGGCTCGGGCACGAGCCGGTCAAGGACCCAATCGCAGGACTGCGCGGGGTGCTCTCCGGCACGCTGATCATGGAATCGATCACCGTGCTGCTCATCCTGCTCGTGATTCTTAAAGTCGACGGTGGCGCCTACTGGACCACGTTCAACTGGGTGTACATCGTGGTCATCGGCGTCGCCCACGCGGTGATGGCGTTCGCGCAGAAGTTTCCGGGCGCGATGTGGATTAACTTGGCCCTGCAGGTGCCGCTCATCTTTGGGTTCTTCGTGCACTGGTCGGTCACGGTGGTTGGCCTGATGTTCGGCCTGGTGTGGTTCTTCATCGTGAAGCTGCGCTCCGACATTGTGCAGCGCATGCGTGGCGGCTACCTGACCACGCAGCACCTGGACGCCGACTAGAGTTCGCGCCGTAAAATCTTGCCCGCCGCGTTGCGGGGGATGTGATCCGTGAAGGTGACTTCACGGATCTTTTTGTATCCGGCCACGCGCTCGGCAACCCACTCCATGATTTCCTCGCGGCTCAACGTAGCACCGTCGGCAACGACGATGCAGGCGCGCGGGACCTCGCAGTCGATCCCGTGGGTGCGCACGATATGGCGGACGACGGCGACGTCGGCAACCGCGGGGTGGGTGCGCAGCAACGCTTCGAGCTCAGCGGGGGCGACGTGGAAGCCCTTGTACTTAATCACTTCTTTCGCCCGGTCGACGATGTAGACGGTGCCGTCCTCAGCCAGCGTGACGATATCCCCGGTGTGCAGCCACCCACCAGTGATCGTTGCCTGGGTTGCCTCAGGGTCGTTGCGGTAGCCCCGCATCACCTGCGGGCCCCGGATGAGCATCTCACCGGGTTTGCCGGGGGCGACGTCGTGGCCGTCGCGAAGGTCGATGATGCGGAACTGCGTGTTCGGCACCGCGAACCCAATCGAGCCCGGCTTCGACCTCCCGGCAATGCCCACGTGGGTCACCGGGGACGTCTCCGTGGTGCCGTAGCCCTGCAGGATCACCGTGCCGAGCCGCTGCTCAACGCTGTCCGCCAACGCAGCATCCAGCGGGGCGGCACCGCACACCATGAACCGGGAGTCCGCGAACGCCTCCGCGGTTGCCTCCGGGTGTCGTGAGAGCGCAAGCGCGATGGGTGGCGCAATAAAGCCCAACTCAATACGGTGGCTTCGCTGCGCCTCAATAAACGCTCCCAGGTCGAAGCCTGCCATCGTGTGAATATGGTGGCGCGCGTAGAGCGACGACAGCAGCAGCGTGTTCAGCCCGTAGATGTGGGCGAACGGCAGCGGCGCCAGTGTCGGGGTGCCCGCGCCGATACCGCTTGCGCGCAGCGCGGCCGAAAACTGCAGCATGTTCGCGCACAGGTTGCGGTGGGTCAGCTCGACGGCCTTCGGCAAACCGGTGGTACCGGAGGAAAAGGCAACCGCGGCGATATCTTCCGGCCCGGCTGGGGAGGCGCTGCGCTCGGGTGGTTCGGTGGGGGCGATGGGGGCGTCGAGAAGAACTTTGGCCTCGGCGAGCGCGCAGAGGTGGTCGCGTTCGGTCGCGGTGAGACTCGTCCCCAACAAGCTTGCCGACGCCCCCACCTGCACCAACGCGAGGAAAGTGACTGCGAAATCGATGCCGTTGGGCAGCTGCACTGCGACGCAATCCCCGGGACCGATGCCGCGGCGGCGCAACGTGGCGGCGAGCGCCAGCACCTCCTGGTGAAGCTGCGCATAGGTCACGCTGCGCCCCGTCTCGACCTCCGTGAGCGCCGGCGCCGATGCATGCTCGCCGAGGTTGCCGAAGAGCAGATCGGTGATGGAGCGCGCTCGCGTGCCGACGTCCAGAATTGGCTGCAGGGGACTCTCATATGTCATGGAGCAAACTTTAATCACCCCCACATCAAGATGTTCGCACCCGGTGGTTGTTGTTTAGTAGGGTAGGGAGACATGACTGAACGTACACTGATTTTGATTAAGCCAGACGGCGTTGCAAACGGCCACGTCGGAGAGATCATCTCCCGCATTGAGCGTAAGGGCCTCAAGCTGGTCGAGATGGACCTGCGCACCGCAGACCGTGAGACCGCAGAGAAGCACTACGCAGAGCACAAGGACAAGCCGTTCTTCGGTGAACTCGTTGACTTCATCACCTCTGCTCCGCTGGTAGCAGGTATCGTCGAGGGCGAGCGCGCTATCGAGGCTTGGCGCCAGCTCGCCGGCGGCACCGACCCGGTTGCCAAGGCAACCCCTGGTACCATCCGCGGCGACTTCGCCCTGACCGTTGGCGAGAACGTCGTCCACGGTTCCGACTCCCCAGAGTCCGCCGAGCGCGAGATCGCAATCTGGTTCCCGAACAAGTAAGAACCACGCTTCGACCGCCCATCCTGCTGTACATGGCAGGGTGGGCGGTTTTGTTGTGTTGGCAGCGACGTTGAAATAGGCGCAGTCGGCGTCGTGTGCCACAATGGAGGCAAGCTTTTTACAACTTTCTGTAGGAACGTGTGTCAGCCGTGTGGCAGCGGCAACGGCTTCGCGCCCGGTTGACGCAGCTTGCAGATGCAAAAATATAGGAGCACGTACGTGGCGAAAAAATCTCATACCGAAATTCAGGACTTTGATCGATCAACCCTGAAAGACAAAATGCGGGTGTTCCAGCTCGCGAAGGCGTTGGGGGTGGCGTCGAAGGACGTTGTCGTCGCGCTGACTGAGTTGGGAATTACAAAGGTTGCGCAGTCCTCGGTTACTCGGGAGGAAGCCGAGAAGGTCATCGATGCGCTGCAGCAGCCCGCGGATGAAGCTGAGGCGAAGAAGTCGAAAGACAGTAGCGACGAAAAGATCCGCGAGCGGGTGCGCAAGGACGTTGAAAACGAGATCCACCAGATCGAGGAGAAAGTCGACGCCACATTCGAGGCCGCCGACGAGCCAGAGTCGGAGCCCGAACCAACTCCGGAACCTGAACCAGCGCCTGAGGCCGAACCGGACACTGAGGAAGAGCCAGAGCCCGAGGAAGAGGCGACGATCGAATACGCGCCGATCTTCAAAGCGCCAACGCGCCCGAAGCGCCGCCGCGTGGTGCGTACCTCGGCACCGAGGGAAACAGAAGACACGCCCGAGGACGAGAGCAAGGACGAGGCACCGAAGGCCGAGGAACCCAAGGTTGAGATCATCGATGAGCCGAAGGGGATCAGCGGTTCCGCCCGTCTGGAGGCGCAGCGTCGTCGGCGGAGTGAGCGTCGAGAAGCGGAGCGCCAGCGCTCCCGTATTGTTTCTGAGGCGGAATTCCTTGCGCGGCGCGAGTCGGTGCACCGCACGATGGTGGTGCGCGAGCGCGACCGCAACGACGGCCCAGGCCGCATCACGCAGGTAGCGGTCCTGGAAGACGGGCTGCTTGCGGAGCACTTTGTGTCCACGGACGATAACGCGTCGATCATCGGCAATATTTACATGGGCCGTGTCCAGAACGTGCTGCCGGGCATGGAAGCGGCGTTCATCGACATCGGAACCGGGCGCAACGCGGTGCTCTACGCCAGCGAGGTTGACTGGAAGGCTGCGAAGCTTGGCGGAAAGAAGCGCAGGATTGAGCACGCACTGAAGTCCGGCGACCAGGTGATGGTGCAGGTCTCGAAGGATATTAACGGGCACAAGGGTGCTCGCCTGACAACGCACATTTCGCTGGCCGGACGTTTCCTCGTGTACGTGCCGGGTGGCCGTAACGCTGGGATCTCCCGCAAGCTGCCCGTCACCGAACGCAAGCGCCTCAAGGGCATCCTCAACGAGGTTGTGCCTGGCAAGGGTGGGGCGATTATTCGTACGGCTGCCGAGGGCATGTCGAAGGAAGCGATTGCTGAGGACGTCCAGCGCCTGCACAAACAGTGGGAAATGGTGCAGGAAAAGGCAGAAGCCGCGAAGAACGGGAAGGGCTCGCGCCCGGTGCTGCTCTACGAAGAGCCGCGCCTGATCGTCCGCGTCGTCCGCGACGTCTTCAACGAGGACTTCTCTGAGTTGATCATCGACGGCAAGAAGTCCTACAACATTGCGCACGCTTACCTGCAGTCCGTCGCGCCTGACTTGTTGGACCGCGTGACCAAGTTTGACCGCTCCGAGCACGACGGTGCCGACGCCTTTGCGGAGCACCGCATCGACGAGCAGGTCCAGAAGGCGCTTGCCCGCGTGGTGTGGCTGCCGTCGGGCGGCACGCTCGTTATTGAGCGCACCGAGGCCATGACGGTGATTGACGTCAACACCGGCAAATTCACTGGCTCCGGCGGCAACCTCGAGGAGACGGTCACCGCGAACAATTTGGAGGCCGCGGAGGAAGTCGTCCGCCAGCTGCGCCTGCGCGACATCGGCGGCATGGTGGTCATCGACTTCATTGACATGATCCTGGATGAAAACAAGGAGCTGGTGCTGCGTCGCCTGAAGGAAACGCTGGGCCGTGATCGCTCCCGCCACCAGGTCTCCGAGGTCACCTCGCTCGGCCTGGTGCAGCTGACCCGCAAGAAGCTCGGCGATGGTCTGCTTGAGACCTACTCCAAGCCGTGCGAGTGCTGTGGTGGCCGCGGTGTGATCATTACCGAGGAGCCTGTTGAGCACGCGACGTACAACCCGGAGGAGGACGACCTGCAGCACCGCGGTGGCCGCGGCAAGCGTCGCGGGAAGTCGAATGGCGAGCGTTCCAACAAGAAGGCGGAGGAGAAGCGCCGCAGCAAGCTGGACGAAAAGGCTATCGACGAGCTGGTCGGCTCGGTTGTTTCCGAAGATAATGAAGCACACGAAGACAACGACGAGCCGAAGCCGCCTACAGTAGGTGAATCCTCCAAGCGCGAGTCTGGTTCGCGCCGCCGTGGGCGTCGAGGCACGGGTCGCGGGCGCGGGCGCGCGCAGGAACAGGACAAGCCACAGGACAAGCCGCAGGAGCAGGCTCAGGAGAAGGGCAAGCCTGAGCAGACGTACGAGGAGGCCGTCGACGCCTTCGAGCGCTCCCCGCGCCGGAAGCGAGCGACCCGCGGTAACTCCCGTTCGGACCACAAGCCAAAGCGTGAAGACTTTGAACGCCAGGAGCACGTTAAGGAACCTGCGAAGGAAGCTCCACGCGAGGAAGCGCAAGAGCAGCCGAAGGTGAAGGTGACGGAGTCTCCTCGCCGGCGCGGGCGTCGGCGCGCAGTGCGCAAGACGTCCCAGCCGCAGCAGCAGGAGCAACCGAAGGCGAAGGAAACGAAGCAGAAGGCAACCAAGCCTGCGACGAAGAAACAGGAGTCGAAGGCGAGTGCGCGGCGCAGGCGGCGACGCGCGACACGCCGAACCTCTTCCAAATAGAGGAGCAGTGGGGTGCGGTTTGATAATCGCACCCGCTTCTGTGTAGTATTTGACAGTCGCTGTTTTGGGCTGTGAAGCCGCGCCGTTTACGCATGCAGGCACGGTGGAACTCGAAAGGCCACAAAGCGCTAGAGAACTGTACCAACTGTCTTCTGTGCATGCGGGGAGACACAACGAGTTTAGATAAGGGGTAACCCTCTATGTACGCGATCGTCAAGACTGGCGGCAAGCAGTACAAGGTTGCCGAAGGCGACCTCGTCAAGGTCGAGAAGATCGAGGGTGAAGCGGGCGACAAGGTTGCCCTCACCCCGGTTCTGCTCGTCGATGGCGCGGATGTCACCGCAGGCCCTGATGCTTTGTCCAAGGTTTCTGTTGAGGCTGAGATTGTCGAGCACGGCAAAGGCAAGAAGGTCGACATTCTGAAGTACAAGAACAAGACCGGCTACAAGGTCCGCCAGGGCCACCGTCAGCCACAGACAACCATCAAGATCACTGCTATCAAGTAAGACTTGCACTAAGGAGAAATAGACAATGGCAACGAAGAAGGGTGCATCAAGCTCCTCGAACGGTCGTGACTCAGAGTCGAAGCGCCTCGGTGTGAAGCGTTTCGGTGGTCAGCAGGTAAAGGCGGGCGAGATCATCGTTCGTCAGCGTGGCACCAAGTTCCACCCAGGCGACAACGTCGGCCGCGGTGGCGACGACACGCTGTTCGCACTGGCAGCTGGCGCAGTCCAGTTCGGCATTAAGCGCAACCGTCGCATCGTCAACATCGTCCCAGCGGACGGCGAAGGCGTTTCGGCAGAGGTGCTCGAGGCCGCAGAGGCAGCTGGCGTCACACAGGAAACTGCGTAACCCGTAGCATTACTTGAAACACCGCACACCCCGACCGGGTGCGCGGTGTTTTTCTTTCCCACAACCCGGTACCCTCCACTACTAGAACTCTTTTGCAAGGAAGGCGGAACTAATGGCCCAATTTGTTGACCGCGCGGTGCTGCACCTCCAGGCCGGTGACGGCGGACATGGCTGTGTCTCTGTCCACCGCGAAAAATTCAAACCCCTCGGTGGTCCGGATGGCGGCAACGGCGGCCACGGTGGCGACATCGTGCTGGAGGTGTCCAACCAGGTGCACACGCTGTTGGACTTCCAGTACCGCCCGCACGTCAAGGCGAAGCGCGGCGGCAATGGGGAGGGCGATCACCGAAACGGCGCCCGCGGAGAGGACCTTATCTTGGAGGTCCCAGTTGGAACCGTTGTGCGTAGTGAGGACGGGGAAATCCTCGCCGACCTGACGGTGCCGGGCACCCGTTTCCTTGCGGCTGAAGGCGGCTTCGGTGGGTTGGGCAACGCGGCTCTTGCCACCGCGAAGCGCAAGGCCCCGGGCTTCGCACTCAAGGGTGAGCCTGGCGAAGCGCACGACTTGATCCTCGAGCTGAAGTCCATGGCGGATGTGGGGCTAGTGGGGTTCCCGTCGGCGGGGAAGTCCTCGCTGATTTCGGTGCTTTCGGCCGCGAAGCCGAAGATCGCGGATTACCCCTTTACGACGCTCGCTCCGAACCTTGGCGTGGTCAACGTCGGCGACGATACGTACACCATCGCGGACGTGCCGGGCCTGATCCCGGGGGCGAGCCAGGGCAAGGGCCTGGGTCTGGACTTCCTGCGCCACATCGAGCGCACCGCGGTGCTCGCGCACATCGTGGACGTGGCCACGATGGAGCCGGGGCGCGATCCGATCTCTGACATTGAGGCGCTCGAGCACGAGCTTGACTCCTACGCCGACCAGCTTGACCTGGACTCTGGTCTCGGTGACCTGCGTGAGCGCCCTCGCATCGTTGTGCTGAACAAGATGGACGTGCCGGAGGCCCGGGAGCTCGCGGAGTTCTTGGAGGACGACATCAAGGAAAAGTTCGGCTGGGATGTATACATGATCTCCACCGCGACCCGCGAGGGCCTTGACCCGCTGAAGTGGGCGCTGTGGAACATCGTGGAGCGTGCCAGGAAGCGACGCGTGAAAGCCGAGAAGGCAACTCCTACGGAGGTGCTGCGACCGAAGGCGGTTGCGCCAAGGCGCCGTGGGCACGCGCAGGAGGGCGGCATCGAAGTTGTTCCTGACCCGATGTGGCCGGGCGGCTGGCTGGTCACTGGCGAGAAGGCGGAGCGCTGGATTCGCCAGACCGACTTCGAAAACGACGAGGCAGTCGGCTACCTCTCGGACCGCCTGAACAAGGCCGGCGTGGAGGACCAGTTGCGCAAGATCGGCGCCATGGAGGGCGACACCGTCACCATCGGTGACATCTCGTTCGAGTGGGAGCCGTCGCGAGCTGGTGATCCCACCTTGGCTGGACGCGGCCAGGACGCGCGCCTCTACGACACCACGCGTGTTTCCGCCGCGGAACGCAAGCGCGCGTCGCAGGCGCGCCGCGGACTCATCGACGAGTTCGATTTCGGCGACGGGGAGACAGCCGACCGGGAACGTTGGCAGGGTTAGCGCTACACTGAGCTGCTATGAACGCAGCAACAACTACGGAGGCGCAGCTTCGCGAGCACATTGCTGGTGCGAAGCGGGTCGTCGTCAAGCTTGGTACCTCCTCACTGGTCAATGAGGATTCCTCGGTGAGCAGGGTCAAGATTGACCGCCTCGTGGATGCGCTGGTGGATCGCATGGATGCGGGCACCGACGTCGTGGTGGTGTCCTCCGGCGCGATTGCTGCAGGCATGAGCCCGCTGGGGCTGCGGGCACGCCCGCGCGACCTGGCGACGAAGCAGGCCGCCGCGGCAGTGGGGCAGGTGCACCTCGCGCAGGAGTGGGGCGCCTCCTTCGCCAGGCATGGACGCACGGTGGGCCAGGTGCTGTTGACGCAGGCTGATGCGGGCGTGCGCGAGCGTGCACGCAACGCGCAGCGTACGATCGACCGGCTGCGGCAGCTGGGCACGGTGCCGATTGTCAACGAGAACGACACGGTGGCGACCTCCGAGATGCGCTTCGGCGATAATGACAGGCTCTCGGCGATCGTGGCGACGCTGATCGGGGCGGATGCGCTCGTGCTGCTTTCAGATGTCGACGGCCTCTACGACCGCAACCCCGCCGACCCGCAGGCACAGTTCGTTTCCGAGGTCCGTACCGGCGCTGACCTCGAGGGCGTCGTGGCCGGTGATGGTGGTGCGCTTGGGACCGGTGGCATGGCGGCGAAGGTGTCGGCGGCGCGTCTGGCTGCTCGCGGCGGAGTGCCAGTGCTGCTGACCAGCGCGACCAAAATCTCGCAGGCGCTGCAGGACGCAAGCTGCGGAACCGTATTCCACACCCGTGAGCAGTCAACGCTTAGGGCATGGAAATTCTGGGCGCTCTACGCCGCGGACGCTGAAGGCGTGCTGCGCCTGGATAAAGGCGCCGTGCAGGCCGTCACCAGTGGGGGCACGAGCTTACTCGCGGTGGGTATCACCGACATCGAGGGGGACTTCCACGCCGGTGACATCGTGGAGATCCTGGGGCCCGACTCGGAAGCCGTCGGGCGCGGCGAGGTTGCGTATGATGCCGCGGAGCTTGCCGGCATGTTGGGCAAGCACACGGATGAGCTGCCGGAAGGGCAGCGCAAACCCGTCGTGCACGCCGACTATTTATCAAATTTCGCCACCCGTCTGTAAATACACGCTAGGTTGGGGTGCATGAAATTTGCATTCTTACCGAAACCTTGGGACGCAGTCGTCGATGACCTGACAGATCACGGCCACACGTTTGTGGACCTCGACGAGTCTCCAGACGTGTTGGTGTTTCGCGGGAATCCGGAAGATTTCCCAGAGGAATTACCGCCGAGCGTGAAGCTTGTGCAGGTGGCGTATGCGGGCGTCGAAAAGCTGGTAGAGGCAGGGGTGCTCGATGTCGATGTGCCGGTGGCTAATGCCGCCGGGATATACGACGACACTGTGGCCGAGGCGGCACTGGCGCTGCTGTTGGGGGTGCTGCACCGGCACAAGGCGGTGACGCCGCAGTGGAACGACAGGCAGCTCAACGAGGAGACGGACTACCTGTTCGACAACAAGAAGGTCGCGGTGATTGGGGCGGGTGGCATCGGTAAGATGCTGATCCGCTTCCTCGAGCCGTTCGGGCCGGAGATTATTGCGGTGAACCGCTCCGGCAACCCGGTGCCGGGGGCCAAACGCACCGTGGCGATGTCCGAGGCGCAGGATGTGTGGTCGGAGGCGGACTACTTCGTGCTCATCGCGCCACTGACGAAGCAGACGCACCACCTCGTCAACGCGGAGGTGCTGCGCGCGATGAAGCCGAACGCGGCGGTGGTCAACGTTGGCCGTGGCCCACTGATTGATACGGAGGCGCTGACCACGGCCCTGCAGGATGGCACGATTGCTGGCGCTGGCCTGGACGTGACGGACCCTGAGCCGCTGCCGGAGGATCACCCGCTGTGGCAGATGGACCGCTGCCTGATTACCCTGCACACCGCGAACATCCCGCGCTACATGCAAGCGCGCGTGGGTGAACTGACACGCCGAAACTGGGAGGCACTGCAAGAGGGCCGCCCGTTGCCGACGCAGATTGATGTGGAGGAAGGATACTAATGACGACTATCGAAGCTCAGGTGCTGCAGTTGGCGAAGGCTGCGAAGCAGGTGGCCCCGGTGATCGCAACGCTACCGACCGTTCGCAAAAACGCTGTGCTGCAGCACGCGGCGCGGGCGCTGGAAGCACGTACTGCGGAGATTCTGCAGGCCAATGCCCGCGACATCGAGGAAGGCCGCGCGGCTGGCATGGACGAAGCGTTGGTAGACAGGCTCGCGCTGGATGAGCAACGTATCGCGGGCATCGCGGACGGACTGCGTCAGGTCGCGAGCCTCCACGACCCAGTTGGGGATGTGGTGCGCGGCGGCACGATGTACAACGGGATCCGGATGCGCCAGGTTCGCGTGCCGCTCGGCGTGATGGGCATGGTCTACGAGGCCCGCCCGAACGTCACGGTCGATGCGTTTGGCCTGGCGCTGAAGTCAGGCAACGTGGCACTGCTGCGTGGTTCGAAGTCGGCGGCGCATTCGAACGCGGCGCTGGTCGCGGTGCTGCAGGACGTGCTGGCGAAGGAGGGGCTGCCAACCGAGGCGGTCCAGCTGCTGCCGAGCGACTCGCACGACTCCGTCACCGCGCTCATCACGGCACGCGGCCTCGTCGATGTGGTCATTCCGCGCGGCAGCGCCCGGCTTATCGACGCCGTCGTTACCCAAGCAACCGTGCCAACCATCGAGACCGGCACTGGCAACTGCCACGTATACGTGGATGCTTCAGCGGACATTCAGCAGGCGACCGACATTGTCGTCAATGGCAAGACGCGCCGGGTGTCGGTGTGCAACGCGACCGAAACGGTGCTGCTTGACGCGGCGTTGCCGGATGCGGACAAGCTGGCCGTCGTAAAGGCACTGCAGGACGCCGACGTGACCGTCCACGGGGACCCGGCAGCACTTGGTGCGTTCGGGGCTTGCGACGTAGTCGAGGTCGACGAGCACGATTGGGCGGAGGAGTACCTTTCGATGGACGTTGCCGTCGGTGTCGTCGACGGCGTTGAGGGGGCCGCGAAGCACATCGCACGCTACTCCTCGGGGCACACGGAAGCCGTGGTCGCCACTGATGCGCGCGTGCTGCAGTACTTCGCGGACCACGTGGATTCGGCAGCCATCATGCTCAATGCCTCGACCGCGTTTACGGATGGCGAGCAATACGGCATGGGTGCAGAGATCGGGATCTCTACCCAGAAACTGCACGCACGTGGACCAATGGCGTTGCCTGAACTGACAAGCACGAAGTGGATCCTGGAGGGCAGCGGGCAGACTCGAAGTTAGGAAAATGGTGTGGGCGGGCTACACTAATGCGCAGTTTCTTCACACCCGGAGTCCAAGGTGTGACTCATCCATAGAGAAGGTGCATAGTGTTCCGCAAAATGCGTACGTTTTTCCGTCGTCGGCTACCCGTAACTGCAGTTGCGTTCGCCGCAGCAGCAGCTGCGGTGGTTACCCCCGTGCTGCCGACGGAGGAAGCGACCGCCCAGCAGCGGTGCCCTTCGGTTGCGGTAATCGCTGCACGCGGCTCCGGTCAGAATAACCAGATTTACCGAACACGCTATGCCGGGGACGCCCCGTGGACCTCGAATGGTTGGGAGGGGGAGACCATTCGCGCTTTCCTTCGCTATTCGGAGTCGCGCTACCGTGCCACTCACGGCGGGAACTCCCTGATGAAGGACGTGGAAGTCCTCGGTATGGAGCCGCGCTACTACCCAGCGATTTACCCGGATTATGATGTCCCTTCCGTTGCAGCACCCGCGACGCTGCTGCAGGCGCTGGGTTTGGCTATCCAGTACGCGGTGCCGTTGTTTACGATGGCGCGACAGGCTGGCACGGACTTTATGGACTCCGTCAACATTGGGCGCACTGGCGTGATGGCGCTGGTGAACGACTACGAACGCGCGAGCGGGTGCCATCCGAAGTACGTGCTGTCCGGCTACTCACAGGGCGCGATGATCCTGCTGGAGCACGAGCGTGAGCTGGCACGCCGCGGCAAGCTAGCGGGCGTTGTCTACTTTGGCAACCCGATGACTGCCGCGCGTGATGCTGGCACGGTGGGCGTGGCAAACGGCGGTGCAGGCGGCATGCTTGGTTTCCTGCCGTTTAACACCCGCACCGCGGGTGCGACCCGCAACAAGGTCAACTACTGCTTGCCGCTGGATGCAGTGTGCGATCTTTCCGTCCAGGTCCTGCGGGCTGCTGCCCCGACGGGCGGTACCCACGGCCAGTACTTCCTGCGGTGGAACCGTTGGGATGACCAGGTGGCAGACTCTTTTGGTCGCTTTGTTGATCAGGTTCGGTACCGCTAAGAGTTGACGGAAGGACAAGGATACAGTCATGGTTTCGTGGAAGCGGATAGCGTGTAGCGCTCTTGTAACAGCGACGCTGTTGACCAGTGGGGTGTCGGTTGCGCAGGCTCAGGAGACTGAAGCAGGCGTGGCGGTGCCGACGCCCTCACGCGGGGTATACATCCAATCGCAGAAGTGCCAGTTCCGGACGGATGGCAAGGGCAACGTACTTGTCGACGCCAACGGGCAGCGCATCCCAGTGCTTGACGAGCATGGCAAGCCGGTGTGTGAAGACCTCAACGCCAGCTCGATGTCATCGATGAAGCAGCGCCCAGATTCATCCGCAGAAGGTAAGGAGAAGTTGCCGTGGTGGGGCATCCTGCTCATTGTGCTTGGCTCAATTGTTGGCGTGGGGCTTACAGCGTTCTGGCTCGCTTTCGAGCAGGCGAACGTCTGGATCGGGTAAGCACGTGGCAGAGGCCGTAGCAGCATCATTGCGCGACGCCCGACGAGTGGGGGTCATGGGCGGTACTTTCGACCCGATCCACAACGGCCACCTCGTGGCCGCGAGCGAGGTCGCCGACCGTTTTGACCTTGACGAGGTCGTGTTTGTGCCGACGGGTCAGCCCTGGCAGAAAGCGGATCGGCAGATCACCGACTCTGAAGATCGCTACCTCATGACGGTCATCGCGACTGCCTCGAATCCGAGGTTCTCGGTCTCTCGGGTAGACATTGACAGGGAGGGGCCGACCTACACCCTGGACACGCTGCGGGATTTGCGCGCCCTGTTGCCGCAGGCGGAACTGTTCTTTATCACGGGCGCGGATGCGTTGGCGTCGATAATGTCGTGGCGCGATTGGGACCTGATGTTTGACCTGGCGCAGTTTGTCGGCGTGACGCGCCCCGGCTACGAGCTGAGCGAGGCCTTCTTGCCCGAAGACGTGCAGGAGCAGGTGCATTTGATTGAGATTCCTGCGATGGCGATCTCGTCCACGGGGTGCCGCGAGCGCGCTAAAGAAGGCCGCCCGGTGTGGTACCTGGTGCCAGATGGCGTGGTGCAGTACATTGCGAAAAACGACCTATATCGTTCAAGTGGCGAACAGCGCCCTTAGCGTGGGACAATAGGCGCGTTACTGCTATTTTTCATTACTGACGAAGGACTGAGTACTTGACTGCTCTGCAGATCTCTCTTGATCAGGCCGCGATCGCCGCGAAGGCCGCCGACGAGAAGCTCGGCGAGAACATCGGCGTCATCGATGTGTCGAACGTGATCGGCATTACCGATATTTTTGTGATTGTCTCCGCGGACAACGAACGCAAGGTAAACGCGATCGTCCAGGAGATTGAGGACGACATGACCGACGCCGGCTTCGAGCCGAAGCGCCGCGAGGGCGTTCGCGAAAACCGCTGGGTGCTGCTGGATTACGGCAACATCGTGGTGCACGTGCAGCGCAGCCCGGAGCGCGACTTCTACGGCCTGGACCGCCTGTACGCAGACTGCCCGGCAATTAGCGTGGAGGGCCTGCCAGCCTACGAACGCCCGGGTGCGTTTGCGGACGGCGAGAGTGTGCGTTCGGCGCAGCAGATTGAAGACCTTCCGCTGGCAGGCGATGCCCCTGAGGACGAGGACGAGTTCTAACACCATGGCGCGACGACTCATCTTGCTGCGACACGGCCAAACCACGTATAACGCCACGTCGAGGATGCAGGGGCAACTCGACACGGAGTTGTCGGAAGAGGGGAGGCAGCAGGCGCGAAACATTGCGCCGGTGTTGACAGAAATGGGCGTCGCCAAGATTGTGGCTTCGGACCTGAGTAGGGCTGCAGTCACGGCGCAGATCGTCGCGGAGCACCTCGAGCTGCCGGTGACGTATGATGCGCGCCTGCGCGAGACGCACCTCGGGCAGTGGCAGGGCAAGACACACGCCGAGGTTGATGGTGTCGACGGCAGCGTTCGCGCCCACTGGCGCAATACCCCAACGTGGGCGCCGCCCGAAGGTGAGAGCCGGATTGACGTCGCGCAACGGGCGCGCCCGGTTGTTGACGAGTTGATGGAGCACTTCGACGAGTGGGATGACGCGGCGGTGCTGCTTGTCGCCCACGGAGGTACGATCGCGGCGCTGACGTCGAGCCTGCTGGACCTGGAGATTTCGCAGTACCCGATGATGAAGAGCCTGCGTAACGCGAACTTTGCGCAGCTGCAGGCGTTGCCGCGCTACGGCGAGCCGGACACTGGCGTGCAGTGGTACCTCGAGGCGTGGAACCAGGGGTTGACGGTCTAAATGGCGGTACGGGTTGTTGTTGATTCCTCGGCGGGCTTGCCAGCTGATATTGCCAGTGAGCTCGACATTACGGTGCTCCCGCTGCACGTCACGGAGCATGTCGAAGACGATGAAGTATCGACGAGCGGGCTGTCGGCCTTGGAACTCGCAGCGGCTTACGGGCGTCAGCTCGAGCGCTCTGGGGACGATGGCGTGGTAGCCCTACACCTGTCGAAGCACTTTTCTTCCACCTGGTCCGCGGCGGTTTCTGCTTCGGGGGTGTTTCCGGGGAACGTGCGGGTGCTCGACACCAGTACCGTTGGTATGGCGGTCGGGGCGGCAGCGATGGCGGCGGCGACCGTCGCGCGCGAGGGGGCGAGCCTCGACGAGGTAGAAGCGATGGCCTCGTCCACGCTGAAGCGCTCGGAGACGTGGTGCTACCTGCACCAGCTGGACTGGTTGCGCAAGTCTGGCAGGATTTCCACGGGGACTGCGGTGTTGTCGGCGGCGTTGCTGGCAACGAAGCCGATTCTGCGGATGCACAACGGCAAGCTCGAGTTAGCAGGCAAGACTCGCACCCAGACGAAGGCGTTTTCCAAGCTCACGGAGCTTGTTTTGGAGCGTGCGGATTCCCAGCCGGTGTTTGCTGCGGTGCAGCATGCGGACGCGGAAGAGTCCGCGCAGCAGCTGGCGGGCATGCTTGATGAGGTGCTGCCGCGGCACTCACGAGTGCTGGTGGAGCCAATGGTCGATGTGCTTGCCGCGCACACCGGGCCCGGCGCGATCGGGCTGTCGGTCGTGTTTGGTTCACGCACGTAGCGGCGCTGTCAAGGGGGTTGGCGGCGGCTGTGGAGAAGTAGCCTGCACGGGGTGTGCGGTTTGGGGGTTGTCCACAACGGGTTTGCTTGGTCTGTTGGGGCGAGGACGCCGGTTTTAGCCTGTGGTTATGCAGGTCAGTGAACGGATTCAAGAGCTTACGCGCCCGACTGGTGAGGAGGCGCTGCTGCAGGTGAAGTACCCGACTCCTCGCGTGCACGTTCCGGTGAAGCCGGCGGCCGCGGTGATGGGGGTTGTGATGAGCCTACTGGTGCTGTGGGCGGTGGTGCAGGTCCGCGGCCCGGATGTTGCGGAGGAGGATGCGCCTGTTTGGGAGAACGTTGCTACTGCGACCGATGTGCCGGAGCGCGTGGTGGTTGCGGTGGTGGGGGAGGTGGCAAATCCTGGGCTGGTGACGCTGAACCAGGGTTCCCGCGTGGCGGATGCGCTGGATATTGCGCAGCCGCTCGACCACGCGGACTTGCTGCAGTTGAACCTCGCTCAAGTGCTTGTCGACGGCCAACAGCTCCACGTCGTCGCAATCGGTGAAGGCCCTGCCGTGCCAGGTGGGGATGGTGGTGCTGTGGACGCGGCAGGTCAGATTTCGCTCAACGGTGCGTCGGCCGCGGAGCTGGTCACGCTGCCCGGGGTGGGGGAGGCGACCGCGGCGGCGATTATCGCGCACAGGGAGGCGAATGGTCCGTTCCAGAAGGTCGAGGATCTGATGCAGGTCAAGGGGATTGGCCCTGCGAAGTTTGAGGCGATTGCGCCGTTGGTGGGGCTGTAAGCGGTGCAGGAGCTTCGGCTGGTGCCCACGGCGCTGTGTGTCTGGATAGCGACGATCGTGGCTGTTGCGCTCGCGCCGTGGGCGGGGTTCGCGGTGATTGTCGCGGCGGTGGTGCTGTGCGGGTGTGCGCGTGCGGTGGGCCAGGCGGTGTTGGCCGGTTCCGGTGGCGTGGCGGCCGTCGTGGTGGCCTGGGTCCGCATCGCGGTGGCGCGGGCGGGAACGCTGCGCCTGCCGGTGGAGGCCACCGTGACCGCTGCCCCAAAGGAGCTTGACTCTGGCGGGATGCTGGTAGGCGTGCGCGCCGGGAGCGGTGGCGCGGAGCTGCCGGTGTTTGTCCGCGGCGGCGTCCCCGATGGGGTGGTCAGTGGTGCGACGGTGCGGGTGGACGGCACCGTGTCGGAGTCGTCGCGGGTGGGCGTCAACCCGTGGGCGGTCAATGGCACGGTCGAGCCGTTGGCCGGGCCGACGGGTGCATCCGGGTGGGCGCAGCACGTGCGGGCAACGTTCGCCGATGCAGTGCGCGAGCACGTCGGGGAACACTCGCAGGGCCTCATCCCGGGCATGGTGCTGGGCGATACCTCGATGCAGGGGGCGTCGGAGCAGCAGGCGTACATCGCTACCGGGCTATCGCACCTCTCGGCGGTATCGGGTTCGAACGTTGCCATCGTGACGACGTTCGCCGTGGTAGTAGCTGCAGCGCTGCGCATCGGGCTCTATGGCAGGCTCGTTGCAGCGGGTGCTGCGTTGGCGGTGTTCGCCTTGCTCGTTGGGCCGGAGCCGAGCGTGCTGCGGGCATCGGTGATGGGGCTGGTGGGGCTCGTCGCGGTCGTCTCATCGAGCCAGACGGAGGTCATTCACGCGTTGTGCCTGGCGGTGATTGCGCTCATTTTCTTCGATACCGACCTGGCGCTGCACTACGGGTTTGCGCTGTCGGTGGCTGCGACCGTCGGCATCGTGGTGCTCTTCCCGCTGTTCTACAGGGCGCTCGCACCGACGACGTTGCCGGACATCCTCGTACGTGCCGTCGCGGTCGCCATCGCCGCCGACGTTGCGACGATGCCGCTCGTGGCCGCGATGGCGGGGCAGGTCTCGCTGGTCTCTGTTGGCGCGAACGTGCTGGTGGCCCCCGTCACGCCTCTGGTGACGGTGCTTGGGCTGTGCGCGGTGGTGCTGGCGGTGCTGCCGGGAGGTCTTGAGTCGATCGTGCTGTGGGTGATCTCTCCGCTGACCTGGTGGGTCCACGCTGTGGCTGAACATGGAGCGGCGCTGCCCGCCGCCACAGTTGCTGCGAACCCGGTGACGGTGCTTATCGGCTACGGGTGGGTGGTCGCCGTGTTGTTGCTTGTGCCGTGGCGCCGCCGGACACTGGCGCTGTGCCTGACCTGCGCGGTGGTAGCAAGCGTTTGTATCGCGTGGCCGCGAGGCGCCGTTGTGGATCCCGCGACGCTCCGCAGCCACGTCGTGGCCACCAAAGACGACATCCTTCCCATCCCGTCAGGCACCGAGCTCGTCGTGGTACTCGAGGAAGGCAGCGCACCCAAGCGGCCGGCAGCAACCCCGGACGGCATCCCCGTCATCTTCCCCAACCGGGGAGCGGTGCCCGTCCTCTACGCAGATGGGAGGCAACAGCTACGCTAAGAAGCATGCTCAACCCAGTGCACCTGGTCCTCGGGGAAGACGAGTTCCTCGCCGAACGCGCCACCAAAGCCATCATCGCCCAGCTCAGCCCAGCTGCGGAGCGCACCACCCTACGCGCAGGCGACGTTACCGAAGGCGAACTGGCCATGGCGACCAGCCCGTCACTGTTCGCCGAGGAACGCATCGTGCTGATCAAGAACACCGAGCTGGCAGGCAAGGAACCGCTCGAGATCCTGCTGCGCGCCTGCGTGGACCCGGCGCCAGGTATGACGCTGATCATCGAGCACTCCGGAGGTGGGCGTCAAAAAGCCTATGTGAAGAAGTTCGAAAAGATCGCCGAGGTCCACCGCGCGAACCCGCTGCGCGACCGCGACCGGCACTCGTGGCTCACCCAGGAGTTTAGGCGCTACGGGCAGCGCCCAACCCCGGACACTGTCGCTGCGCTGCTCGAATCCGTCGGCTCTGACCTGCGGGAACTCGCCAGTGCGGTGAGCCAGCTCGTGGCGGACACCGACGGGGAAGTCGACATAAACGCTGTGCGCAACTACTACACGGGCGTGGCGGAAGTCGCGGGCTTCGACATCGCAGAGCAGGCCATCGCCGGGCGCGCCGACCGCGCGCTCGCCTCCACGCGCCGGGCACTGCAGCTGGGCACGAGTCCGGTGGCGATCGCGGCGGCGCTCGCGCACAAGGTCGGGGACATCGCCAAGCTGTATGGGGTGCGCGGCAACCCGGACCAGCTCGCGCGAACGGTCGGGATGCACCCCTTTGTGGTGAAGAAGACCATGAACGTTGCGCGCCAGTGGTCGGGTGATGCGGTGTCGCAGGCCGTCATCATTGTCGCTGAGCTGGAGTCTACGGTGAAGGGCAATGGTGGGGAGCCGGAGTACGCGGTGGAAGAAGCAGTCCGCAGGATTGCCCAACTCGCGTGATAGCGTAAGAAAACTATGACGCAGCAACAACCGAACGAGATCCCCGAAGACGTCCAAGCCTTCGCCACCCGCCTATTCCAGATGGCGCGTGACGGCGAGGCAACCCTGCTCGATTACGTTGACCAGGGCGTCGACGTCAATCTGGCGAACCAGGACGGAAACTCGTTGTTGATGCTCGCCAGCTACTCCGGGCACCTCGCCCTGACCGAAGGGCTCATCGCGCGTGGCGCGGATGTCAACGCCCTGAACGCTCGCGGGCAAAGCCCGCTGGCAGGGACGATCTTCAAGAAGGAAGACGATATCGCCCGAGCGCTCATCAGCGCGGGTGCCGACGCCACCATCGGTACTCCAAACGCCATCGACACGGCGAGCATGTTCGGTCGCGAGGACCTCATCGACCTGCTCAAGGGCACGCAGCGGTGATCGCGCCGACAGATCTCGCGGTCATTGTCGGTCTGAACTTGGTTGGTGCAGCCGCGCCTGGGCCCGACGTCATCCTGGTCACGCGTACCGCGACGCGCTCGCGGCCGCACGCGTGGGCAACGACGTGCGGAATCCAGCTCGGTGTGCTGTGGTGGTGCTCGCTGACCGTGTTCGGTGCGGCGGCGCTATTGACCGCCATGCCGCGCGCGCTGCAGGTAGTGCAGGTGATCGGTGGAGCGTACCTGGTATGGATGGGTATCAACGCGGTGCGCCAGGGCTGGCGCGACCGGCGCAACCCACCCCTTTCCCTCGAGGAAGCAGAGCAGAGGCTCGGTAGCCTGCGAGCCAGCTTTGTTCGGGGACTTTCGACGAACCTGGCGAACCCGAAAATCGTGCTGGCGTTGTCCGCCATGATTGCGCCACTGCTGCCAGCCAGTCCGTCGTGGGCAACGCAGATTGTGGTGATCCTGTCGCTGTGGGCCAGCTCGTTCATCCTGTTCGGCGTGCTCACGCAGGTGGTGTCTACGAACCGGGTGCGGCGCAAATTACTAGCCGCCGGGCCCGCAATCGATATGGGCTCCGGCGGCTTCTTCTGCGTTGTTGGCGTGCTCCTCGTGGTGCGTGGTCTGCTTAGCGCAGGCTGAGCAGGAAGTCTACGGTGGCGGTACTTGCAGATGGATCCGTGAACCACGTGTGGCCGCCACCTTCGACGCGCTGCAGCTCGGTTCGAGCGCCACAGGCAGGGCTCAACGTGGTGACATTGCCCAGGCGGGTCTCGGTGGCGGAGCCCGCGATGCAGCCGTTCTTGTCCATGAACAGGTTGAACACGTCGTTGACCGAGCGGAACGCGGCTCCGTGGCGGGTGCCGCCGTTATAGCCCACGACGTTGTCGTTGGTGCCGTGCATGATGAGCGTCGGCACGGAACCGCTCTTGCACCCCTCGACGGTCGGGTTGTAATAGGCGCCTGCCACAGAGGCGATGCCGTTGACCAGCTCAGGGGCGTGGCAGGCGAGCGAGGCCACCATGCCACCGCCGTTGGAAAGTCCGACGGCGCTCACGCGGTTGCGGTCGGCGCCGAAGTTCTCGACGAGGTCGTCGATAATCGCGCGGGTGTATGCAATGTCCTCGCGCGTCGACGTGCGGGCGTACGGCGCACCCGCCCAGGCCTGAGACTCGCCCTCGGCGTAGACGACGATGGCGCGACCGGCTGCCGCGGACTCGAGGTGGGCGTAGCCCTGCATCTGATCGGCAGTGTGCTGCCACCCGCCGTAGCCAATGATGACGGGGTAGGACTTGCCCTCCTCATAGCCCGAGGGCAACACCACGTTGTAGGAACGCGAGCGACCGTCAGCGTTGACGGTGCGGCGCTCCTGGGAACCGCGGCGGCCCGGCTCGTGCGAGGAGCCGATCGTGCCGGTGACCGGGCCCAGAATAACAATTGCGGCCACGAGGCCGACGAGCAGTGCCAGCCGGTCAAGCCGAATATTCTGCGGGTTCAGCATCTTCTGGAGCTGACGCAAGTCAGGCATCTGCTGCGCCTGAGCGGTAGGGGTGACGGCGGACTGCTCAGGGGCCACCGCTACGGCGCCCAACGTCAGAGTTGTAGCTGTTACTGCTGCGCAAAGCGCACGACGATAGTTCTTCACAATTTCAGTATCGTAGAGCAGATCCAGCAATGTTACGAATGCAAAAAATCCTGCGCACCGGACGGAGCCGGGGCACAGGATTGCTCTGCGCGAAAAGCTTAGGCCATCTTGTTCAGAGCGCGAGCCATGTTCGACTTCTTGTTCGCCGCGTTGTTGCGGTGGAACACGCCCTTGGACACAGCCTTGTCCAGCTTGCGGGAAGCGAAACGCAGCTGCTTCTCAGCGGCAGCCTTGTCGCCGGACTCAACAGCCTCACGGAACTTACGGATCTCCGTGCGGACAGCGGAACGGACGGACTTGTTGCGAACGCGACGCTTCTCGTTGGTGAGAACGCGCTTCTTCTGCTGCTTGATGTTAGCCATAATGTGCACCTCTTAAATAAGTTGGTATCGATTGCAATGTCGAAGATTCGGCAACGGGCTGTTACTGCGTAATGCTTTGAACTTGACGCGAACCCAAGGTCCTGCCCGCGTAGATCACGCACCCGAAACCGGATACAAACAACTCGACTAAGATACCCCACCACGAGAAACGGGGCAAGTGGCAGGCTTATTAGGTCCAGTGGTAGGTGTCGCGCAGTCGGTTCGCCACGCGATCGAAGCGCCGAGCGGGGAGGGTGGCGCCTCGCCGGTGGATACTTGCCTCCGGCACGACAAGCAGTAGGTCCAGGCGCAGCCAGCCGGGCTGGCCGGAGGCGTCCCAGTCCCCGGTGCCGATGCCGAGCCACTCCTCAGTGGCGGACGCAGGGTCCGACACCGGCTCCTCGCCGCAGTGGATGAGCAGGGCGAGAACATCGTGGTGGTCGCGTCCGACGACGAGCATCGCGCGTTCCTCCGGGGGAGTCGACGGCACGAGTGCCCACACGACCTCGCCGGGTTCGGCGTTGCCGTCCATGTCCGGACCGTAATACAGGTTCCGGGCGTGTTGCTCCGTAGGTTGGACGTCGATACGCGTGGCGGTGGTGCGGGTCTTGGTGCCGGGGGTGAGCCCGAGGCGCTCGTTGAGCAGCGCGAGCCCCTCCTCGAGGGAGGCACGTCGTTGCTGTTGAAGCTTGCGCCAGAAAACCATGGTGCAAACTTTAAGTGTTTTGCCTGGCCTGGGCAAGGTTGTGTTTCGAAATGGGGCACTGCGAGGTAGAGTGGCACAATTATGGCTGCCCAAAAACGAAATTTCGCGGAAACCACGTTCACGGACCCGGAGCGGATCCGTAACTTCTGCATTATTGCCCACATTGACCACGGAAAATCCACGCTCGCGGACCGCATTTTGCAGCTGTCTGATGTCGTCGAGGCCCGTGAGATGCGTGATCAGTACCTGGACAATATGGATATTGAGCGCGAACGCGGCATTACTATTAAGGCCCAGAACGTCCGCCTGCCATGGACGCCACGCTCCGGCGAGTACGAGGGTCAGGAGATGGTCCTGCAGATGATTGACACGCCGGGCCACGTCGACTTCTCCTACGAGGTCTCGCGCGCTCTCGAGGCGTGTGAGGGCGCAATCTTGCTTGTCGACGCCGCCCAGGGCATCGAAGCCCAGACCCTGGCGAATCTGTACATGGCGATGGACAACGACCTGGAAATCATCCCGGTTCTTAACAAGATCGACCTTCCGGCAGCCGACCCGGAGAAGTACGCGCTGGAGATCGCCAACATTATCGGCTGCGAGCCGGAGGACGTGCTGCGCGTGTCCGGCAAGACAGGTGAGGGCGTCCCGGAGCTTCTGGATAAGGTCGTCGAACTAATCCCGGCACCGTCGTCAGAGTTTGACGCCGACGCGCCGGCCCGCGCCTTGATCTTCGACTCCGTCTACGACACCTACCGCGGCGTCGTTACCTACATCCGCATGATGGACGGCAAGCTGCTGCCGAACCAGCAGGTGCAGATGATGAACACCGGCGTGCGCCACGAGATCCTCGAGATCGGCGTGGTCTCTCCAACCATGAAGAAGACCAAGGGGCTCGGCCCCGGCGAGGTCGGCTACCTGATCACCGGCGTGAAGGATGTGCGCGAAACCCGCGTCGGCGACACCGTGACCTGGGCTAACAAGGGCGCAGAGGAGCCGCTCGACGGCTTCGAGGAGGTCAAGCCGATGGTGTACTCGGGCCTCTTCCCGGTCTCGCAGGAGGACTTCCCGGCGCTGCGCGAGTCGCTGGAGAAGCTGCAGCTTAACGACGCCTCCCTGACCTGGGAGCCAGAGACCTCCGTGGCGCTGGGCTTCGGTTTCCGCTGTGGTTTCCTGGGGCTGCTCCACATGGAGATCACCCGCGACCGCCTCGAGCGCGAGTTCGACCTGGACCTGATTTCCACCGCGCCGTCGGTCACCTACCGCGTGATCGCCGAGGACGGTTCGGAGCAGATGGTGCACAACCCATCCGACTGGCCAGGTGGCAAGCTGCAGGCGGTGTATGAGCCGATCGTCAACATGACAATCATCGTCCCGCAGGAGTTCGTCGGCACCACGATGGAGCTGTGCCAGTCGAAGCGCGGCACCATGAAGAACATGGAGTACCTCTCGGAGGACCGCGTCGAGCTGCGCTACTACATGCCGCTCGGCGAGATCATCTTCGACTTCTTCGACATGCTCAAGTCCCGCACCAAGGGCTACGCCTCCCTCAACTACGAGGACGCCGGCGAGCAGGAAGCGGACCTGGTCAAGGTGGACATCCTGCTGCAGGGCGACCCCGTGGACGCGTTCTCCGCGATCGTGCACAAGGACTCCGCGCAGTGGTACGGCAACAAGATGACCAAGAAGCTCAAGGAGCTCATCCCACGCCAGCAGTTCGAGGTTCCCGTCCAGGCGGCGATTGGTTCGAAGATCATCTCGCGTGAAAACATCCGTGCGCTGCGCAAGGACGTGTTGTCCAAGTGTTACGGTGGCGACATTTCGCGTAAGCGCAAGCTGCTGGAGAAGCAGAAGGCCGGCAAGAAGCGCATGAAGGCGATCGGCTCGGTCACCGTGCCGCAGGAGGCATTCGTGGCGGCGCTGTCGACCGACGAGGCGTAGCCCCTCAGCGCCGAGTGTGGTGGAAATCACCACGCCATTTACGGTCTATATTCTTTGTGGGACATCCACCGCGTGAGCGTGCGGTGGATGCTTTTGTGACCTTGAAGTTTCGTTAGTGTGCGGCGCCTGTTTGTGGCCAGGTGCTGAAAATGTACTGAATGCGCTACGGGGTGACGGCTCGTAAACGTGCAGGCAGGGTAATTGTCTACCGTGCTTCATATGTTTTTGTCGGGCTAATTAGGGTGCGTGTTTTCGAGAAACTTTGAAGTAGCATCAGGACGATTTCATTGCCTCCGAAAGGACACACCTCATGCGAAACTTTGGAGCGTCCCGCGCCGCCCGCCGACGTGCGCTGATCGCCGGAACCATCATCTGCTCACTCGTGCTTAACGACGCGCCCGCTCTCGCGGCGGACCCGCACCCCGCTGTAGAGCAGGCACAAACTGAAAATGACGCCATCGCCGCCGGCCGCGTCACCTCGCTGGAGCAGATCGAGCAGCAGCAGGTGCAGGGAGTAGTGCAGGGCCGCGCAGTGCTGGCCACGGACGCCTACTCGCTGAATTCCCAACAGCAGGGACTCGGAAACGGCTACACCATCTACCTGCAGTGGATGGACAACACGTCCCCGGCGTCGCCAGTGTTCACTGCGAGCACCCACACACTTGCCGACGGCACCCCTCCGGGAGAAGGCTACTTCGTCTTCGACAACCTCGACTGGGTTGACTCCGAAGGCACCCTGCACCGCTTCGCCCCGGAATCTGGAGGCAAGCGGACCCGCTACAAGCTGTGGCTGCGCCCCAACCAACAAGGGCCCGCCGGCAACACCCTGGTCACGCTGCGCCAGGGACCAGGCTCCGGTGTCGGATTCATGAGCCCCGACACCGACGAACTACTCGGCGCCAAAGTCATCGAAGGCTCCGCACTGACGCACGCCCACATCTACACCGCCGAACAACCTAGCACCGCCGACGCCCCCTTCGCGTTCGCCCGCCCGCGCGCTGAGTGGCAACTCGATGAGCAAGGCCCCGCCGGAGATCGACCACAGTACTCAGTCTCCGGCGCGGTGTACTGGTCCAGTATCAACCAGGAAGACGGATTCCCGCGCAAAACCGAAGGCCAAGATGGCGACGGCCACTACGTGGTGATGAGCCGCTTGAGCGAAGAGGGCGTCGAAAAGCTCAGCGAGGCCACCGGCGATGTCGCAGACCCTGCCGAGCTTTCCCGCGCACAGGCAGCATTCTTGCGCGAACACCCCGAAGCGATCGCTGAAACCGTGATGGCCAAGGTCGAGCACGGCCACTACACCGTGCGATTCAGCGGCCGCGTGACCGAAGACTCGCTGTACGGCTTCGTCGTCGCAGGCTCGAAGCACTCCGGGCCAACGCAGCAGGTGCTCCCGGCGTACTCGGGATGGTCCGTGCCGATGTTTGGCCCCGCCGGCGAACACTCCGTACTCCCGGCGGCCCAGTACCGCGCGGAAGGCATCTTCGCCGCCGACGGCGTCCACTTCGCCCTCGTCCCCGACGCCTCCGACCCCCGCCTCCACCTCAGCGCAACCACCGGCCTGCACCGCGCCGCGCCTGGAGCCGACGTGCACCCCTTCGTAGAAATGGTTTCCGCACTTGGCCAGTCCGCCGACATCGAGTGGACCAACGCACGAGGCGAAATCGTCGGTGCCTGCAACGACGACAACCTCAACAGCTGCTCCTTCACCGTCCCCGACGACACCCCCGACGGCGCCACCTTCCAGGGTCGATTGATGCTCGAGTCTCAAATTGTGGACTCCGCACAATTCTCAGTCAGCGCCAAACCACTCGCCGAGGACTACCAGCCGGAATGGCAGCCAATCACCGTCGAAGCAGGGAAGCGCACCACGGCGTCGGCACCCACACTCGCGCCCACAGGTCGTCCCGCGCCTGACGACGTCAGCTTCGCCCGCGACGCCCACACACAAGATTGGATCACCGTATCTTCCGACGGTTCCCTCACTGTCGCACCGCCCGCCGGGACAAAGGCCGGGCGCCACGACGTCCCGGTTTTGGTTACCTACCCGGACCAGTCCACCGAGACGGTTACTGCCGCTGTGACAGTGTCCGCGGCTGAGGCCACGCCGTCGAGTTCGGCGCCGAGTGTGGTGCCGAGTGCGGCACCTAGTTCAACGTCTACTCCGAAGTCGAAGCCGTCTGCCCCGCGGACAACCACGCCGGTTCCGTCGAGCATTGAAAGTTCCGCGCCGCGGACAACAGCGAAGCCGAAGCCTTCAACTGCGACGTCGGCTCCGAAGACCTCCCCGCGGACAACAGTGACCACCAAGCCGTCCGCCCCGCGGACAACCGCAACGACGAAACCGTCCGCGCCGCGGACAACCGCGAAGCCGAAACCGTCAGCCACGACGTCTGCTCCGAAGTCCACGCCGCGGACAACCGCAACGACGAAACCGTCCGCGCCGCGGACAACCGCGAAGCCGAAACCGTCAGCCACGACGTCTGCTCCGAAGTCCACGCCGCGGACAACCGCAACGACGAAACCGTCCGCGCCGCGGACAACCGCGACCACGAAACCGTCCGCGCCGCGGACAACCGCGACCACGAAACCATCGGCTACGACGTCGGCTCCGAAGGCCACGCCGCGGACAACTGTAACCACGAAGCCGTCCGCCCCGCGGACAACCACGCAGGTTCCGTCGAGTGTGGAAAGTTCCGCCCCGCC
>NZ_JAGPYU010000016.1:0-49307 GCF_024453945.1 Corynebacterium sp. CCUG 61414
CTCAGGTAACTGTGGGTCGGTCATGAACAAAACCTCCTATGGATTGACGTTCACAACCATCCTGGCACTAAGGGAAATTAAGGAATTTGGTGCGCAGCGCCCTGCACGAACCACAAAAACCCGCCGCCCACCCAACAACAGGTGGCGCGACGGGTTCAAGCGGGCCGAGCCTCTAGAACAGGCCCATGCCGTATGCGATGGTGGAAGACGTCGAGGAGCCGAAGTGGATCAGCTCACCGAGGACGTTATTGATGGCGACCTGCATGGACTCGATCGGGTTCATTGCAACTACCTTCTTTCAAAGAGAAATTCTGTAAGAACGAAATACTTCCCACATTCTTGCACGAAACGCCGAACAAAGTGACACCAGAAGCCCCAATTGCCACATCTGTAAAGTAGGATGGCTTCCATGTTGAAGCGCATCACTCGTTCGGTTGTGGCTACAGCGATGGCTGTGGCCATTCCTTTGTCGGCACTCCAGGCGATCCCAGCAGTTACGCCAACAGCATCGGCCCAGCCCGTGGGTACGGTGAAGCCCTGGAACGCAATTGCGAATCCACCGTTGGCGAAGACGGACGGGAAGCCGCAGAAGTGGGTCGAGAAGGTTGACCATAAGCAGGTGTTGAGCTTCTTGGTGTATTCGCCGTCGATGCGCCGGGATATCCCGGTGGCGGTGTTGCCTGCGACGAATACTGCGGGGCAGCGCGTACAGAACGCGCCGACGATCTACCTGCTCAACGGCGCTGGTGGTGCGGAGCAGCACCAGGACTGGTTGAGCATGAGTGATGCTCGCGAGTTCTTCGCAGGCAAGGGCGTCAATGTTGTGATTCCGCAGGAGGGCGCGTTTTCGTACTACACGGACTGGGTGAGTGACAATGTGCGCTCGCGCTACATTAACGGCCCACAGAAGTGGGAGACGTTCCTGGTCAAGGAGTTGCCGGGGCCGATTGAGGGGCTGCTGGGGGCGGACAAGAATCGCCGTTCGATTGTGGGATTCTCGATGTCGGGGACCACGTCTCTGGTGTTGCCGACGCACTACCCCGGGTTCTATAAGTCTGCGGCGTCCTTCTCGGGGTGTGCGGCGACGTCGACGCCTGAGGCGTACCAGTTTGGCCGGATTACGGTGAACCGGGCGTCGGGAACGTTGGATTACCGGACGGTGACGCCGGAGATGATGTGGGGGCCGATGGGTAGCCCGAATAACCGCTATAACGATGCGCTTGTGAATGCGGAGAAGCTGCGCGGGACCCGCTTGTATATTTCGACGGGCACGGGCCTGGCGGGCCGCCAGGATCAGGTGAGTTACTTGGTTGGCCAGGGGCTTCCGCAGCCTGCGGCGAGTGTCGGTTCGGCGATTCTGCAGGTTGAGGGCGGCGTGATTGAGGCTGCGATTAATAAGTGTTCGCATGATTTGCGCGCGAAGCTGGAAGGCTTGAATATTCCGGCGCAGTATGAGTTCCGGAATGCGGGGACGCACTCGTGGCCGTACTGGCGCGAGGATCTGCACAAGGCGTGGTTTACGACGATCGCGCCGTCGTTCGGAATGTAAGGCGATGTAACGCCAGGTGAAGCACCTTTCTTTTGCCACGCTGTTCGCGGCGGTCAGTGGCTTTGTGGTGTTGTGGGTGGCGTCGAAAGCACTCGACGCCGACTCGGCCTACCGCTACTTCGCTGCGTACTGGGGGTTGTTCTTCGCGTCCACCGGGCTTATCGACGGCCTCACCCACGAGACCACGCGTGCCGTCGCGGCGGCGCGCGAGGATGGCCGGCGGGGTTCGGCGAATCCGTGGCGGTTGGGGGCGTGGACGGCGCTGGTGGTGGTCGTCGCGGCAACGGTCGCGGGCGCACTGTTCATTGGCACCGTTGTTCCCGGAAGTACGCTGACGGCCACTGCCCTGCTGCAGGTTGGCCTGGTGATGTACGTGTTCCAGGCGGTGCTGGGCGGGGTGCTGTCGGGGGCGCAGTTGTGGGAGCGCTACGCGGCGCTGGTGGCGCTGGATTCGGGTGTGCGGCTGGTGTTGGCGCTTCTGGCGTGGGCGCTGGGGTGGGGCCTGCCTGCGTTTTTGGTGATTACGGTGGTCGGCGCGTTGAGCTGGCTGGTGGTGTTGCGCCGGGAGCATTTGCGGGTGCCGCTGGATGTGCATCGTGGGGTGTTCGTGCGCCGGGTGTTGACGGCGATGGTGGCGTCGGGGGCGTCGGCGGCGCTGATCACGGGCTTCCCGACGGCGGTGAACGCGGCGTTCCCACAGGCGTCGGTGGCGGCGATTATGAACGCAGTGATTTTGACGCGGGCGCCGGTGTTGGTGCCGTTGCAGCGGTTCCAGTCGGCGCTGGTGGTGAGGTTTGTGGAGCGTCGAGAAGCGTTGTTTGCGGCGTTGGTGCAGCCGGTCGCTGCCGTGCTGGGCCTAGGTGTTGTGGGCTTCGCCGCGGCGTGGGCGGTGGGCCCGTGGATTCTAAAACTGGCGTTTGACCCGGAGTTTTACGTCGATGGGTTGACGCTTGGGGTGCTCACGTTCGCGTCGGCGTTTATGGGCGCGCTGATTATTACGGGGGTGGCGGTGCTGTCGCTGGAGCGGCACGGCTGGTACGTCGCGGGGTGGCTGACGGCGACGGCGGTGGCGTTCGCGGTGCTGGGGGTGATGCCGCGGCTCGTGGGTGTCGACGTCCACTCCGTCGTGGTCACGGCCTTGTTCGCGGGCCCGCTGGCGGGGGCGGCGGTACATTTGGTGGCGCTCCGGCTAAGGTAGAGGCCCATGGGAACAATGCTGGTCACTGGTGGTGCGGGCTTCATCGGCGCGAATTTCGTGCGGATGGTCACCGAGCGCACTGACTACAAGGTCACGGTCCTGGACAAGCTGACGTATGCGGGCAACCCGGCGAATCTGCGGGGGTTGGACGTGGAGTTGGTGGAGGGGGACGTCGCGAATGAGGCGCTGGTGGGTGACTTGGTGGGGGCGTCGGATGTGGTGGTGCATTTCGCGGCGGAGTCGCATAACGATAATTCGTTGGAGGACCCGTCGCCGTTTATTCATTCGAATTTGATCGGCACGTATGTGTTGCTGGAGGCAGTGCGCAGGCACGGGGCGCGGCTGCACCACATTTCCACGGACGAGGTGTTCGGAGACCTGCCGCTGACGGGCAACGAGGAGTTCACGGAGGCGACGCCGTATAAGCCGTCGAGTCCGTATTCGGCGACGAAGGCCGGCTCAGACCACTTGGTGCGGGCCTGGATCCGCAGCTTCGGTATCAAGGCGACGATTTCGAACTGCTCCAACAACTATGGGCCGTACCAGCACGTGGAGAAGTTCATCCCGCGCCAGATCACGAACATCCTGTGCGGGCAGCCCGCGAAGCTGTACGGCACGGGCGCGCAGGTGCGCGACTGGATCCACGTCGACGACCACAACGACGCCGTGCTGACCATCCTGGAGCGCGGGAAGCTGGGCGAGACGTACAACATCGGCGCGAATAATGACCACACCACGAACAAACAGGTCATCGAGATGATCTGTGAGCTGATGGGCGGCGAGTACGAGCACGTCAACGACCGCCCCGGCCACGACCAGCGCTACGCGATGGACTCCACGAAGCTCACCACGGAGCTTGGGTGGCGGCCGCGCTACACGGAAGATCTGCGCGATGGGCTGGAGCAAACCATCGAGTGGTATCGCGAGAACCGCTGGTGGTGGGAAGGGGCGAAGGGGGACGTCGAGAAGCGATACGAAGCGAGAGGACAGTAATGATTGCTGGGTTGGAAGTCCACGAGCTTGCGGTGCACCGCGATAACCGCGGCTGGTTCAAGGAGAACTGGGCCGGGCAGAAGCTGGTGCCGGTGCAGCAGAATGTGAGTTTCAACGCGCGGCGCGGGGCGACTCGCGGCATGCACGCGGAGCCGTGGGATAAGTGGGTGTCGGTGGCGTCGGGCCGCGTGTTCGGGGCGTGGGTGGACATGCGAGAGGGATCGGAGACGTTCGGGGAGACGTTCAGCTGCGAGATCGGCCCGGAGACGGCGGTGTTCGTGCCGCGCGGGGTGGCCAACGGCTTTCAGGCGCTCGAGGACGGCACGACGTACATTTACCTGGTCAACGAGCGTTACCAGCCCGGCGCGCGCTACGCCTACTGCTCCTACAGGGAGGTCGAGTGGCCGCTGGAGCCCACGGAGCTTTCGCAGGCTGACCTCACCCACCCCATGCTTGTCGACGCCACCCCAGTCCCCCAGCGCAGAATCCTCGTGACGGGCGCGAACGGCCAGCTGGGCCGGGCACTGCAGGAGCTCTACGGGCCGGATGAGGCGGAGTTCTGTACGCGGGAGCAGTTGGACATCACGAAGCTGGAGGGGGTGGACTGGTCGAAGTACTGGGCGGTGATCAACTGCGCGGCGTACAACGACGTCAACGGTGCGGAGGACGACCCGGCGGGCGCGTGGCGCGTGAACGCGGAGGCCCCGGCGCAGCTAGCGCGGGCGGCCAACGAGCACGACCTGGTGTTGGTGCACGTGTCCAGCGATTACATCTTCGACGGCACCCACCAGGTGCACACGGAGGAGGAGCTGCCGAGCCCGCTGAGCCGCTACGGGGCGTCGAAGGCTGCCGGGGAGACGGCGGCGCAGGTGGCGCGCAGGCACTACGTGGTTCGGACGTCCTGGGTGTTCGGGGACGGCGCGAACTTCATGGCGACGATGCGCTCCCTCGCGGAGGCCGGCGCAAAGCCGCGGGTGGTGAAGGACCAGCGCGGGCGGCCGACGTCGGCGGAGGACCTGGCGAAGGGCATCCGCCACCTGCTGGCCAACGAGGCTGCGTACGGGGTGTACAACATCACTTCGGATGGGGATTCGGTGGGCCGCGACGAGATCGCGATGGCGGTATTCATCGGGATGGGCAAGGACCCCGCGCAGGTACACCCGGTAACTTCGGAGGAGTACGGGGACAAGGCGCCACGGCCTGCGGAATCGACGCTGGCGCTGGACAAGATCAAGGCGACGGGCTTTGCCCTCATGAACTGGAGAGCTGCGTTGGCGCTCTATCTTGGGTAGGTTGTACTGCATGAATCGCACTTCTCTTGCAGCTCTCGCGGTGGCGGGGGCACTGGTGGTGGCAACCCCGGCGTTCGCTTCCACCCAAACTTCTACCCCTTCGGCCCCGGCAACCACCACGGTCACCGTCACCCCGACGGTGACGGCGACGGTCACCCCGACGGTTGCACCAACGACGACGAACACCGCCCCGACGGACCCTGCGATGGCGCTGTCCGCGGGCGACACGTCGAACGTGTCCACCCCGGCGCTCGTCCTGTTCATCATGGGCATTCTGACCACGGTGCTGACCGTGATTGAGAAGCTGCCGCTGGACCAGATCCTGCCGAAGCGCTAAGTCGATGAAGGGCATCATTCTGGCCGGCGGGTCCGGCACCCGGCTCTACCCGATTACGAAGGGTATTTCGAAGCAGTTGATGCCGATTTATGACAAGCCCATGATCTATTACCCGCTGACCACGCTGATCAACGCTGGTATCCGGGAGATCATGGTGATCACCACGCCGGAGGACGCGCCCGCGTTCCGGCGTCTCCTCGGTGATGGTTCCGACTGGGGCATCATGCTCCACTACGGCATCCAACCCTCCCCCGATGGGCTTGCCCAGGCGTTCCTGATCGCCGAGGACTTCATCGGGGATGACTCGGTGGCGCTCGTGCTGGGTGACAACATTTTCGACGGCGCCCTGGACTTAAGCCACGACGGCACCGGCGGTACCATCTTCGCCTACGAGGTCTCCGACCCGCACCGCTACGGCGTGGTGGACTTCGACGCGAACGGCGTGGCCACCTCGATTGAGGAGAAACCGGAGCACCCGAAGTCCAACTTCGCCGTCGTCGGCCTGTACTTTTACGACAACCAGGTCGTGGACATCGCGAAGACGATCACCCCGAGCGCCCGCGGCGAGCTGGAGATCACCAGCGTGAACGAGGCGTACCTGAAGGCGAACCAGCTGCGGGTACACCGCCTGAACAGGGGTGACGTGTGGCTGGACACCGGCACGATCGACTCGATGGCGGAGGCCTCCGCCTACGTGGAGGTGCTGCAGAAGCGCACCGGCCTGGTGATTGGCTCGCCGGAGGTCGCCGCCTACGAGCAGGGGTTCATCTCTGTGGACAGGCTGGTCAGCCTGGGTGAGTCCATGGTGAAGTCGGGCTACGGCACATTTCTTCTCGACGCCGCACGCAACTAGTATCGGTATCCATGTCCACCGTTACTGCGCTCCTTTCTACCTACCACGGCACCGTTCCTGACCAGCTCGCTGAGGCGCTACAGTCCCTCGCTGAGCAGACCCGCCCCGCGGACGAGGTCGTGGTCGTCTTTGATGGGCCGGTGGCGGATGGGGTCGAGGGGGTCGTCGAGAAGTATGGGGCGCGCGTGGTGCGCTGTGCCGAAAACCGCGGTGCTGGCCCCGCGCTGCAGGCGGCCCTAGAGACGATCGACAGCGAGTTCGTGGCCCAGCTCGACTCCGACGACAAGGCGTTCCCCCAGCGCATCGAGCGACAACTCGAATTCCTGCAGCAGCACCCCGAGGTGTCCGTGGTGGGAACTGCGGTGCAGGAGTTCGACGGCGAGCGCACCGGCGGCATCCGACGCCTGCCCGAGCACCCCGCACACTACGCCAAGATGAACTCGCCAATGAACCACCCTTCCGTGATGTACCGCACGGCGGACGTCAAGGCGGTGGGCGGGTACCAGGACGTGCACCTCATGGAGGACTACGACCTCTTCGCGCGCCTCATCGCCGAGGGCTACACGCTCTACAACATGCAGGAGCCACTCACCTACTTCCGCGTCACCGACGAGCAGTTCGACCGCCGCACCGGCAGCGACATGTTCACCTCCGAGGTAGACATGCAGATCCGTCTGGTGCGCTACGGCCTGATCGGCCGCACACGCGCGATGGTGAACGTCGCAGTGCGCACCCTCTACCGCCTGCTGCCGAAGCCTCTGCTGAAGCGCGTTTATGCGCGACTTTTCCACCGCGCCGGGTAACATCTGCGTCAACATGAACGACGACACTTGGCTCATCATCCCCTGCTATAACGAGGGCCCCGTTATCCAGCAGGTCATTGAGCATGCGCGGGAAACGTTCCCGAACATCGTGGCCGTCAACGACGGCTCCCGCGACAACTCCGCCGACGCCATCCGCGCCGCCGGGGCCCACTTGGTCAACCACCCGGTGAACCTGGGGCAGGGCGCCGCGATCCAGACCGGGGTGGAGTACGCGCGGGCTCAGCCGGGGGCGAAGTACTTTGTCACCTTCGACGCCGATGGCCAGCACCAGGTCAAGGACGTGCAGCGCATGGTGCAGCGCCTGCGCACGGAGCCGCTCGACATCGTGGTGGGCACCCGCTTCGCCGGCCAAGATAGCTCGCAGGTCCCGTGGATCAAACGCGTGGTGCTGCGCACGGTGGTGATGCTCTCGCCGCGCACTCGTCGCCTCGGGCTGAGCGACGCCCACAACGGCCTACGCGCCTTCAACCTCAAAGTGGCCAACGAGATGAACCTGCGGATGAACGGGATGTCGCACGCATCCGAGATCGTCGCCCTGATCGACCAGCGCAAGTGGCGCGTCGCCGAGGAACCAGTGGAGATCCTGTACACCGAGTACTCGATGAGCAAGGGCCAGTCGCTGATCAACGGGGTCAACATCCTGGCCGACAACATCGTGGCAGGGAGGCTCCCATGATCCAATTCGCGCTGATCTGCGCCACCGTCCTGTTAGCGCTCTACTTTTTTGCTAACCGCCGAAAGGCGAACGCGAAAGCGTGGGTGAAGATCGGCTTCGGCGCGATGTTCATCGCCGCCATCTGGGCGATCCTGCGCCCCGACGACGTCACCATCCTTGCCAACTGGTTGGGTGTTGCCCGCGGCACGGACCTGATGCTGTACGTGCTGATCATCGCGTTCTTCTTCACCACCATCTCGACCTGGACCCGGTTCCGTGAGCAGGAGCTGCGCTACGCTCGTTTGGCGCGGGCGGTAGCATTACAAAACGCAGAACAACCAAAGGAGCACCATGAGTGATACCAAGATCCCACCACTGATGTGGGCATTTACGGCAGTATTGGCGGTCGGCACCGGGGTGGGTGGCTACGTCATCGGCGCAAACTCCGCGACACCCGCCACGGAGACCGCCCAGACTGCACCGTCTCAGGCCGCCGAACCGACTATGAACGAGGCCGCCGCCGAGATCGAGCGCCGCGACGCCAACGACCCAATGGCCCTCGGCGATGTCGACGCCCCCGTCGTCCTCTCCGAGTTCTCCGACTGGGACTGCCCATTCTGCATCAAGGCCAACGTTGAGATCATGCCGCAGATCATCAAGAACTACGTCGATGAGGGCAAGGTGCGCATCGAGTTCAACGACTTCGTAGTTAACGGCCAGGCCGCCGTCGAAGCAGCCCGCGCCGGCCGCGCTGCCGCCGACCAAGGCAAATTCTTCGAGTACCAGGACGCCTACATGGCAGAGGCCATCAAGGCCAAAGGCCACCCCGACTTCGACATGGAGGACTTCGTCCGCTTCGCTGAAGCCGCAGGCATGCCGGACATGGAGAAGTTCAAGGCCGACGCCGCCAGCGACAAGTACGACGCCGCCCTGCAGGACGCCAACAACCTAGCGCAGCGTGCAGGCTTTAACTCCACCCCGTCCTTCCTGGTCAATGGCCAGGAAATCATCGGCGCGCAGCCTTACGAGGCCTTCGAGCAGGCCATCGAGGACGCGCTGGCCAAGTAGCTAGTTTCTAGGAATGCGCGATGACGTCCGCGACGTGGGCGTGGCCGCGCTGGTTCACGTGCAGCGGCATGTTGCGTGGCGAAGGGCCGAAATCGACCAGCCCGGCCCACATCCGGATGTGGTCCGGGGCACACATGTTGTTGTTCCACGTGGACGGCTTCAGGTCCAAAAATTCGACACCCGCTGCGCGCGCCAGGTCCACCTGCATCCACTGCGCGGTGTCCTCCCACGCTTGCACGAAGGGCATCGGGGTGGCGTCGTGCATGTTGTTGCCCAGCTGAAACAGGCACACGCGGTCGCCCTGCGTGATCTTCGGGTAGCCGACAATCTGGATGCGCGCGTTCGGCGCCGCCGCCCGGATACGGTTCACCTGCGGCACCATCGCGTCGACGAAGGCGCGACGCACCTGCTCCGGGGACCGGCCGCCGGTCGAATAGGTGTCATTGAAGCCGGTCGAGATGATGACGCGGGCCGTTGCCGAGTTCAGGGCGCGGTCGCGCAACGCGCGGTCAACCTGCAGGGAGAAATAGGGGCCAACGCGAGTTGAAACGGTGCCGGCACAGGAGTAGTCCATTGCCCGCAACCCGAGGCGCGCAGCCGCCTGCTTGCCCCAATTCCTCGCACCGGTTGGGCACCAGACCTTCGCATCCGAGGAGCCTTGTGGCGTGGCGCCGATTTTTCCTGCCGCCCAGTCGTGGACTGTTGGGTCGGCAATGACTGAATCGCCGAAAACCACCATGTTACGCGGCTGCGCGGTGGCCTGCGCTGGCACAATGGCCAGCGCGGTCGCGACGATCGCCGCCGTCAACTTACGAAACACAAGTGCACTTCTTTCACATCTACAACAAGAACTACGCCTACTTTGCCAGATGTCATAGAATAGAGCAATGTTTCTCCGCTTTCTCAGGGCCACCCACCGCGCCGGAATGATCAGCCTCGGCAACAGCCCGAAAGCAGCGCTAGGGGTTATACCAAATCTGCTCCGCTTCCGCTTCACCACCGCCCGCGCTATCGAACAGGGCTACCTCGCCGCCCCCGAGCGCACCGCCCTTATCGACGACGCCGGCCTCCTCACCTACCGCGACCTCCGCACCCAAGCGCGCAACGTGGCCCGCTGGATCCTCAGCGTCACCGACCAGCCGCGCATCGGCGTCATCGCCCGCAATGGCCGCGGCATCATCCTGCCACTCGGCGCTAAAGGCTACACCGGCGGCTCCATCTTCCTCCTCAACGTCGGCTCCTCCACCGAACAACTCCGCGGCTGCATCGAGGAAAACGACATCAACATCCTCTTCACCGACGACGAATTCCTACCCCGCATCCCAGACATGGGCACCGCCATGGTGGTGGTTGATGGGGCGAAGTTGGCGTCGATAAGTATGGGCGGGGGCGACGCCACGCTGCCGCTGTTCCCGAAGCACGGCGACATCGTGCTCATGAGCTCAGGCACCTCCGGCATCCCCAAGGGCATCCTGCGCGCCGAGCCCGCCCTCCCCTTCGTGGTCACCGGCTACCTCGAGGCGATCCCCTTCCGCGCCGGCGACACCGTCCAGATGACCGCCTCCATGTTCCACACCTGGGGCTGGTCGGCGCTCAACATCACGCTCGGGGTCGGCGGCACCATCGTTACGCAGCGTGTCTTCGACCCTGCCAACGCCTTCCGCCAACTCGAGCACTTCCGTTGTGACGGCCTCATCTCCTCCCCTATCTTCCTCAAGCACATGCTTGACCTGGATGAACACTACGACACATCGCGCCTGCGCTTCATCGGCACCGCCGGCAACGCCCTGACCCCACTGCTCGCCGAGCGACTCATCGACCGTTTTGGCCCCATCGTCGCCAACATTTACGGCTCCACCGAACTCGCCCTCGCCGCAGCCGCCGACGCCACCACCGTCGCCAACGACCCAACCTGCGTCGGCCGCGTCCCACCCGGCACCACCCTGCGCATCTACGACGACGCCGGACGCGAAGTCCCCACCGGCACCGTCGGGCGCATCTTCCTCAACAACGAAACCGCCCTGCGTGGCTACACCAACTCCGACACGCCCATGGTCACTATCGACGGCCTCATCGAAATGGGCGACCTCGGGTACTTCGACAACCAGGGCCTCCTGCACGTCGTGTCCCGCAGCGACGACATGATCATCGTCGGCGGCGAAAACGTGCACCCCCAATCCGTCCAGGCGGTCCTCGAACGCATGCCAGGTATCGACGACCTCTACGTCGGCAGCGTCGACGACCCCGACACGTTCAAACGCGTCGCCGTCTGGATCGTCCGCACTGACGATCCCGCCGGCCAGGCGTTGACGGCTGCCAGCGTCCAGGCTTGGGTCCGCGACCACCTCGCCGACCACTCCATCCCCCGCGACGTCCACTTCGTCGACGCGCTGCCGCGCAACGCCACCGGAAAAGTGGTGCCGCGGGAGCTGTAGCGGGCATTCGGCGCGCGGGTTGGTACGTAGCAGCCTCACATGAGACGCTCCGAATCGTTCCGGTCGAGGTCTTAGAAGCGTGCGATGCTGGTCGCCGAAAATCAGACGGGCTTGGAGAAAATGGGCGACCTGCATCGCACTCCTTGAACACCTCGACCGGAGCGAGAACCGCCCAGAGACCAGCCGCAAACCACCCCCACCTACCCCCGAATTCCCACGTTAACGCTGTCGCAACATGCGGTGTCGGAAACTAATCGCGTACACCTGGTACACCCACTCGACCTCAAGGAGGACACCATGAAACGTATCGTTACCTGCGCTGCTGCCACTGCGATCGCGCTCGGCACCATTGCCGCACCCGCCCACGCCGCGACGGTGAACGTGAAGGACAAGGACGGCATGTGCACGGTGCAACTCTCGGCCGACGAGCAGCGCTTCGTTGTCTCCTGGTTCGAAGCGTCGAAGGCGATTGGGCTGCATGAGCAGGCACGCGACTTCGTGGCCGCCGTGGATACTGCTTACCCGGACGCCACGAAGCGCCCAACCAAGCTCGCCGAGAAGTACGCCGAGGCACAGAAGACGGTGAAGGAGACGAAGCCGACGAAGGAACGCACGCTCGAGGGCATCGACCCGGCCAAGCGCCAGGTCGGTCCGGAGATGAAGCGCGCTGAGGTGCCGTTTGGCGTCGAGAAGAGTGATGAGGCGCTGTATAAGGCGTGGGCCGCCACGCCAGCTGGGAAGGTCGCCGAGAAGCAGGCAATGCTTGACGACGCCGACTCCGCCGCGGCCGCTGCCTGCGCGAAAGGCGCTCAGGCGGATGTTGCGTACCCGACGGCGGAGCCAGAGCTGAACGTGGCGGCGATTGTTGGCGGCGTGATCGCGGCGGTGCTCGCGATCATTGGCCTGATTGCCGCGTTGCCGAAGCTCGGCGTGAAGTTGCCGATGCTTCCTATGTAGACAGGTAGTAGCTGCTAGAACTTAGGCAGTTGCGTGCGCAGGTTGTCCACCAGGGATGGTGCTGCCTGTGCGATCACAGCCAGTAGACCGGCGACTCCGAGGATGGACAGGATGGCGATGAGCCACGGGGAGTCGGCGGAGGAGCCGTCGGCAGGCTTCTTGTCGTCTGCTGGCTTTTCGCCGTTCCACCACTTGTCCAGGGTGAGGCGGGCGACGGTGGTGTTGTCGATGTAGGAGCCGCGGATCTTGTCAGTGTGCTTGGTGGATGCTTCGTAGATGTCGTCGGCACCTGCGCCCTTGTACCAGAAGCCGACGAGCTGGTTGGTGTGGTTGTCGGAGTTGTAGGTGTGCTCCGGCTTGGCACCCTTGGCGCCGCTGAGCTCGCTGTACTTGTCGGTATCCTGCGGGCCTGCGAGGTAGCCGGTTTCGTGGTCGGCGGTGACGATGAGCAGGGTGTCCTCCCAGGAGGAGTTCTCCTCGACCCACTTTTCGACGGCCTCTACCGCGTCAAAGAAGTCGATGGTCTCTTCGATGGAGCGGCCGATGGTGTTGGCGTGGCCGGTCCAGTCGATGGCGCCGCCTTCAATCATGAGGTGGAAGCCGTCTTCGTCCTGGTTGAGGGTGTTCAGGGCGCCGAGCGACATGGTGGCCAGGGTTGGCACGCCCTTGTTGAACTCGGTCAGGTACGGGCCGACGTTCGCCTTGTCTTCGCCGTCGGAGCCTGCGCGGCCCTGCTGCAGCGTGTTGGCCACGGGGGCGAGGCCGAAGACCTTCTTGGCGTCCTTGTTGGCTGCCTTGGCGAGGGACTCGAAGTCCGCCTGGTCGGTGACGAGGCTCCAGTCGGTTTCGCCGTTGGCGACCTTGTTGTAGGTCTCCTCGGTGATGTACTTGGGGTTGAACTTGCCGGTTTTTTGGGCGTTGTCGTCGTAGAGCGGGTGGCCGGCGCCCATGATGACGGACAGTGGGCTGTCGGGCCCGAGCATTTCGTCGGCGAGCTGGGTGTAGTTGCTGCGGTTCTCGTTGTGGCCGCCCCAGCCTGCCGGGGTGGCGTGGTTGAACGGCACAGTGGACACGACGCCGGCGGCCTTGCCCTGCTTCACGGCGCGCTGGGAGGTGTTCTCCAGTTTCTCACCCTTGTGGTCGACGCCGATCTTGCCGTTGTCCGTCTTGACGCCGGTGCCCATGGCGGTGGCAGCTGCGGCGGAGTCGGTGAAGTTCTTGTTGATCCAGTCGCGGTCGCTCCACGCCTTGATTTCGTCGTACTCGTTGCCGTACTGGAAGGTGGTCATGGAGGTGTGCTTCCAGCCCTTGTCCTCCTGCTCGAAGGTCTGGACTGGTTTGCCGTCGACGTTGGAGATGCTGTTGATGCTGTTTTCGCCGTTGAGCATCCACTTGGACTGGCCAGTCTGCCACAGGTTGGCTGCTGCGACGTGGTTGTAGCCCATGCCGTCGCCGACCATGTAGATGATGTTCTTCGGCGCCTTCGGTTCAGCGGCGTGCGCAGGCGTTGCGACGACAGCGAGCGCCACCACTGCGGACGTTGCTGCAGCGGCGACACGTGGGTTGGTAAAAGCCATGAGTTTCCTTCACAGAATCAGTGTTTGATGTTGCTCGCCGGGTTGGCGACGTATCGATTCTGCGAAAGCAATGTGAGTTTCCGGAGACATTCCGGTTATGGTTGGCGCAATTTTGGGTGAACGCTGAGCAAACCCTCCAAGTGCGCGGAACGCCAAAAGGCGCCACCCGGTGTGGGTGGCGCCTTTCATTCGGCTCTGCGCGGTTTACTTCTGCTCAGAAGAACCAGGCTTGGCGTTGTCGGCAGGCGTGTCGCCCTTCGACGAGCCGAGGATGGTCAGGCCGTTATTGAAGCCGTCCTCCTCACAGGCCTGGGCGATCAGAACACCCAGCATGCTGACCGCGGCAATCGCGCCAAGCGCGATACCCAGCGGGCGCAGCTGCTCGCCGTAGCCAGCGAACTGACGGTTCACGGCGTCTGCCTTCGCACGCAACTCACGGACCCACTCCGGGTCTTCGTGGCGACGACCCTGCTGACCGTGGCCCCAGTCATGCTTTGGCATGGACTCCTGGAAGCGGGCGTTCAGCTCAGCACCAGCCTGCTGCAGCTGCGGGCCGAACGCTTCGTTCACGCCGTAGCCGATACCAGCAAGCAGACCGATTGGCAGCAGCCACAGCAGCGGACTGTTGACCGCGAACGCGTTCGCAGCGCAGCGCTTCGCCTTCTCGGACGAGGCGTTGGCGCCTGGCTCTGCAGGAGTCGAAGGCTCGTTCGGATTCGAAGGCTCGCTCGGGTCAGTCGGGTTCTTCTTCGTGCCGACCTTGATGATCAGCTTCTGCGGAGCAACCTCGACGACACTGCCGTCTTCCTTATGGATGCGCTGACCAGGCTTACCCGGCTGCACAACCTCGTGCTTGCCCGATTCGAGGTTCGGGTCCTCAACGACCTCGTAGTCGTAGGCGACCTCCTCAGTCCAGCTGGTGCCCGCCGGTGGCTTGGTGCCAACGCGAACAACGCGCTCAACTGGCTTCTCCACCATCTCGGCGACGGGGCTGCCGTCGACAACCTTGATGGTGTAGCGGCCGTCCTTACCCGCAACGTCTTCGACTTCCTCGCCTGGCTTCAGGCTCGGGTCGTAGACAATCCGGGTGGTGTAGCGGACCTTGATGTCCAGCTCGCCACCAGGCGTCGGCTGCTCAGGCTGATCCGGGTTCTCCGGGTCAGTCGGGTCGGCCGGCTTCTTGGTGCCGATGAGGATGACGTGATCTTGCTTCTCTACGAGCGTTTCTTCGGTGCCGTCAGACTTGTGGTGAACCAGGCCAGGCTTGCCTTCCTGCTCAACCTTGTGCTTTCCGGCCTCAATGGTCGGGTCGAACTTGACCTTCACCTCGAACGGGATCCGCTCCTTCCACTCCTGACCAGCCGGCGGCTTGGTGCCAACACGGACGATGCGCTGGACCGGCTCCTTGGTCGTCTTCACGGAAGGCTGACCCTTTTCGACGGTCACCTCAACCTTGCCGTCTTCACCCTTCTGATCCTCGACTTCCTCGCCTGGTTCAAGCGTCTCGTCGTAGATGATCTTCGTGGTGAACGGAAGCTTGACTTCCTTTGCTTCAATCGACGGTTCCGGATCAGTCGGCGTCTTCTTCGTACCAACGCGGATGATCTGCTTGACCGGCTCCTTGGTGCGCTCAGTGGTGACCTTTGGATCCCCGGAAGGCTTACCATCGACGATCTTCTGGGTGGAGGTCTCAACATCTTCACCAAGCTCGCCCTGCTGGTCAACCTTTTGCGTGCCGTACTCAAGGGTGTCGTCGAGGATGACCTCGGTCTCGAACGGAACCGGCTTCTTCACCCGGTTGATCAGATCTCCGTCCTTGAGACCCGGACCGTACTCGATGATCTCCTTGACCGGATCCTTGGTCTGCTTCTCTTCAGGCTTCACGGAAGCCTGGTCGCCCTTTGCGGTGAAGTCAGCCGTGTAGGTTGTCTCACCCGGCTTGCCCTTCTGGACGACCTTGATCTCGCCCGGCTTCAGCGCCAAGTTCGGACGGGTCTCAACGTCGAACGGAAGCGGCGCCTTCCAGGTGACCTTCTTGGTGACCTCAGGCGCTTCGGCTGGCTTGGTGCCGACCTTGATCACCTGGTCAACCGGCTTTTCGGTGATCTCCTCGGAAACCTTCGGGTCACCTGGCTTGGAGTTGGTGATGTCGCGTTCGATCGTCACCTTCTTCTTACCCGGCTTACCTTCAGTGACCGTCTCAGAGGTGCCAGCAGGCAGGTTCGGATCGAACTCGATCTTCACACCGAATGGAACTGGAGACTCCACGGTCTCGGTAGTAGAACCGGTGGTCTTAGTGCCAACGCGGATCTTGGCGTTCTTCGGCGCCTTGGTCTGCTCAGTGGTCACGGTCGGCTCGCCGTCCGGCTTACCGTCCTTGATCTTCTGAGTCGAGGTAACCACCTCGGTGCCCAGTTCGCCCTGCTCATCGACGACCTGCTCACCCTCCTTAAGGGTGTTGTCGAAGACAATCTCGGTCTCGAACGGAACCGGTTTCTCGGTCTTGGTCACCACAGAGGTGTCCTCGGCCGCAGGACCGTACTCGATGATCTGGCTAACCGGATCCTTGGTCTGCTTCTCCTCAGGGGTCACAGTTGCCTGTTCACCCTTGGCAGAGAAGTCAGCGGTGTAGGTCTTTTCGCCTGGCGCGCCCTTCTGGACGACCTTGATCTCACCCGGCTTCAACTCCGGGTTCGGACGGGTCTCAACGTCGAACGGAACCTGAGCAGTCCAGGTGACCTTTTCGGAGGTCTCGGACGGCTTGGTGCCAACGGTGATGACCTCGTCAACAGGCTTCTTGGTGATCTCCTCGGTGATCTGCGGTTCGCCCGGCTTGGAGTTGGTGATGTCACGCTTGATCGTCACCGTCTTCTCGCCCGGCTCACCCTTGGTGGTCACCTTGGACTCACCGGCAGGCATGTTCGGGTCGTACTTGACGACGACCTTGTACGGCGCCTCAGCCTTGTAAGTCTCGGTGTTCTCACCAGTGGTCTTGGTGCCGATGCGGATCTTGGCCTTCTTCGGGGCCTTGGTCTGCTCGATGTTGATGCTCGGCTCGCCGTCCGGCTTGCCGTCCTTGATCTTCTGGGTGGAGGTAATCGTCTGCTCACCCGGGACGCCCTCTTCGTCGACAACTTGCTTGCCGGACTCGAGGGTGTCGTCGTAGACGTACTCGATCTCGAACGGGACCTCTTGGGTCTTCTTGCTCGTCAGTTCCTGATCAGGGATGCCCGGGCCGACCTCGATGATGCGAGTGACCGGTTCCTTGGTGGTCTCTTCCTCAGCAACCTGAGCCTCAGAGCCCTTGGAGGTGAACTTAGCGGTGTAAGTCTTCTCGCCGTTCTCACCTTCCTGGACGGTCTTCATCTCGCCAGGCTTGAGAGCCGGGTTCTCGCGAACCTCGGTCGGGTACGGAATCGGGAACGTCCACTTGACGTCCTTGGAGCTCTCTGCAGGCTTCGTGCCGATGACGACGACCTCGTTCTTCGGCTCTTGGGTGCGTTCCCATTCGCCGTCCTTGGTCATCTTTTCCTTGCCCGGCTCACCCGTGGTCTCAACCTTGTAGGTGCCGGCACGGATGGAGTCGTCGTACTTGTACTCGACCTTGAACGGAACCTCGCGCTTCGGAACGTCGATGACGTTGACCGTCGCAGTGGTGTTGTCCTTCGAGCCGTCCTCGTAGGTCACGATGATCGGAACATCGATCTTGTCACCCGGCTTCGCGGTCTCCGGAGCTGTGGAGACGACGTTGCCCTTGTCATCCAGGCCGACGATCCAGTCGCCGTTTGCCGTCTTCACCTTGTACGTCGGGTTACCGAACTCGTTGTTCTCACCGGTGGCTTCAAGGCCCTTGCCTGCCGGGTTGATGGTGAATGGCTTGTCCGCAGCAAGATTGACGTCTGCAGGCTTCTCGACGCCAATCGGCGAGGTAGCCGTACCACCCGGGTAGACCGTCTGCGACGGAACAACCGGCTCAGACTCCCAGCTGTTGGTCAGCTTCACGACGGTGGTTACCGGGGTCTGGGTGGTCAAACCACCTGGGGCATTTACCGTCACCGTGACGGTGTTCTTGTCACCTGGCTTGGCATCCGCCGGCGGGGTGGAGGAAACTTCACCGGTCGTCGGGTTAATGGTGTACTTCCAGCCATTGACTTCCTGGGTCAGGACCGGCTTACCATTCTTGGTTCCGAAGGAGAATGTGGAGCCGTCCGGCGTGTCCGCAACCTGGTGCTTCACTTCCTGGCCCGGAGCAGTGACCTGAACGTTGTAGTTCGCCTCAAGGTCTCCCTTGATGACGACGACAGTGCCGACAACCGTCTGCGGTTTCTGCTTGCCTTCATCGCTGTAATGAGCCTTAACCGGAACGTTCAGGATGTCGCCTTCCTGCGCACCCTTCGGAATCGTGGTCGTGATCTCGCCAGTCTTCTCGTCAACGTAGACGGTCCAGGTCTTGCCATCCTTGCTGGTCAGGGTGGTCTGGTTGGTGCCGTCCTCGAAGGTGTAGCGCGTCGGGGCCTCGTCGTTCGTGTTACCGCTCAGGCCGCGCTCTGGGATCTCAGGAGTAAGGCTGACGCTCGCATTTGGCTGACCTGTCACCGTGTCGTAGGTCGGGATCTTGATGTCCACGATCGCCTGGAACTGAGTCTCGATCTCATCCGTGGTCTGGTCTGGGTAGGTCGCTTTGACCTTCGGGGTGATGACGGTCCCCGGTGCAACAGAGTCATCCGCCTTTGCGGTGACCTTGCCTGTCTCATCGACGGTAACAGTCCAGCCCTCAGGAACAGTGGATTGGTCGATCTCAAACTTGGCCGGGTGGACTGGCTTGTGGCCCTTCATGATGGACTTGGTGCCCACCTGAGCGGTAAGATCCTCACCGATTTTGCCCTTGGTCAGGCCTGGGCGTACCAGGTCGGTGACCTGGGTGTTGTTCGGGTCAACGACCACCATGAGTTGGAGTACGTCTGTGGAGCCGTTCGAGTACTCGACAGTGATTTTTGGCTGCGCAAGCTACCCGGCTTCGGGTTCTCCGGAGCGGTGACGGTGACGTTGTAGTCGTCGTCCATCTCGACGGTCCAGCCGTCGAAAATGTACTTCTCGTCAAGCTCGACCTTGGCCTCGTACCCCTTTTCACCCTTCTTCTTCGCCAGGTCCTTAATCAGGTCAGGGGTCTGGGTGAAGGTGACCTTCTGCGGCTCGGTAGCCAGCGGACCGGTCGCGCTATCAACGCCGGAGATGATCGAAGCATCCGTTTTGTCGTACTTCGGAGAGTGGTACTCCGTGTCATCCAAGGAGAAGGCCTTGGAGTCGATGACGTTCGCCTTGTTGTAACGGGTCAGCGAATTGGAGCTGTCGAAGACTTGAGTGGTGCCAAACTCATTGTTGTTCTCACCAGCGGCCTGGAGCTGGTCCACGCTACGCGGCTTTGCCAGAACGGAGAAATTCACGTTCTTGTCAGTTGCCAGGTCGGTTCCACGGTACTCAGGCCAGGTGAAGTAGATCTCTCCGGTCGCTTCGTCGATACGCAGGAGCTGCTTACCACCGGACGACGCTGGGTCCGTGGTGCCGATGAACTTGCCGTTGCCGTCGTAGGCCTCCACGACCATGCGGCCCATGGAGTCATCCGTGCCACCGTTGGCCACATCCGGAATGTTAATCTTACCGACCTTGGTTTCATCACCAGGGACGATGACGTGCTGTCCGAAATCCTCCCACGACACCGTGATCGGGTTACATTCGATGTTCTCGCTCGGCCAGGGGTTTACGACAGCCGTGAAAGTTGCACTTGAACCCTGGGTGGCCTTGGGGCCATTAGGATTGTCCTTCGTGTAGTTACTCTGCCACGCATAACGTACCGGGTTCGCGGCAGTGGCCTCAGCGAACTGCTTGACTTTCGCGTCGGTCAATTTCGCAGTGAGGTTCAGGTTTCGTTGTTGCCTAGAAGCGGTAATAGCGAGGTTTTCGTCAGCCTTGTCAGTGACATTGTTACCAAGAAAGGTCTGACCGGCTCCCATAGAGGGAACCTGTCCAGTATCGAGAACTGCCCCCAACAGCCCTGAATTGGTAAAGCTCCAATCAGCGAACGTGCGGTCCTTCGAGTTATCGAAGGAGACACTCAAGCCCCACCGGGTTTTCGAGGGGCTGCTCCCGCTTGGTTCCAGGGTGTTCCAGCTGAAACCAGCCTGACTGCCATCCGGCTCGACACTTTCGATAACACACGAGCCGGCCGGCAGGTCGGAGGCCTTCTGGGCGTCCTTCTCCACCGCGCCGGACTTCTCGCGGATACCGCCGGACATGGTGGCGGCCACAGCGTGCGGCGCCAGCGGGCCAGGGGCGACGACGCTCAAGCCTCCGAGTGCGAGCGCGATCGCGGATGTCGCCGCGATGCCAGTAGACGTTGACTTACGTAAACGCCGAGATGATTCGGCCATTAATTTACTCCTCATAATTGCTTCAGAAGAAACTGATAAAAACAACCAGCTTCCTGAATCTGGTGTAAAAGTGCCACTGACATGGTATTTCCAGCAGTAGATAGCTATCTATTCTAGTGAATAGGTATAACGGATGTCGATATAGAATTCACAGCACCCCCACCGCGAACGTCCATGAAACCAGAAAAACACCCCGCGTATTCGCATTTTCCGTACGGGCGGGGGTGCGTTTGTTTTTCTCGCCAGACTGGCATCTGCAGTGGTGGAAACAGGGAGTGAGCAAAGAGGGCGGCGATACATGGGCGAGACCTACCACACACCAGAAAGCACGCTAAATGTGCCCTATACCTATGAATATAAGTCACGCTAAGGTTTCGTAGCAGGGCACGCTGTCGCTGACCGGTTCGACTGCAAAAGGTTCCCGGTTCCGCGAACTATTTTGGTCCCGGCCCAGGCTTTCTGCGCTTTCTCGTAACGTTGTACCAAGTCGTCGAAGTGGTCATCTGAAATAATTCCAACGAACGCGCTGGTACGGGAGACGATGGGCTTTGACACCCGCGCATAACAAAACCCCAGCTAAAACCGTGTTCTAGCTGGGGTTTTCCCTGAGCCACCTGCGAGAATCGAACTCGCGACCTTCTCATTACGAGTGAGACGCTCTGCCGACTGAGCTAAGGTGGCAACGCTGCACAATATTACAGCACCGCCAAGAATCCACGAAACTACCAGGTCAGCGGGCTTCGCAGGCGAGGCGGATGTGGCCGAGCATCCCGTTGAACGCCACGACGGGGCTCACTTGCTGTTGGAGGCGCAGTCGGCACTGGGCGATGGCGTCGAGGCACGCCACGAGTCCTTCGGGGCGGACCTTCTCGGCGAGTTCGGCGGCGAGTGGCTGGAAATCGGGGTGGGTCAGCGAGACCTTAGCGTCGGATTGGACGGCGAGGGCATCACGGTAGATGCCGGCGAGGTCCACGAGGATGAGGTCGAAGACATCGCGCTTGCGGCGGGTGCCGCGCGCTTTCTGGCTCGCCTCGAGCGCTTTGACGGAGGCGGACGCCCCGCGCAGCGCCTTCGCCGCTCCCCTGCCCTTCGCGCCGACACCGAGGGCCTGCTCGAGTTTGGCGCGCTCCTCGGCGTCCTCCTCGGCGTAGTCCTCGACGGCAGTTTTCTCCGTGGCCTTTACCAGGGAGGCCACGGCCTGAAAGGCCTGGGCGCCGTGGAAGACCAGCTCGGCAAGGTTGATCGCCTGGGCGCGGCGGATCTGCACGGACTTGTCGTTGACCATTCGTCGCGCCCGGCCCACGTGTCGCAGGGTGGTGGCGGCGGCGAGGCGGGCGTCAGACTCCGTGGCGCCTTCCTCCTGCATGAGGATGCGCACCACCTCGTCCTCGGAGGGCGCGGGGATATAGAGGTGCCGGCAGCGGGAGCGCAGCGTCTGGGAGAAGTCCTCCGGGTCCGTCGACGGCGCGCACAGGATAATCACGGTGTGGGCTGGGGGCTCCTCCACCGTTTTCAGCAGCGCGTCGGAGGCGTCCTGGCCGAGGCGGTCGGCGTTCTCGATGATGAGGACGCGCCAGGGGGCGACCGTCGGCATGCGGGCGGCCTGCGCGATGTACTCGCGGGTCTCCTTCACCTTAATCGTGAGTTCCTTGGGCACCACGTGCATGACGTCGGTGTGCTGGGAGGACAGCGCGTCGCGGCAGCCTTTGCAGCGCCCGCAGCCGATCTCGTCAGGGTCCGTGCACACCAGCGCAGCCGCGAACGCGAGCGCCGCGTTGGAACGCCCCGAACCGGGAGGCCCCGTGAACAGCCAGGAGTGCGTCATCGCGCGGGCATCGCCGATCCCCCGGGCGGCCGCGGCAGCGTTCATGATGACCTGCTGGACGGAGGGGGCGTCGGCAAGTAATTGACTCACGGTAGGCACAAGCCCCAAGCGTACAGCAGGGCGAAAACCCGCTAAAGTGTTACAGCATGGAACGATTCTGGCGCAGTTTCAAATGGCTGTGGGGCACCTCGTGGCCCCTCTACGCCGCAACTGTGCTCGGAACCAACGTGCTCGGCGCCGTGCTGATCATGCTGTTCGTGCGCTTCCTCATCCCCATGCGGGAGGTGCAGCAACTCAACATTCACGACGAAAGCCTCGGCTTCCTCGGCGCGGCCTACTTCTGCTTTGCCATCTTCGTGGGCATCGTGGTCACCTTCTTCCTGTTCCGGCCGGTGCTGGAGTGGCAGCTCAGTCCCGATGACCACGACCCAAACATGGTGCGCAACCTGGTCATGCGCATCCCGGTGCTGCAGACCGTGATCGTGGTCGGGGTGTGGGCCATCGGCATCATGATCATCACTGTGGCCGCCTGGCGCATCGACCACCAGCTGGCAATCGTGACCTTAGGGTCTACGTCGCTGGCGTGCTTCGTCACTGCCGTGATGACATATCTGCAGGCAGAGCGCCTGGTGCGGCCGGTGGCGGCGTCGGCACTCGCGCGGCGCTTCGAGGACTCCACCCTGGAGCCGCCGATCAAGCACCGCCTATACCTGACGTGGTTCACCACCTCCGCCGTGCCAATGTTCGGAGTGCTCGCCCTGTTCTTCGCGCAGCGCCACGGCTTCTTCTACAACCGCCCCGGCGAGCTCATGCCTGCCGTGCTCGCGCTGACGCTCACCGCACTGGCCACCGGCTTCATCGGCACTGCGTTCGCCATCATGAGCGTGGTGGACCCCATCAAGGAGCTGCAGGAAGCCATCAATAAGGTGCGCCGCGGGGAGCGTAACACCCAGGTCGACATTTACGACGGCTCCGAAATCGGCGTACTACAAGCCGGGTTCAACGAGATGATGCGCGGCCTCAACGAGCGCCAGCGCGTCCGAGACATCTTCGGCCGCTACGTCGGCACCGAGGTCGCCCAGAAGGCGCTCGAGGAGAAGCCGGAGCTCGGCGGGGAGGACCGCCGAGTGGCCGTCGTATTCATCGACGTGATCGGCTCCACCACCTTCGCCGTCAACCACACCCCGGAGCAGGTCGTGGCCGCGCTGAACAACTTCTTCGAGATCGTCGTTGAGGTGGTGCACCGCAATAAGGGCGTGATCAACAAGTTCCAGGGCGACGCCGCCCTGGCCGTGTTCGGCGCGCCCGTCTCCATCCACGACGCCGCCTCCCACGCTCTCCAGGCCGCCCGCGAACTCCGCCGCGAGCTGGCGGGCCTGGAACTGCAGGCAGGCATCGGGGTGGCCTCCGGGCACGTGGTCGCCGGCCACATCGGCGGCTCTGACCGCTTCGAATACACTGTGATCGGCGACGCCGTCAACGCCGCCGCCCGCCTCACCGAGCTGGCCAAGGACACCCCGGGCTGCGTGCTCACCAACGCCGCAACACTGCGCGCCGCCAACGAGGTCGAGCAGCAGCGCTGGACGCTGATGAAGTCCGTGGAGCTGCGCGGGCGCAACCGCATGACACAGCTGGCCCGCCCGGTGCGTTCCACCCTGGCGGACCGCTACTAGCCGCTACTAGCTCTTGGTGGCCTTCTTCGTCGCCTTCTTGCGCGTCGTCTTCTTCGTCGCCTTCTTCCGCGTGGCCTTACGCGCGGCCTTCTTGGCTGGCTTCGGGTTCTCCGCCTCGCGGGCCCGGCGCGCAGACAGCAGCTCGTTTGCGCGCTCGTCCGTCATGGTCTCCGGGGTATCGCCACGCTGGAGGGACGCGTTGGTGGTGCCGTCGGTGACGTACGGTCCGAAGCGGCCGTCCTTAATGGACATCGGCTTGCCGGAGACGTCGTTGTCCCCGAGCAGCTTCAGCGGCGCCTTCGCTGCCCCGCGTCCGCGGCGCTTCGGCTCCGCGTAGATACGGCGTGCCTCCTCCAGCGTGATGCTGAAGATCTGCTCCTCGCTGGCCAGGGAGCGCGAGTCGGAGCCCTTCTTCAGGTACGGGCCGTAACGGCCGTTCTGTGCGGTGATCACTTCCCCATCGTCGACGCCCACCTCGCGCGGCAGGCTCAGCAGCTGCAGCGCCTGCTCAAGCGTGACAGAGGCCGGGTCCATCGACTGGAACAGGGACGCCGTCGCGGGCTTGAGCTGCTCGTCGACAAGTTCGGTCATGCGCTTTTCTTTTTGCTTCGCGGCAGTCTTGGTGTCCCAGTTCTTCTTCCGCTTGCCCTCTTCGGCGCGCTGCTTGTCCTCGGCGGCGCGCTCCTCGGCGATGACTTCCTCGGCGTGGGCTTGCGCCTTCTCCAGCTCGTCGTCGCCGAGTTTCTCGGTGACGTAGGGGCCGAAGCGGCCCTCCTTGGCCACCACCGTGCGCCCGTTGGCCGGGTTCACGCCCAGCTCACGGCCGGACTGCGGGGTAGCGAACAGTTTCTCCGCCAGCTCCAGGGTGACTTCATCAGGCGTGGTCGCCTCCGGGATGTTGGCGCGCTGGTACTCCGGCTCGCCCTCGGCGGTGACACCCACCTGGCGTTCCATGTACGGCCCGTAGCGGCCCACGCGCACGTTGACGGCGCGGCCCTCCGCGTCGTCGAAGAGTTTCAGGGAGTTGACCTGGCGGGCGTCGATACGCTCGAGGTTGTCCTCGATGATGTGCTTGAGGCCACCGCGGCGCGCAATCGCCTCGGCGGTGTTGTCGCTGGCGTCGGCGTCGCCGAAGTAGAAGCTAGTCAGCCAGCGGGTGCGGTCCTCGTTGCCGTGCGCGATCTCATCGAGCTCGTCCTCCATCGAGGACGTGAAGTCGTAGTCCACCAGGGCGTCGAAGTTATTCTCCAACAGCCCCACCACGGAAAACGCCACCCAGCTAGGCACCAGCGCGTTGCCGCGGGAGAACACGTAGCCGCGGTCCTGGATCGTCTTAATAATCGACGCATACGTCGACGGACGCCCAATCCCAAGGTCCTCCATCTTCTTCACCAGGCTCGCCTCCGTGTAGCGCGCCGGCGGGTTCGTGGAGTGTCCATCCGCCGAAATCGCGGTGGTGGGCAGCTCGTCGCCCGCGGTGAGCTGCGGCAAGTGCGTCTCACTATCACGCGTATCCGAGTAGGCGCGCAGCCAACCCGGGAACGTGATCGTGCGGCCGGTCGCAGCGAACTCGGTATCGAAGTCGCCCGCAACGGTCACCTTCGTGGAGTTCCCGCGGGCGTTCTCCATCTGGGACGCCACCGTGCGCTGCCAAATCAGCTCGTAAAGCTTGAACTCCTCCGCATCAAGCACCTTCGACAACTGCCCCGGCGTAGGAAAACGCTCACCAGCAGGGCGGATCGCCTCGTGCGCCTCCTGCGAGTTCTTCACCTTCCGGTCGTAGATACGCGGCTTGTCCGCCACGTACTCCGCACCGTAGAGCTCCGTCGCGGCAGCCCGCGCCGCCGACAGGCCCTGCTGCGACAGCGACGTCGAATCCGTACGCATATAGGTAATGTGGCCGTTCTCGTACAGGCGCTGCGCAATACGCATCGTTCGCGCCGACGTAAACCGCAACTTCCGCCCGGCCTCCTGCTGCAGGGTGGACGTCATAAAGGGTGCGTACGGCTTGCGGCTGTACGGCTTTTCCTCCACGCTGCTCACCGTCATCGAGGTGCCCTTCAGCGCCCCAGCAAGCTCCTCCGCCACCTGCTTATCGACGACCACAACCCCCTCAGCCGACCCCTTCAGCCGACCGCGATCATCAAAGTCCTTGCCCTGCGCAATCCGCGAACCATTAATCGCAACAAGCTTCGCATCAAACGCCGTACCCCCACCGTACGTCGCAGTCACATCCCAATACTCCGCCGGGATAAACGCCATGCGCTCGCGCTCACGCTCCACAATCACACGCGTCGCCACCGACTGCACACGACCCGCCGACAGCCTCGGCATGACCTTCTTCCACAACACCGGAGAAACCTCGTAGCCATACAACCGGTCCAGAATGCGACGGGTCTCCTGGGCGTCGACAAGATCCATATCCAGCTCGCGGGTATTCTCCGCAGCCTCCCGAATCGCCGACTCCGTAATCTCGTTGAACACCATGCGCTCCACCGGCACCTTCGGCTTCAACGTCTCCAGCAAGTGCCACGCGATCGCCTCACCCTCACGGTCCGGGTCTGTCGCCAGCAGCAGCCTGTCCGCCTGCTTCAACTTCGCCTTCAGGTCAGCGACCTTCTTCTTCTTGTCAGGACTGACAACATATATAGGTGCAAACCCAGACTCCGGATTCACACCCAACTTCGCCCACGGTTCCTTCTTGTACTTCGCAGGGATGTCAGCAGCGCGGCCCGGAAGATCACGAATGTGCCCCACGGAAGCTTCCACAATGTAGTCGCTCCCCAGATACTTCTGGATCTTCTTCGCCTTCGTCGCGGACTCCACGATGACGAGGGTCTTGCCGTCTTCAGCCACGCTTCGTGACACCTCACTTCAAGAACTATGTTCGTTAACTCACATAAGTTGTATCAGACAATATGAATAGCAACCCTACAACTCCTCGTTTTCACCCCCACCAACTACACTGAACCCCCATGAGCACCATCGGGCACCCAAGGAGGTAAAACCCCAGATGATCGACTCCCTCATCGGCTTCCTCCACACCCTGATGGGCACACCCCTCTTCTACCCACTCGTCATACTCCTCATCCTCGGCGACGCACTCATCCCCCTCATCCCCTCCGAAACCGTCCTCAACCTCTCCGGCGCCTTCTCCGCATCCCAAGGCGTCCCCAACGCGTGGGGCATCATCGCCGCCGCCATCATCGGCGGCATCATCGGTGACAACATCTGCTTCCTCCTCGGCGGACGCCTCATCCACGTCGTCGACCGCCTCGACCCCAACTCCAAAGCCGGCCAAGCCATCGACTGGGTGCGCCGCAACATGAACCGCGGCGCCGGCATCACCGTCCTCGTCGCCAGGTTCCTACCCTGGGCACGCTGGGTTGCCACCATCGTGCTGGGCAGCGTGCGCTACAACTGGTTCGCCTTCTTCCTCTACGACACCATCGGCGTCATCATCTGGGCCTGCCTCTCCGTCGGCCTCGGCTACGCCGGCGGCTCCCTCCTTTCCGACTTCCCCCTCCTCGGCATGATCGTCGGCATCGCCCTCGGCGCCCTCGTCGGCTGGATCATGCAGCGCATCCAGTCCTACATCTTCGAACTTTTCGACGTCCGGCGCGGCGTCTCCGCCGTGTAGGTCTTGGCTGTGCTGGCGGCGCGTGCTTCCCAGGTGGCTAATTTCGGCGAGGGAATTTGGTGCTAGTAAACAGGAGCCAGTGCCAAAGGACGCACCCCACTTTTCACGACCTGGGCTTTTCTCGAATCCCCCGGAAGGAATTGTGTCTATTGGCACTGGCACGTGAATGGAACTCAAAAGCAAAAACCCCGGCCGAAGCCGAGGCTGCTTGCTCAGTAAACCGTCCTACTCGACGCCTACCATCACATCGGACGCCTTGATCACGGCATATGCCTCCTGGCCTACCTTGAGGCCAAGGTTTTCAACAGACGCCTTGGTGATATCGGAAGTAATGGTCAAACCGCCTGCAACCTCGATGTGCACAATCGCGTTGACTGCGCCCTCTTCGATAGCGGTGATGGTTCCCTTGAGCTGATTACGTGCGCTAAGTTTCATGCGCGCAAGTATAACGCCGAATTCTGGGGTGCATCATGGGCCGAGTGCCAAAGGACGCACCCCACTTTTCACGACCTGGGCTTTTCTCGAACCCCCCGGAAGGAATTGCGTCTATTGGCACTGGCACGTGAATGGAACTCAAAAGCAAAAACCCCGGCCGGAGCCGGGGTGTGCACCTATATAGATTAGAGAGCGGTGACCTGCTGGGCCTGTGGGCCCTTGGCGCCCTCGCCGATTTCGAACTCGACCTTCTGGTTCTCCTCGAGGGTGCGGAAGCCACTGCCCTGGATCTCGGAGTAGTGGACGAAGACGTCGGCGGAGCCGTCGTCGGGAGCGATGAAGCCGAAGCCCTTTTCTGCGTTAAACCACTTCACGATGCCTGTAGCCATTGGTGTGTTCCCTTTCAAAAGATGGATAAATGAAGCCGTCCACCAGGGCTGATGTCCTGGCGCCCGCGTAAACAATCCCTCGCGAGCACCGTTGAAGGCGCGCACAAAATTTGTTACTGCCAACCAGTGTGCCACAAACTGGCATACTTTGCTGTGTCATGAAGCAGGATTTTTGTTCTTTTGGGGGCGAGCTCGTTCGCGGGCTTCGCAAGCAGTTCCCCCACTCCACGATCACGCACGTGGAGGAGATTCCGGCGCACCCGGCGGAGTACGGCGAGTGGCCCGAGTGGGTGCATCCGGCGCTGCGTCACGCGCTGGAGGAGCGCGGTGTGCAGCGGCTGTTTCGCCATCAGCAGCAGTGCGCCGAGGCGGCCTGGCGGGGTGAGGACGTTGTGGTGGCGACGGGGACGTCGTCAGGTAAGTCGTTGGGGTATCAGCTGCCGGTGCTGTCTGCGCTGGCGGCGGACGAGCGGGCGTGCGCGCTGTATATCACGCCGACGAAGGCGCTGGGGTCAGATCAGTTGCAGGCGACACTTGCCTTGACGAAGGATCTGCCTGGGATTACGCCGGCGCCGTATGACGGGGATACGCCGGTTGATGCGCGGCGCGCGATTCGGGATCAGTCGCGGTTTGTGTTCACGAATCCGGACATGTTGCACGCGAGCATCCTTGGTTCGCACGAGCGGTGGGCGCGCCTGTTGCGCCACCTGCGCTTCATCGTGGTGGATGAGTCGCACACCTATCGAGGGGTGTTCGGCGCCAATGTGTCCCTCGTTTTTCGACGCCTGCTTCGCCTCGCCCGCGCGTACGGTTCGGAGCCGACGTTGGTGTTTGCGTCGGCGACGTCGGCGGCCCCGGCGGAGCACGCCGAGCTACTGTGCGGCAGGCCGGTGCGGGAGGTGGATGTGGATACGGCGCCGACAGGTGAGCGCACCGTGGTGTTGTGGGAGCCGGGTTTCATCGAGGGCGCGGAGGGTGAGCACGGTGCCCCGGTGAGGTACGCAGCGACGACGGAGGCGGCGTCGATAATGGGGTGGTTGGTGCGTGAGGGGGCGCGGACCTTGACGTTTGTACGCTCGCGGCCGGCGGCGGAGATTGTGGCGATGCGCGCGCAGGAGGACTTGAGTGCTGCGGGGCGGCCGGATTTCGCGCGGCGGATCGCGGCGTATCGGGCGGGCTACCTGGCGGAAGACCGTCGCGCGCTGGAGCGCGCCCTGGACGAGGGCGAGATCCTGGGCATGGCCACGACGAACGCGCTCGAGCTAGGTATCGACGTCGGCGGGCTCGACGCCGTGGTGATGGCGGGCTACCCGGGGACGGTGGCGTCGTTTCGGCAGCAGGCGGGCCGGGCGGGGCGCCGCGGGCAGGGATCGCTGGTGGTGCTGGTTGCCCGCGACGAGCCGATGGATGCCTTCCTGGTGCACCACCCCGAGGCGCTGCTGGGACGCCCGGTGGAGCGCAGCGTGTTCAACCCGTCGAACCCGTATATCCTGCGCGGCCACCTCTACCACGCAGCACTTGAGCGCCCGCTGACCTCGAAGGACGTCGACGATTTCGGCGCCCACGACGTGGTGGAGCAGATGTGCGAGGAGGGCCTGCTGCGCAAGCGTCCCCGCGGCTGGTTCCCGGCGCCCGACGCCGATGTGACCGTCTCTATCCGCGGCGGCGCAGGTGCCGAGGTGATGATCGTCGACGTCAGCGACGGCCGCCTGCTGGGCACCGTCGATGCCGCCCGCGCACTCACCCAGGTCCACGAAGGCGCCGTGTACGTACACCAGGGCGAGCACTTCGTGGTGCAGGAACTCAACCTAGACGACTACGTTGCGCTCGTGGAGCCCGCGCAACCCGACTACACCACCCGCGCCCGCTCCACGACGGACATCCGCATCCTGGGCGAGGCCCACGAGACCCGCCAGCTTGCGAAGGGCGTGTGGGTGGCCAGCGTGGACGTCGAGGTCACCGACCGCGTCACCGGCTACGTTGTCCGCCTGGCGGACGGCTCGGTCAGCGAACACATCCCACTGGACCTGCCCGCGCAACACCTGGAAACCCGCGCGGTCGCATACACGATCGACCCGCTGGTCCTGGACTCCCTGGGCATCAGCGCGGGCGAAGTGCCCGGCGCGCTACACGCGGCGGAGCACGCAGCAATCGGGCTGCTGCCCCTCATCGCGACGTGCGACCGCTGGGACATCGGCGGCGTATCGACGGCCCTCCACCAAGACACACTGCTGCCCACAGTATTCGTATACGACGGCCACCCCGGCGGCGCCGGCATGAGCGACGAAGGCTTCGCCCGCTTCCACACGTGGATCACCGCCACCTACGGCGCGGTGGAGTCCTGCCCGTGCGAGCACGGCTGCCCGTCCTGTATCCAGTCGCCAAAGTGCGGCAACGGGAACCAGCCACTGGACAAGCAGGCAGCGCTGAAGGTGTTGGCGCTCCTGAGTAAGGTGTCGTCCGTGGACGCGGAAAACCGGGAATTTGGTGCATAGATCGGGGAGCGAGTGACAAAGGACGCAATCCGGTCGGCCGAATCCGGCAAAAGCCCAGGTCGCAAAAAGTGGGTTGCGTCCTTTGTCACTCGGTTCTGCTGGGGTGACACCAAATCCCTTTGCGCAGGGGTCGCGACCTGGGGAAACGCCACGGCGCCATCCCGAAAAGCGGGATTTTGGTGCACACCTTGTTGCAGCACGCACCAAATCCCATCACAGCCCCTAGCGAACGGAAATGCTATCCTTTACCTCGAAAGCCCCGGAACGATCCCTGCACTACGAAAGTAGGAGTAAATCGCCGGGGTTATTGATTTTTCAGCTTAATCGTAGTCTTTTTGATTGATACACTGCTGAGCATGGATAAACGCACACTCCGCATGTGGATCCCGAACCAGCACGGCGCGTGGGCGATGGCGCTCACCCCCGCCATTGTGGGGACCCTCGGCGTCGCGTTCGGTGCAGAGCGCTTCCCGGCCGCGATCGTGTGGTTGTTGATTGCGTGGTTAATTGGATATTGCGCGTTCTTCGCATTTGGACAGGCAGCGCGGGCGCGCACCGTGGAGCGTCGCCGCCAGTACATGCCGCCAGTACTCACCTACGGAGCGATCTCCCTGGTCGCGGTGACGATCGTGGTCGTGCAGGATCCGTCGGTGCTCGAGTGGGCGTGGCGTTACGCGCCGCTGGTCTGGATCGCGGTGTGGGAAACGCTGCAACGCAGGCCGCGCTCGCTGGCCAGTGGCGCGGCGACGACGGTCGCCTCCGCACTACTGGTCGCGGTAATCGCGCACCTAGCCGGGTTACCGACTGGCTGGTCCAGCCCGGCGATGGCGGCAACAACATTTTTGGCGCTCTACTTCACCGGGACAGTCCCGCTGGTCAAGACGATGGTGCGTGACCGCGGCAGCAGCGCCATGTTGGCGTTCAGTATCGGCTACCACGTGGTGGCAATCGTGGTGATGGTCGTATATGCCCTCCTTGTTGGGTTCGGTTGGTGGATGGTCGCGGTACTGGTGTTGGCACTGGCCCGCGCGGTGTACTTCCCACTGAGCGCGCGTCGCGGAAAGCGGTGGACTGCCAAGGACATCGGCAAGGCGGAGGTTGTGCCGTGCGTCCTGGCGGCGCTCGCGGCGCTTGGAGTGCTGCTCACTGGTTAGAACGGCGCCTGACCAGATTGAGCAGGGTGTATCACAGATCTTCCGCTTCTCTGGCGGTAAAGCTGGGATACTGTAGTTTATGTCCTCTCGAAAAATTCTGCTTCGTCCAGAGTATAGCCATCCAAGCTCTTTATGGCCGTCTAAAGAACTAGTAATCTCTGAGCCTAAAAACCTAGGGTTCTATCTTCCTGAGGAGATAGGGATTAAGCCAGCTTTAGGAAACGAAATCCTTGAGTGGACGAGGGAATTTCAGGATAATTTTCTCGAGAAACCCGATAGCTTTCATCAGCGCCCGCGCTGGAAAGACCAATTCGATAGATTTCAATGGTATGACGCGGGCTGGGATATCACGTACGCCTTGAGAGATTCATTCCCATCGACGCAGATCATTCCCCGGTTTTCGCAATTTGTTTTTCCATCAATGAGCGAAGAGAGAATTTCGGAAAGCAGCCACTATGCCTTCCCGGGGACGAACGGGAAGGGTACGTGTCCATCAAGGAATGTCGGGAATAATGAAGAATTGTGGATCGCGCCGTCTGGGACAAATATTGCGAACCAAAACCTAAATAAGTTCAAGGGCTTCTTACCCGCGCCGATATATGCTTTTCCTCATAAAATAATCGATGATCAAACCTACAAGACCCCGTGGCCGGGTGACCCTCGTGTCAATATTCAAAATGCGAAGGGCAAGGCCAAGCCATATCAAGTGAACCAGGTTCTCGAAGCAATTGAGAAACTAGGCACGCAGAAGAGTGAATCGGAGTAGCCAGCATGGACATCAATAAGTACACCTATCAAGTCTCCTGGTCGGAAGAAGATCAGGAGTACGTGGCGACCGTGGCTGAGTTCCCCTCATTGTCTTGGCTGGATGCAGATCGGCACCAGGCCGAGCGCGGTTTGATTGATCTTGTGACTGAGGTTGTCGAAGACATGGAGGCCTCCGGCGAGGCGGTTCCCGTGCCATTGGGCAGTCGTAACTATTCGGGGAAGTTCAATGTGCGCACGTCTCCGTCGCTGCATCGGCGGTTGGTTATCGCCGCTAAAACAGAGGGAATTTCTCTCAACGCACTAGTCAATCAAAAACTCGCGTCCGTCTAACTGGCGCACAGACCACACACGCACTGAGATGCTCACGACGAGACGGCACTCGCAACGCTAGACCGGCCCGGCGCGCGCCGCCTGCACGGCCCGGCCGACGCGCACGCTGACCTGCACGTCCGACTCGTCGACTTCGCACGTGTCGACGCTTCCACCGTTGGCTTGGGCGGTGTCGTTGGCGGCGGAGCAGGCGTCGACACCTTGGTAGAGGGCGGTGGCCGCGGCGACGGCTGCGAGGTCGGCAGCGACGCGCGCCCGATGGGTGTTCGCCACTCCGGAGACCACCGCCGCAACCGCAATCGCCAGCGCGGTCACCGCGGCGATGATGCCGGCAGTGGTGACAGATGCGGAGCCCTCGTCGTTTCGGAGTTGACCAAGCATGGCTAGCCCCCGAACTCGGTTGGGAAGACGGCGGTGGCCTCCATGCCGCGCACGCGGGCAGTCACGGTGACCATGCCGCCGCGTTCCTGGGTGGTGACGCGCCCGGCGGGCGGGTCGTAGTCCAGGCCGATGGCGTGCGCGCGGGCTGCGGCCCCGGCGATGTCGACCGCCGAGATGTAGGCGCCCATCGTGGCCAGCGCCGCGACGATCGCACCGGCAACGACCACCAGGGCACTCAGGGAGAGCGCTGCCTCGATGGTGTTCATGGCTAGCCCGGCTTATTGGTCAGCGCGTCGGTGATCACGCCTTCGATGGCGTCGGAGACGCCGTTGCTGGTGACCACCATGTAGAGCACCCCGGCAAGGGCGGCGGCCGCCAACGTACCAAAGGCGTATTCGATGGTGGACAAGCCGTCGTCGTTGGATAGTTTCGCCTGCATATGGGCGGTAATGCGGGCAGCGGCAGCGTGGATAAAGTTGGTAGACATTTCATTCTCCTTATTAGTTGTTGGTGTTTTAAAACAGGGTTTGGCCGAGGCTGACCACCACGGGCGCCAGGCCGAGGACGAAGAACGCCGGCAGGAAGAAGGCGGTCAGCGGGAGTGCGATGAGCACCCCGGCGCGCTCGGCGCGGGCGGTGGCGTGGTCGGCGGCGTCTGCGGTCAAGCTGACCGCGATGCGCTCGCAACCCGCGGCGAGGGTTGCACCCGTGGCGTTAGATAAGGCCACCAGGTGCGCGAGCTCCTCACCGCCCGGCACTGTGTGCAGTTCCGCCCAGGCGCGTGCCGGATCGGCCCCGAGCGCGCTGAGCGCCGCCACGGTGTGCCAGGGGCTTGGGTCCTCGCCGTGGGTGTCGGCCACTGCGCCCGCGGCAGCGGCAACCGGCAGGCCTGCGCGGCAGCACGCCGCGAAGAGCCGGATGTCGGTTGCGCTCCTGCCGGGGCTTGGCGACGGCCCGTCCCGCGGGGTCTTCGGCGCACGGGTCACGTCGCGCCCCACCCGGCCGCGCGGGCTGTGCCCGGCGACGGCCATCGCGCCAGCGACGCACAAAGCGGTAACAAACGTACTCATTGGGTTGCCCTTTCAATGATGTGTTGTGACGTACAGAAACCGGCCCCCACCAGCGCGGTGCCGGCAATGAGCAGCACCCCGCCCAAGTTGGTGCCGGTCAAAAAGTGCAGCGGGCGCGCCCCCATCGCGGCGCCCATCCCGATCCCGGCCAGCGGGAGCAGGGAGAGCACCACCGCGCTCGTCTTCGGCCCAGCCAGCGCCGCAGCGGTGGTGGCGCGGTGGCGCAGCGCAGCGTCGATCTCCTCGCGTGCGGCGGTGACCAAGGAGGCGATCGGCACGCCGCGTTGCACCCCGACCCGCCACAGGGCCTCCACCCGGGACAGCTCCGGGGTGCGAAGCCCCGCGGCGTCGCCGGTGCGTAGCACGTGGCAGAACAGGGAGGCGTCAGCACGCAGGTCGGTGGGGGTGGTGTCGGGGAGTTGGTCGGTGGCGCGCAGCGTGGCGTCGAGAAGCGAGGAACCTGCCTGCAAGCTGGCGCTGATGTGCCCCAAGAACTGCGAGGCCGCCTCTTGGCGCCGCACCAGCACCTGCCCGGCGCGGCGCCGCGAGTAGGCGTAGAGCACCGTCGCCCCGACGAGCGCCGCAGCGATGACCACCGCCGCGCGATCCGTCACGATGACCAGCAGCGCCACCGCGAGCGTCACCGGCGGCGCCCACCCCCACGACACCACGCGCGGGCGAATCCGATGCGCGGGCACCCCTCCCGTCCAGGCCACACAGGCCGCGAATGCGAACAGGTACGTCATGGCCGCTGCCAAATCACTCGCGTGGTCACCGGGTTGCCCTCCAAGACGCCGATCTGGTGCAGGACGCGGCGGCCGTCGGGGCGGCGCTGCATCACAATCACCGTGTCCAGGGCTGGCGCGAGCTGCGCGTGCAGGGCGTCGCGCCCCATCCCGCCGAGCGCAGCGAGCGCCTCAAACCTGGCCGGGACCTCCTCGATCGCGTTGGCATGCAAGGTGCCAGCGCCGCCCTCGTGACCGGTGTTCAGCGCCGCGAGGAGGTCCGTCACCTCCGCCCCGCGGATCTCCCCCACCACGATCCGGTCCGGGCGCATCCGCAACGACTGGCGCACCAGGTCCGCGATCGTCACCTGGCCGGCACCCTCCGTGTTCACCGCCCGCGTATTCAGGTTCAGCACGTGCGGGTGGTTCGGGGTCAGCTCCAGGGTGTCCTCGATCGCCAGGATCCGCTCGTGCGGCGCCACCTCTGCGAGCATCGCGGAGAGCAACGTCGTCTTGCCCGACCCGGTCCCGCCCACGATGACGAAGGCGCGCCGGGCCCGCACGATTTCGCGCAGCATCTCGGCGCGTTCCTCGTCCATCGTGCCGCTAGCCACCAGCTCGTCGAGGGTGGCGGTGGTGGTGCGCAGCACGCGCAGCGACAGGCACGTGCCTGCCACGGCCGTGGGTGCCAGCACCGCGTGGAAGCGGATAATCGAGCCGTCCGGCCTGCGGAAATGGCCGTCGCAGTAGGGTTGGGCGTCGTCAAGGCGGCGCCCGCAGCGCAGCGCCAGGCGCGTGGCCAGGCGGCGCACGGACTCCTCGGAGTCGAAGCGGATCTCGCTGCGCTCGAGGCCGTGCCCGCGGTCCACGAACACGCGGTCGGGGGCGTTGACGCAGATGTCGGTCACCTCCCCGCCGGCGAGCAGCGGTTCCAGGGGCCCGGCGCCGGAGGTGTCGTCGCGAAGTTGGCGCATCGCGGCCAGCACGTCCACGTCACTGATGACGACGGCCTCTTCGCGGATTAGCGCCGCAAGCCGGGTGGCATCGATCTCCCCGGGCTCGTCGGCCATGCGACGCTGCACGCGTAGCAGCAAGTCGCGGTCGATGAAGCTCATGAGGCCACCTCCTCGAGCACAGCCTTCGCCGCCTTCGCAAGCCCAGTAGGCAAGCGCGACGGTAGGCCACGCTGCTCAACGCGCTTCGTCAGCCCGCGGACCTGGCCGATGGTGGCCACCACGCGCGAGCCCGCAATGGCGGCGATCTCGTCCACCCCGATGCCGGCCCACCCGATGTCCCTGACCACCAGCACGTGCCGCAGCCCTGCTCGTTCGCACTCGGCGACCAGCTGCGCCGCCGCCGATACCGCCCTGACCTGCGGGGCGACCAGGATCGCCACTACGTCGCAGCGCGCGGGCAGCTGCGCGCACGGGGCGTCCACCACGGTCACCCCGCCGGTGCCGAGCACCTCCACCAGCGCCTCAAGATCTCCCACATCAGCCCCGAAACCAGCGCCGGAGACCTCCCTGCTACACGTCATCACCGCCACGCCGTCCGGGGTGGCGGGCAGCGCGCGGCGCACGTCCTCGCGGGCGACCGCGCCCTCCCCGATCGCGATCTCGCCCCACCGCGCGCCGATCTCCTCCTCAATACCGAGCAGCAAGTCCAGCCCGCCGGAGTGCGCGTGCCCATCAACCAGGGTCGAGGGCGCCGCGGCCCTGGCGCACGCCGCCGCAAACGTCGAGGCGCCCACGCCGCCGGACGCGCCCACCACGCCGATGACCCTGCCGCGTTCCTTCGGTGTCCGCAGCGCCCCAATCGCGCGCAGCAGCTGCCCGGACTGGTCCGGGACGTCGTAGGCGCCACGCTGCTGGCCGAGCTCGAAACAATTCGGGCGGCGCAGCACTGCGGGTGGCAGGTGGGTGGCGAAGTGGGCGTCGATAAGTATGGCGAAGGCCTGCTCACAGCGGCGGGCGACCTCCGCCGGCTCGGTGCCACTGAGGTCGGTGACGGGCATACCTGTTGCCGCCGCGAGGTGCATGGCCTCGGGGTGCAGTGCCGCGTCGTTGACGGCGATGGTGATGTTGTGCGTGCTCATGGCTTCGAGCATCACCCACGCCACAACCGCCCTACAACGATTTGGAACGCGCCTGTGGATAACTCCGCTGTTCCCTGAACGCTCGACCCTGATTTGTGGATAACATTCTGCACAGCCCAACGCGTTCGTGTATGTGGCGTTAGAATGTGCCTCATGGCTTCGAACTCGGCACCGGTAGCGGCGTTTTTTGATCTGGATAAGACGATCATCGCCACGTCGTCCGTGTTCGCCTTCGGCAAAGAGTTCCTGAACAACGGCATGATCACGCGCCAGGAAGCGCTGGACCTCTACCTGACCAAAGCCGCCTACATGCTCATCGGGCAGAGCAGCGAAAAGATGGACACCACCCGCGACAACCTGGCCAACATGATCACCGGCTGGAGCGTCGAGGATGTCACCGCTGTGACCACCGAGACCATGCACAACGTGATCACCCCGGCGATCTACTCGGAGGCCCGCGAACTCATCGAGGCGCACCGCGAGCTCGGCCACGACGTCATTATTATTTCGGCGTCGGCAAATATTCTGGTGGCGCCGATTGCGAAGGAGCTGGGCATCGACATGATTGTCGCCAGCGAGGTCGAGGTTGTCGACGGCACCCTCACCGGCCGCATCACCCGCTACCTCAAAGGCGACGCTAAAGCCGAAGCCATCCGCGAATTCGTCGCCGAACACGGCTACGACCTGGAGCGAAGCTACGCCTACTCCGACTCCGCCACCGACATCCCAATGCTGGAGCTGGTGGGCAACCCCGTCGCCGTCAACCCGGACCGGGCGCTGCGCAAGCACGCGCAGGCGGAGGGCTGGGACGTGCAGACGTTCAAGAACCCGGAGCCGCTGATCCAGATGCCGAACGCGAAAGAGGTCGGTATCGGGGCGTCCGTCATCGCGGGCGTGACCGCGTTGGCCGTGGCAGGGACGCTGCTGGCGAAGGCCATTAAGAAAGATAAGTCTGCCTAGACCCTGAGGGTGTGCGACAAATCCCATCAATGGTTGCTAGGGTTGAGTGCATTCAATAATCGCAGGAAGGTTGAAAATACAGTGAGCAACGAAGGTCTGTACACCAGTGGAACGTCCGGAGTGTCCGCAAAGGTTAACTCGATTCCTTTGCACGACACCGATGTCACCCACCCGGGCAAGGACTCCATCGGTACGTTGATTTCGAACGCCTCCGAGCAGGTTTCCACGCTTGTTCGCGGCGAGATTGAGCTGGCCAAGGCCGAGGTCATCGGCGAGGCCAAGAAGGGCGCTGTTGGCGGCGGCCTGCTGGGCGTCGCAGGGGTTATCGCCCTGTACTCCTCCTTCTTCCTCTTCTTCGCATTCGCCGAGATGCTGTCCTCCTGGATGCACCGGGGTTGGGCGTTCCTGATTGTCTTCGCCATCATGATCGCCCTGGCGGGCATCCTGGCACTGGTCGGCGTGAAGAGCCTGAAGAAGATCCGCGCGCCGAAGAAGACCATCGATTCCGTCAACGAGCTGAAGAACCTGCGCCCAGGCCAGGCACAGAAGAACCTTGCCAAGGACAGCTCCGGGCTCTACACCGGCTCGAACTAGGGCGTGCCACACTTTTCGACGTCCCCTTCGGCCATCGACCTACCTGGTCCCTTCACCCACGAGTGGTTGCACACTCGTGGGTTGCGTCTGCATGCGGCCGTCGCAGGCGACCCTACGAATCCGCTGCTGTTGCTGCTGCACAGCGCGTTCGGCGGCTGGTACGACTACCGCAACCGCATCGCCGACTTTGCCGATTCCGGCTACCACGTTGCAGCCCTCGACCTGCGTGGCTGCGGCCTGTCCGACAAGCCGGTGCGCCGCAGCGGCGACGCCCTCCTGCTGCACGCCGGTGACCTGAAGGGCGCGATCCACACGCTGGGCCACGACTCCGCGGAGGTGATCAGCGCGGGCGCCTCCACCGTGATCACGAACACGCTGCGGGAGCGCTCCCCGCACCTGGTCACGTGCCACACCTCAGCACCATGGACCGGCAGCAAAGCCGCTTTCTTGCCGACGCCCCTCTACCGCCACTTCCCGGCCCTCTTTGACCAGCTGTGGCTGCGTGACCTGCTGCGTAATCAGCCCGAGGACGCCACCGCCGACCACCTGCGCCTGCGCCGGGACGGCACCCACATCACCAACGCGCTGCCCTACATTCTGGAGCTCGCGCGCATCGAAGCCCGCATGTAGCTAGCGCCCGACGCACGCCCCCGTACCAACCTGCTCACGCAGCCCAGCGATCTCGCCCGTACGCTCCAGGATCTGCTGCGCGGTGAGCACGTAACCGGTCTCCGTGGCGTCCACAGAGGCACCGAACACCATGCCCGCGACACCGCCGGACGGGGTCAGCATCGGCCCACCCGAGTTGCCCTGACGGATATTGCCGCGGATCGTATACACCTGGCGTTGCACGTGCCGCTTCGCGTAAATATCGGGGCCAGACAGGCTGACTTGGTTGCGCACCCGCACCGGCATCGCCTCAAACGGGCCGGACTCCGGGAAACCCATCACCAGGGCGCTGTCGCCGGTGCGCAGCGTGCCCTCGGCCCAGCGCAGCGGCGCGATCCCCAGCGCCTCCGCGTGCAGCACCGCGATGTCCGCCTCCGAGTCGTAGAAGACCACTTTGGCCTTCTTCACCCCAAGCACCGTGTCCAAGGACACCGTCTCCGTACCCGCCACCACGTGCGCGTTGGTGAGCACGTAGCCGTCCTCGATCACGAATCCGGAGCCCATCAGCCGCCGACTGCAGGACTCCGCGTCCCCCATCACGTGCACCACGGAGGCGCGGACGGCGTCGACAAGCTCGGGGCGCGCAACCGACGGGTCCGGGGCGTCGACCTCCGCATGCCCATCCGAGGCAAACGGGGAAATCAGCGGCGGCAGACCCGAATCCGCCAGCACCGCCGCCACCTGCGACGGCAACTGCTTGCCCGCCGCCGGCATCGCAGCATCAATCTGCGTGAGCACCCGCGAGCTCTGCAAGTGCTTCGCCCACGCACCCGGCAACGACGCCGCCAACGGCATACACACGCACCACACCAACGCCACCGCCACGGCCCCCTGGAACAGGGCACCGAACAGCGAATCGAGACGCTGCGCCGCCTTCCGTCGGAACCGGTCATGCACCCAGTCACCCACCGTCGATCCCGCGAAGGACCCCAGGCAGACCACCAGCACAACCACCACAATAAGCACCGCCACGCGCACCCACTGCGCTTCCGCGCGCTGAATCAACGGCGGCACCCCCACCACCGCGAGCGTCAGGCCAGCCACGATCCCCAGGGCCGACAGCACCGCCGAAAACGCACCGCGCCGCCAACCACTCACACAGGCGGCGAGCACGATGATGAGGATGAGGACGTCGATAAGCACTAGAGCCCCACCGCTTCCTCAAGCTCCTCCAGCGAGTGGAACTCCTTCGGGAACAACCCCACCTGCCGCCCATCGCGCAACACCAACGTCAACGGCACCACCGCAGGCAGCCCCAACGCGCCCGCGAACGCATTCTCACCGTCCTGGTAACTCGGCACATCGACACCCAGATCCCCCAACAACGCCGCCCCATTCGCAGCGTTGCCATCCGCGTGCACACCCACCACGCGCACGTCCGGGTGCGCCTTCGCCAGCGCGTCAAACAACGGCAACTCCGCGCGGCACGGCTCGCACCACCACGCCCACACGTTCACCACCGTCAAGCCCGACTCCGACTCCTGGCCCGACTCCCCACCCAAACACGGCAACGCGACACCAGCCACAGTCGGCCCAGGACAATCCGGGCGCTGCGCCACCTGCGCCGTCGTGGCGGGCTGGTTATCCGGCTGCGCCGGTTCCCCAGGGCGCAACAACTGCCACGCACCCCCAACCACCAGCGCCGACACCACCACAATCGCAGCGACGCTCGCAACCACCGACCTACTCGCGCTCACACCTGCTCCATCTCGCCCTTGACACGTTTCGCCGCCTCAGCAGGATCCGTCGGACCCTCCAGACCAAAGCTGGGACAATCGTACGCGATAGGGCAGACACCACACGCCGGCGACTTGGCATGACACACCCTCCGGCCCTCAAAAATGATCCGATGCGAAAACATCGTCCACTCCGAAGGCTCAATCAACTCCGCCACAGCATGCTCAATCTTCACCGCGTTCGAGCCCAAGGAGGCGTCGATAAGCTTCAGCCTGTGCATCAAACGCTGAAAATGCGTATCGACGGTCAGCCCCGGCCTCCCAAACGCATTCCCCCGCACAACGTGCGCCGTCTTGCGCCCCACACCCGGCAAGCTCACCAAGTCCTCCAACGCGACCGGCACCTCACCCCCAAAATCCGACACCAACTTCTGCCCCAACCCAATCAAGTTCGCAGCCTTCGCGCGGAAGAAGCCCGTCGGGCGAATGATCTCCTCTACCTCCGCCTGCGCCGCCGCCGCATAATCCGCCGCCGTCGGGTACGCCCGGAACAGCGCGGGGGTGACCTGATTCACCCGCACATCCGTCGTCTGCGCCGACAACACCGTCGCCACCAGCAGCTCCAGCGGGTTCGAAAAATCCAACTCCGCATGGGCATCAGGGAACGCTTTCGCCAGCGTACGATTAATCCTCCGCGCACGACGCTTCCGCGCCAACGGCGACTCCTCCCCCTTCAACACCGGATGCTTACCAGGGACCCGCCGCTGCTGCGGCGTCAACGAACCAGACATGCTTTCTCACCTTAACGGGGTAAGCGATACGATGGACGCATGGCAGTACTCTTAGTCGTCGCGATTCCCCTCATTCTCGGGCTGTTCACCATAGGAATGGAACACCTAGAGTCCGCAGTCGTCGACTAGTGGTACAGTTCCAGTGTGGTGTGACTCACGCACACTTCAAGAGCTAACGTGACAACCGACACGGACTGTCACACCCGTCCACAAGGAGGATTCATGGAAGGCGCACACGAAATTCTCGCCCGCGCGGGCATATTTCAAGGCGTGGATCCCGCGGCCGTCGCAGCACTGATCCAAGACATGGAAACAGTCACATTCAACCGCGGCACCACTATTTTCGACGAAGGTGAACCCGGCAACCGCCTCTACATCATCATCAGCGGCAAAGTGAAACTCGCGCGCCACGCCCCCGACGGACGCGAAAACCTCCTCTCCGTCATGGGCCCCTCCGACATGTTCGGCGAACTGTCCATCTTCGACCCAGGACCACGCACCTCCTCCGCAGTGTGCGTCACCGAAGTCACCGCGGCCACCATGGACTCCACGCTGCTGAAGAAGTGGATCGACAACCACCCTGAAATCTCCCAGCAGCTCCTCCGCGTCCTGGCCCGCCGCCTCCGCCGCACCAACGCGTCCCTCGCCGACCTCATCTTCACCGACGTCCCCGGCCGCGTTGCCAAAACCCTCCTCCAGCTGGCCAACCGGTTCGGCACCCAGGAAGGCGGCGTCCTCCGCGTCAACCACGACCTCACCCAGGAAGAAATCGCCCAGCTTGTCGGCGCCTCCCGCGAGACCGTCAACAAAGCCCTGGCAACCTTCGCCCACCGCGACTGGATCCGCCTCGAAGGCAAGTCCGTGGTCATCGTAAACACGGAGCACCTCGCCCGCCGCGCGCGGTAGGCTGCTTTTCTAGTTTTTGCCTGTTTTGTGAGCCCCCGGGCCTTCCCCGGGGTTTTCTTCTGCACTTGTGAAGTTCTCCTTCACCGTCAGTGCCAAAGGACGCACCCTCTTTTAGGTAGACCTTTTACTACCAGGCTGTTTGAATGTCTAGTTTCTTCTGGATTGCGTCCCTTGGTACTGGAGCCCTGGGAGTGTGCACCAAATTCCCACACTCGGTTTCAGCGACCTGGGCCTTTGCAGACCGGCCTGCCCAAAACCGGGAATCTGGTGCCGAGCAGATTGAGCCAAGCACCAAAGGCAACACAAAAGCCCTAGTTGCCAGCATCCACAACTAAGGCAACTAGGGCTCTAGAACTCAAAACACCAACAACTAGTGTTCCTTCAGGTAACGCAGGGCGACGCGCGTGGACTGTTCGGCGGCGCCGCGGAGGACGGGGTCAACGTCGTCGTAAATGGCGTCGACGAGGGTGTTGATGTCTACGTCCTCACCGTACTTCTTCAAGGCCTCGCGGATTTGGTCGAGGCGCTGCTCGCGGCGGTCGATGTACTTGCGGGCGAACGCGGAGAGGTCCGGGGCATCAGGTCCGTGGCCTGGCAGCAGTGGGATGTTCTTGCCGCGACGCTCCAGCATGGAGAGCGTCTCCAGGTATTTGGCGAGGTCGCCGTCGGTTTCGGAGATCATGGTGGTGTGGCGGCCGGCGATGGTGTCGCCAGTGATGATACCTTCGAGCTGGTCGTCTTCGACGTCGTGGGTGTAGACGAAGAAGCAGGTAGAGTCCGCGGTGTGGCCCGGGGTCGCAACGACCTGGATCTTGGGGGAGACGCCTTCGATGGAGATGATTTCGCCATCGGTGAGCGGTTCGGCGCCGTGGGTGTAGCGGGCGTCAAGAGCGCGGATTGGGGCGCCGGTGAGCTGCGAGAAGCGGCGGGCGCCGTCGGCGTGGTCGTGGTGGCGGTGAGTCAGGAGGATGAGGGCAACCTTGTCCGCTTTGGACTGCAGGACGTTGAGGTGGCCTTCGTCTTCTGGACCCGGGTCGACGACGATGCTGTATTCATCTTCGGGGTCGCGCACAACCCAGGAGTTTGTGCCTTCGAGCGCCGCGTAGCTTGGATTGGGCGCAAGAACGACCGCGACGGATGCCGTTACAGGACGCAACTGACTATAAGCGGGATGCTGCATGCCACCCACCCTACCGCCTTGCGCGCGGAATTTGCTGCGAAACAACGCGATTCCCCCGCTTAGGGGCACCGCGCGGTATCACTGCAGCTCGACGATGATCTCCACTTCGACTGGGCTGTCGAGCGGCAGCACGGCAACGCCGACGGCGGAGCGGGCGTGGGCGCCGGCATCGCCAAAAATGTCGCCGATGACATCGGAGGCGCCGTTGATCACGCCGGGCTGGCCGGTGAAGGCCGGGTCGGAGGCGACGAAGCCCACAACTTTCACCACGCGCTTGATGCGCTCGAGGCCCACCAAATTATCGACGGCAGCTAACGCGTTGAGGGCGGCCTGCCGGGCGTAGCCGTAGGCGTCCTCGGCGGAGACGTCCGCGCCGACTTTGCCGGTGGCGGGCAGGGTGCCGTCGATAAATGGGAGCTGCCCGGAGGTGTGCACGTAGTTGCCGGTCTGCACCGCGGGAACGTAGGCCGCGACGGGCGCGGCGACGGCGGGCAGGGTGATGCCGAGTTCGGTAAGGCGCGCGGCCCAATCAGTGTGTGCCATGGCCTACTCCAGCGGGCGCTTCATGTAAGCGACGACGCTGTCCGGCGTCGGCCCTGGGGTGACGGTGACCAGTTCCCAGCCGTCCTCGCCCCAGGAGTCCAGGATTTGCTTCGTGGCGTGTGTGAGCAACGGAACCGTTGCGTATTCCCATTTCGTCATGGCCACTACCCTAGACGAATTCTAGAGGCCGATAATCTCGCGGCCGGCGACGAGGTGCTCGCCCCAGTCGTTGACCTGTGGGTTCTTGCGCAGGACGGCGCGGCGCTGACGCTCGGTCAGGCCGCCCCACACGCCGAACTCGACCCGGTTTTCGAGGGCCTCGGCGAGGCACTCGAGTTGGACGGGGCAGCGTCGACAAATTTCTGCGGCCTTGCGCTGCTCGGCACCTTGCACGAAGAGAGCGTCTGGGTCACCTGTGCGACAGATTGCACGAGTAATCCACTCCCCACGATCAAACACAAGATCCCCAGCAGAGTTCACACGGCGCGGAATGGCGCGGGTGTCCTCGTACGTCGCGGTTCCAAGAGTGGCAGTCATGAATCGGTCTCCTTTCAAGCGGAGGCAAAGTATAATACTTAGACCCATTAAGCGCTTGTAAGTGTATTCACAGGGTATGCACCTTGTAAAATGCATCACATGAAAGGTGGGGGCGTCCTATTCACTCTCCCCCGCGTTTCATTTAAGGTAACGGTGTGACTGCACTTCGTTCCTTTGGAAACCTTTTGCTCGGCCTTTGCGCCGTTGCGCTGGCGATTGCCCTGTGTTTGGCGCCGGTCGCAGGCCTGACGGGCCTCGCGATTGCGCGCACCGCGAATACAATGCAGTCGAATCTGCTCGACCTGACACACGGCGATGTCCCCGGTGTCACGACCGTTACGGACGTCAACGGCACCCCCATTGCGTGGTTATACAAACAGCGTAGATACGAGGTTCCAAGCGAAAAAATTTCAGCGCATGTAAAACATGCGCTGGTTTCCACAGAGGATCGACGCTTTTATATGCACGACGGCGTTGATATGCAGGGCTTCGCGAGGGCCATGGTGACCAATGTGCTCGCGGGTGGTGTCGAGCAGGGGGCGTCGACAATTAATCAGCAGTACGTGAAGAACTACCTGTGGCTCGTCGAGGCCGGTAACGACGAGGAGGCGCAGGCGGCGACCGAGCAGTCGATCCCGAGGAAGCTGCGCGAAATGCGCATGGCCTCCGACCTGGACAAGACGCTGACGAAGGACGAGATCCTCACCCGCTACCTCAACCTAGTTTCCTTCGGGAACCACGCCTACGGCATCGAAGCCGCAGCCCGCATCTACTTCGACATCCCGGCCGCTGAACTGAACCCGCCACAGGCGGCGCTGCTGGTGGGGCTGCTGCAGTCCGTGGAGTACCTGAACCCGTACACGAACCCGGAGGGCGCGACGCAGCGCCGCAACACCGTGCTGCAGAACATGGTGAACGAAGGCCACCTCACGCAGGCGGAAGCGGACCGCTACGCGGCGACCCCACTGGGCGTGGTGGACAAGCCGAAGGGTTTGCCGGACGGCTGCATCACCGCCGGTGACGCAGGCTTTATGTGCGACTACGCCCTGCAGTACCTGGAAAGCAAGGGCCTGAGCCTCGACGAGATCGAGCGCGGCTCCTACACCATCACCACCACCCTCGACCCGGCGGTGCAGGCCTCGACGGTGCAGGCGGTGCGTAACAACGTCAACCCAGCCACCCACGGCGTGGCCGAGGTCCTCAACGTGATCCGGCCTGGCACGGACTCCCGCGACATCCTCGCGATGGCATCCTCGCGCTACTACGGCCTCGAGCTGGAGAAGCACCAGACGATCATGCCGCAGCCGACCTCCATGGTGGGCAACGGCGCCGGTTCCGTGTTCAAGATTTTCACGGCGGCTGCAGCGCTCGAGCAGGGCTACGGCCTCGACTCCATGCTGAACACCCCGGCGCGCTCCGTGGTCTACGGCATGGGCAAGGGCGGTGCCGCCGGCTGCCCGCCGGGCGCCTACTGCGTGGAGAACGCCGGCGTCTACCCGCCGCAGATGACGCTACGCGACGCCTTAGCTCAGTCCCCGAACACCTCGTTCATCGAGCTCATCCAGAGCGTCGGCGTCACCCCAACAGTGGATATGGCGGTGCGCCTGGGCCTTCGCTCCTACACCGAACCCAATACGTTTGGCGACGGCCGCTCCGTCGCCCAAGCCGCGAAGGAAGAGAACATGGGCTCCTTCGTGCTCGGCCCCACGGCTGTGAACCCGCTCGAACTGTCCAACGTGGGCGCCACGCTCGCCGCCGGCGGCCGCTGGTGCGAGCCGAACCCGATCAAGAGCGTCGTGGATAAGCACGGGCAGGAAGTGTTCATCCAGCGCCCGCCGTGCGAGCAGGTCATCGACCCGGACATCGCAGGCGCGCTCGCCCTCGGCATGTCACACGACACTATCGACGGCACCGCCAAGGACGCAGCCGCCGCCTCCCGGTGGACCGCACCCGTCGCGGCCAAGACCGGCACCACGGAGTCCCACCAGTCCTCCGCGTTCCTCGGGTTCACCCGCGGAATGGCCGGCGCGCCATACATCTTCAATGACGGCACCCAGACCACCCCGCTGTGCACCGGCCCGGTGCGCCAGTGCTCCGCAGGCAACCTGTTCGGCGGCAACGAGGCCGCGCGCACCTGGTTCCAAGCCGCCCACGGCGTCCCAGGCGCCGCGGCAGCAGGCCTGCCGCCGACGAACGCGACCTACACGCGCGGCACGAAGCAGTCGGCGCTCGACGCCGTCGTCGGCCTCCCGGCCGCCACCGCGAAGCAGCAGCTCCAGGCGCAAGGGTTCAACGTGACCACCCAAACCGTCTTCGGCAACGGGGCACCCGCCGGCAACGTCATCGCAGCGATCCCCGCCAACCCCGCGCTCACGCAGGGCACCATGGTGACCCTCAACGTGTCCGACGGCAGCGCCGCCTCCCCTACTGCGTCGCCGTCGGCGTCCACCCCGCCACCAACGAGCACGCAGGCCCCCGCCGTCGACTTCGACGGCATCCAGCAGTCGCTGAACGACGCCCGCGATGCGCTCACGAACGTCTTCCAATAAGGCTGGTTCCTAGTTCATCCCTAGCTCAAGCGAGCCTTGACCGCCGTGGAGAGCCGCTTGCCGTCAACACGGCCGGCGGCTTTCGCGTTCGCAGCCTTCATGACCTGCCCCATCTGCGCCATGGACTCAGCGCCGACCTCGGCGACGGCCTCCTCCACCAGGGCGTCAACCTCCTCGTCCGTGAGCTGGGCAGGCTGGTACGCTTCGAGGATTTCGGCTTCGTGGAGTTCGGCGTCGGCAAGCTCTTGGCGGCCGTTCGTGGCGTAAATCTCCGCGGACTCGCGGCGCTTCTTCACCTCGCGGGCAATGATCTTCAGGATCTCCGCATCATCCACCTCGTGCTTCGTACCCTCGGTCTCAGCGGTCTGGATGGCGGCCAGCAACATACGGATCGTGCCGGTGCGTTCCTTCTCCTTCGCCTTCATCGCGGTTTTCAGGTCTGCGCGCAGCTGTGCTTTCAATTCACTCATGTGGGAAAGCGTAGTCCATCTGTACGCTAGGACGCGTGAATACTTCCCTCAAACGCCTCACGCGTGCCGCCGGCGTCATCGCTGCGACCGGCATGGCCACCGCCGCGTACGGCGTGAGCCAACTCAACAACTACCGACTGAAGGAATACACCCTCCCCCTCCTCCCGCCCGGCACCCTCAACGGACGCGACTCCTTCGACATCCTCCACGTCAGCGACCTCCACATGATCCCAGGCCAACGCGCAAAAGTCGCCTGGGTCTCCAGCCTCGCCGAACTCCGACCCGACCTGGTGATCAACACCGGCGACAACCTCTCCGACCCCAAGGGCGTGCCTTGGGTCTTCCAGGCCCTCGGCCCGCTCCTCGACATCCCGGGCGCCTTCGTCTTCGGCACCAACGACTACTGGGCACCCCGCCCCGTCAACCCCTTCAAATACCTCCTCGGCACGAAGCGCGAGCCCTCCTACGTCGACCTCCCCTGGGAAGGCATGCGCGCCGCATTCCAGGAGCACGGCTGGCACGACGCCACACACCGCAGGCTCGAGTTCAAAATTAACGACGTCCGCCTCGCCCTCGCAGGCGTCGACGACCCACACCACAACCTGCACGACTACTCCACCATCGCCGGCGCCCCCAACCCCGACGCCGACCTCTCCATCGCGCTTCTCCACGCCCCCTACCGGGAAGTCCTCGACGCCTTCGAGCGCGACGGCTACCAACTGGCGCTGTCCGGCCACACCCACGGCGGCCAGATCTGCCTACCTGGCGAGCGCGCCATCGTCACCAACGCCGACATCGACCGCGAGCGCGCCTCCGGCCTCCACCGCTTCGGCCGCATGTGGATGGAAGTCTCCAACGGGCTGGGCACCTCCAAGTACGCCCCCGTACGGATCTTCTGCCCGCCATCCGCAGCGCTCCTCCACATCACGGAGCGGTCCTGACCACGGCTTTTGTTTTTCGCGGGCACAGGAGTAAAGTAACCAGGTGCCCACGGGATATGGCGCAGCTTGGTAGCGCGCTTCGTTCGGGACGAAGAGGTCGCAGGTTCAAATCCTGTTATCCCGACCAATGAAAACCCCGCCGCTTTCGCGGCGGGGTTTCGCGTTGCTCAGGTGGGCTTGGGACCCGCGCACCACGGGTTAAGCGACAAAATGTGTGCTTTTCTCGGCGTGTCGACTTAAGTGACAAAATGTGTGCTTTTTCAGGGGTTGGGATGGGTGGGTTGTGGGGTGTTGTGCTGGGGCTATGAGCGTCCTGCCCAGCCGTGTCGGATGGCCCAGGAGGGG
>NZ_JAGPYU010000017.1:0-45438 GCF_024453945.1 Corynebacterium sp. CCUG 61414
CGAGCACTGTCCCGCCGTAGGCCCAGGCAGGACCTGGAATCCATATCCAAAAAAGCACACATTTTGTCGCTTAACCCTCAGAGGCCCGCTGATGACCAGATGTAGCGGTATTCCCCGTGTGCGGAGCCAGGTGTTCCCGTCGACCGGAAGAGGTCGACGGGAACGAACGCCTCAAAATCTGCCCGGAAACCTTTACTCCAAACCATATATTGCACTAAGGTAAGGCAAGCCTAATATTTACACGAGGAGGGTGAACCTTATGAAGAAGTCCCAACGCAGGATCTACGCCACGCTACCAGCGCTGCCAGTGTTGCCCGCGGTTGTGCTCGCGGCAAGTCTCGCCGTCGCGCCGCTGGCCGTCCCTGCCCAAGCACAGGAGGCTGACACTACGGCCGCCGCGTCCGTCGCCGCAGCTCAGCCCGCTGGGTCAACACCGCTTGCTGACGCCCAACCCCAAACCCTGGAGTGGGAACTGAGCAAACGCGCCCTGCTGTGGGACGCCGCAGTGGAAGGGGAGGGAGTCTCCGTCGTCCCGGTGGACGAGTCCGAGCCGAACAATGGGAGCCTGAAGCTGACGAAGGCGACCGGCTGGGTCGACGAGGACACCAAAGCGCTGTCGGTGCAGTGGACCGGCCAGGTGACCTACACGATTAACGGGGCGCAAACGATCTCCTTCAAGGACTTCGCGCTCGAGGTCGATGCGGAGGGCGCCGGTAAGATTACGGCGGTCGTGAGTTCGGCGGACCCGAACCAGGCAGCAAATAATAAGGAAGCGAAGCGGGTCACCGTCGCGACGTTCAAGGGTGCCAACGTTGCCGTCGATGGCAAGACAGTGATGGTGGGGGCGACGCCGGAGTACGAAGGGGTCGTCTATAAGCGGGATGAGGACATTTCCTACCCGGATGCATGGCCGACTGAGCTGGTGAACAACGTGACGGACTCGGTGCGGTCGTGGTTCTACAACTCCGGGAGCAGGTGGGAGGACCAGAAGAAGCCGGCGCCGTTTGCTGTGACGCTGGAGCTCGGCGAGAAGCCCGAGAAGCCTGCCGAGCCGGAACCGGCACCAGCGCCAGGGCAGCAGCCAGAAGGCGGCATCCGCGATGCCTCGATTAACCGTGACGGCCACCTGATCCTGACCTTCACCAACGGCACGACCAAGGACCTCGGCAAAGTGGTGGGGAAGGACGGCAAGGACGGCCGCAACGGTGTTGATGGTAAGGACGGTCACGATGGTCGTGACGGCCGCGACGCGCCTGCCGGTCGAGACGGTAAGGATGGACGCGACGGTACCGCAGGAAAAGACGGCGCCCCAGGCAAGGAAGGCGCCGCAGGCGCGGACGGCAACAACGGCAAGGACGGCCGCGGTATCGCGTCGGTGAAGGTGGATAAGGACGGCAAGCTCGTCGTGACGCTGACGGATGGGACGGTGCTGCCGCCGGTCGAGATGCCGTCGGTGCAGCAGCAGGGTATGGCCCCGGAGTCGATTGTGGCGATTGTGCTGGGGGTTATCGCCACGCTGTTGGGTGGGTTTGCCGCGTTGCATACGCTCGCGGCGAGCATCCTGCCGAAGATCTAACGCTGCAGGCGCTTCAGTAGCGCCGCGATCACGGGGGACTGGGTAGCCAGGCCAGCAACGACGGCGAGTAGGGCTGCCCCGCCCGCGATCAGCACCGCGCCCCAGGCCGGGAACTTGGTAGGGGCAGCAGGGGTAGTGGGCTCAGCAGGCACGGTAGGCGCTGCAGGCGCAGTGGTCGTCGAAGTCGGGGTGGTCGGGGTGGTCGTCGGCGCCTCCTTGGCCTCTGCAACTTCGACCTGCACGGGGTTGGTCGGCATGGTGAAGCGCAGCGCCTGCGTCGCGGGGTCGACTGTGTAGTCCTTCACCCCGGTCACTGACCATTTCGCTTTCGCGGTCAGGGGATTCGCTAGGGTGATCTCGGTGCCGGGTGCCACGTACTCGCCGTACTCGTGCGCGATGCCGGCCGCGTACAGTCGCTGGCTGATTGGTTTATCGACGTCCCCTACGACAAAGCGCGTCGACGTCCCGAAGTCCGTGGTGACGAACTTGCCGTTGACCCATCGGCTGGCGTTGACGGAGGCTTGGTAGACGCCGGGGTCGGCATCGTCGAACTTGGCGGTGCGGGCGTTGGGGTCGGAAAGGTCGAGGCTGCGGAGGGTTTTTGTGCTGGTGCAGTGTTCGACGCATTCGATTTGGGCGCGCCACGCGGTGCCGGGGACGGACTCGGGGTAGTCCCACGCGACGGTGACGTTGCGCTGCTGGTCGATCTCGCCGCGGACGTTGGATGGCGTCGCTACGTGGTCCGTTGTTACCGACGGCACCTTGAAGGTGACGCCGCGGTCGAAGTAGCGCTCGCTGAGCGCCAGGGCGTGCGCCGCCATGATCCCGACCGTGTATGTTTGCCCCGGTTGCAGCGTGTTTGCCTCCACGAGTAGATCGAGGTCCAGCTTTCCGCCGTTGTCTTCCAGTACGGCGGCGGGGATCCAGCGTGCGACGAGCGCGTCGCCGTCGCCGGTCATGGTGGAGCAGTGGTTGAGGCGCCACACCCGCGTCGGCGTGAGCACCACGTAGACGCCGTTGGACGCCCCGGGCGTCGACGCCGGGTTGATTCCCGAACCCTTCAATTTGAACGTGATGTCCTTGGTTGGGTCGATGGTGTCGGGGCCGGTGACGTCGAATTGCACGCCGAGGTTCGGGTGCCGCGTGTCGAGTTCGCCGGTGCAGCCGGGGGCGGTGGCGGCGTCGATAGTTGGGAAAGCGTGCGCGGCCGCAATGTTAGTGCTGAACAGCGCGAATAGAGCAGTGCCCGTTGCGACGCGACGCCGTGTGGATACGTTCAAGATGAGACTCCCCTCATTAGATAACTTAGGTTAGCCTTATCTTAAATGTCTATCGCTATTGTGTGCAACGGCTGGCACGCTTTTTGATACTGCGAGACTGTGTCTGGCCAAGTCGTCCCGGGGGACACAACCCGAATTACGGAGGACATGATAACGAAAGCTCCGAAACTGTGTTCACGTTGTCCTTCTGGAAGCGAGGAGAACTTGCGATTTGTTGCGAAACGGTTGTAGCTGGTTTGATCTTGCAGCTTGGCGAAGTATATCCCCCGATTGCAATAAGAAATCCAGCCCACACTCTGAGCTTGGCTCGGAGGCGGGCTGAACGATTGACATGAATCCTAGCGTTCGTGAGGTTAGTTCCACAAGCCTGAAAACTCGTTTGTATCAATTTGCTAGCTGTAGCTACCCAGAGATGTTTGTCGGGCTCCTCCGCTAAGGTAAAAACTACGTAACTAGCGGGAGGTGAGTGATGGCTGTTCGAGTCGACATTGCAGAGCCGACGCTGCGCTGGGCGCTGCAGCGTACCGGCAGCACGGTGGAAGAACTTGCCCAAAGAAGTGATTTTCGGTTGGTCCGGCAATGGCTGGAAGGCAAGGTGTCGCCGACGCTGCGTCAGGCTGAGCACTTGGCATCGCTCGCATGTATCCCGTTTGGTTACTTGCTTCTCGACGGCCCCACGGACGATCAGCCGGATTTCCCAGATTTTCGCACCGTGGATAGTAAGAAAGTAACTGAGTTCAGCCCAGCGTTGAAGGAGACGATTTATACCTGTGAGCGCCGCTTGAGCTGGTATGCAGAATTTGCGCGCGCGGAAGGAATTGATCCTCCAAATTTCGGCGGTGCCTGGACACTGCGTGATAGCCCGGACGATGCGGTGTGTGCATTGTTACCCCAGCTTGCCGATGCCGGATGGAGGCCAGGTAAAGCGCCCACTGGTCGGGAGAATGTGCTGGAATTAGCGGATGCAATTGAGCACTGCGGTGTCTTAGTGATGCGGAACTCCGTACTTGGAAATAACAACCACCGCAAACTCGACATCGACGAGTTTCGTGCTTTCACACTGTTCGATGGCCCCTACCCCTTGATCTTTGTTAACGGCAGTGATTACAAAGTTGGGCAGTACTTCAGCCTTGCTCACGAGCTGGGCCACGTACTGCTCGCTGCAGAAGGTCTCACAGGTGCCATGAATGATCATCACGATGTGGAGCGATGGTGTAACAGGTTTGCAGCTGCCCTGCTTCTGCCACAGCATGCGTTGTTGCAGGAATGGGACAGAAATCCCGATCTGAAACGCACCACTGAATGGGCATACGATGCGTACCGGGTAAGCGCGGATACGGCACTGTGGTCCCTTGTGGGGCAGCGCCGCCTTGGCAAACCACAAGTGCAGGAATTCCTTCGGCAACGTCCCTCGAACCCTACGCCTCCGATTGTTAGTGGAGGCGGTGACTTCTTCGTCACGTTGAAGTCGCGGCTGGGTGGCCGATTTTTGGACACCGTCACCGGGGCATATGTAGACGGTGCAATTTCTGAAGAGGAGGCTTCGCGTCAACTGGGGATTGCCAAGACCGAGACGTTGAAGAATACGGTTACTCGTGCGCAGGGGGTCGCATAGATGTACCTCATCGATACGAATATCGTGATTGGTGCGTTCAACCATCGGCCACGGGACATTTTTGAAACGTACTGGCGGCAGTTCGATTCGTTTTTCTCCAATGGTCAGTTTTATTTTCACCAGACTGTAGAAGATGAGTTGCTGAAACGAGATGACGAAAAGTCACAGTGGCTGAGAAGCTTCGTCCCTACGTCGCAGGTTCTCACTGTGACGCAAGAAGAGGTTGACTCCTATCGTGCGGTAACACGATGGGTGCGTGATCGTAAGGATGCTCCCTATGAAGAAAGTGCAATTCGAGAATTTTTGCGCGTTGCAGATTCTTGGATAGTGGCGAGTGCGCATGCCCGAGACTTCATCGTGATCACCAATGAGACCCCGAGTCCGCGAAAACGAACGCGGGTCAAGCTGCCTGACGTTGCCAATGGCTTGGGAGTGCAGTGCATGACAGAGTTTGATTTCTTAAGGCAACAAAGCATTATTTTTTAAAACGGCCAATCCGACCCCACGCCACGCTCTATAACCCTTCGACCGTCCCGAGGAACCCCGCGATGATGTCCCGGTACGTGCCGTGCACACACTAGGAGCGGCCATATCTGGAACTGGGGTTAAAGAGGACGGCGAGATCAAGTGGTTTGAGGGCCAGTCATCAGATGGACTAATCAATGTTGACGAACGGTTGAAGAAGTTGAAGGCGGGTTCGCTGACGATGATGCGCACGGACGATTTGACACCTACGGATGAAGTTTTGGCGGTGATTAGCGTTGATTGACGTTGCAGCACGGGCGGTGGAGCGCGCTAGGGAGGCGCTGCCCGAGCGCCTGTGGTCTAACCGGGTGGTTGTTTACGGTGACGAGGCGATGGTAATGCCGGAGGAAACAGTGCCCATGGTGGTTGGTGACGCTCCCGCCTGGGTAACCCCTACAGAGGTTGTGGCTTTGTCCTCCAACGCTGATACGTGGCCGGAGTGGTACTGGCAGGTGTGTGAGGACGATTCCGCCTGGGTGATTATCACGCAACACTGACCGCCACCCTGACTCCGCGATACTCCTCCCCGTTACCACCAAGGCGTGGAACACCACCCAAGCCCCCAAGGAGGAGACAAACCACATGTCGGATGAAAACACCACCCCCGCAGAACTCGCACAGCAGGCCGCTGACAAGGCGCAGCAAGCCCAGCACGACACCGAGCAGGGCAACTACACCCAAGCCGGTGAACACCTAGGCGAGGCGCAGGCCAACGAGGCGGACGAAGCCGTAGACCTTGACGCGCTACGTAAGCAGCTCGCCCGATACGAAGCGGAAAACCGCAAGTTGAAGAACGAGAACGGCGACCGCCGAGTGAAGGCGAAGCAGGCGGAAGAACAGGCAGCGACGTTGAAGAAACTCGCGCAGGTACTCGGTTTTGAACCGTCCGACGAAGACCCGGAGGAACAAATCAAGCAGGCCAAGGCCGCCGCGCAGGAACGAGAAGCCGAGCGTGACAAGCTCCAGGCCGAACTCGACCGAATGCGCGAGGACAACACCCTACGCAAGCTGGCGAAGGAAAACGGGGCAGACCGCGACATGCTTGTGCCGTATCTCCGTGGTGTAGGTGATCTCCCGCAGTGGGGCAGCGACGAGTGGGACAGTAAGGCTGGCGAACTCGTCACCAACACGCTCAACTCATTTCCACAGTTCAAGGCGGGTGGGGTAGCACCCCGCACCAGCGGAACCCCCGCCCCACGAACAACAACGATGGCCGAATCCTCACCGCCGATGACCTCGACCGCCTGTACGCACAGGGCAAGTTTGAGGAAATCAACAATGCAGTGGAGGAAGGCCGTATCAGCCGCTAAAAGTTTCCACTAGGAGGAACACACTATGGCAACTCCACAGTCCCACAAGAACTGGGATCCGGTAATCGGCCCGATTGTCGCGTCTGAGCTCATGCAGCCGCTCCGTCAGACCTGGGCATTCGCGCAGGAAGGCGTGACGAACCGCGACTTTGAGGGCGAAATCCGCGGTAAGGGTGACGAGGTTGTTGTCACCAACCTTAGCCGTCCCACCATCCGTAAGTACGACGAGTCCGAAGACACGGTTGTTGAAGACCTTGAGTTCGGCGACCGCAAGTTCAAGATCGACTAGGGCGATTACTTTAACTTCAAGATTCCGCTGGTATCTTCCGTCCAGTCTGCTCTGGACGTGAAGCCGGAGGCAGTCAGCGAGGCAGAGGAAGGCATGTCCGAGCAGGTCGATACCTACATCGGCAAACTCATGAAGGACGGCGTTCGTAAGCAGAACCAGGTGGGCAAGCTTCCGTTGGATATTGATTCCAAGGATTCTTTCTCCGTGCTAGTGAAGTTGCGTAAGAAGTTGAACGCTACCCACGTTCCGAAGACTGACCGTTTCGTGATGGTTGGCCCCGAGATGGAAGCGGCGCTGCTGCACGACGAGCGCCTGGACAAGGCAGTGAACAACAGCAATCTCTTGAACGGTGAGATTGGTCGCCTGCTCGGGTTTCGCATCATTTCCGCGCCGACGGTGCCGACGGTGGCGGGCCGTGAGGTGGTCATTGCGGGCCACCCGATGGCTACCCCGTTCGGCTACCAGATCACGGAGGTGGAGGAATCGTCCATGCTGCCGTTCCGTTTCACCCGTGCGATTACGGGCCTCCAGGTGTACGGCGGTTCCGTGATCCGCCCGGAGGCGCTGGCGACGGCTGAACAGGATGTGGTGGAGCCGACCACGGCGGGTGCTACCGAGTAGACGCTAGCCCGTAGCAGACAGCGAAGGGGGTCAGGGTGTGTGCCTTGGCCCCCTTTACCCATACCTGGATGAAGGGCACACCATGAATAATCCGTATCAGGAAGAACTACTTAACCGTCTCCGTGACCATGAGAACGCGGGGGTGAACGTGAACTGACCCGGCTTATCAACTGGGGTACATCCGCTGTGTTGAAGTACACAGCTGTGCGGGCGCTCACTAAGACGATGATTGAGAAGTGGGTCAGAGTTAAGGCAGCAGGGTGTGTTCGATGCCGTCTAGGATCACATCGATGACGAGGTCGTAGTATTCCTCGGACATCGCTTCTTCTTCATCAGGGTGTGAGAGAGGCTCCAGGTAAGAGTTGACAATACTGGTCAGTCCAACAGATTGAGCCATCATAGGCTCAAGCCTGACAAGCATTTCGTGCAGGTTGTGGCGAGGCTGGATTTGATTGGATGCGCGCAGGTTTCTCGCTCCGATCGTGTGGATGATCGAGTTCGCGATAATTGTGTAGGCCACAGGCGAATTGTCACCAAACCCAGCTTCTTGTAGTTTGGCCCAGGCTCCATCGATCATCGGCAAAAACTGTTCGGTGAACTTGCCCCGCGCGAACCTGTCGGTAATCCCCGGATATGCTAACAATGCGGGGCGTAGATTGTGAGCCATAGCTCGAAACCAGGCTTTCCATTCAAGGTCCGGGTCGGGAACTTCAATCCCGACACATACCCGGTCTACAACAGCATCACAAATGGCTTCCTTGTTTGGAAAATAATGATAAATCACTGAGGGAACCACGCCCAGTTCACGGGCAATGTCCCGTACTGACCATCCCTCAACGCCACTGATCGCGCTTAACTGTACAGCTTGTTTGACAATCAGCTCGCGTGATAGCCCAGCCCTTCGCCCCGTTGGCACAGTGTTCATAAGGTGACCCTAACTTATTCCTTGACCCTTACTAGAACACCATTCTACAATATCCCTAAGTGAAACAGTGTTCTAGTAATGGAGTGTAGTGATGCCCGACCCTCGTAGTAATAAGCCGACACAGAGCTCTATTGATCCAGGAGCGCAAGCGAACCTGGTAGTGGGAATCGTTTTTCTCGCCTTTATGGGGCAAATGATTCTCAATCCGATCATCGCGCCACTGTCACGACAGATGGGATTGCGGGAATGGCATATTGGCGCCACTATCTCTTTGGCAGCGATTGTACTAGCGAGCTTGAGTGCTTATTGGGGGCGAGCTTCCCAACGTGTCGGCGCTAAACGTGTACTCGCTGCCGGGCTTGTGATCGCGATCATCGCTTTGAGCGCCTTCGGTATTGTCTCCTACCTGGGGATGAACCAGGTAGTTGGCGGTGTCGGACTAGTTTTTGGTGTTGTGATCACTCGTGGTTTGCTCTATGGTGGAGGGATTTCAGCGATCGCCCCGACCGCGCAAGCCCACCTGGTCACGCATGCTGCCAGCGAGAACGGGAGGGTAAAAGCACTGGGCATGATTGGAGCGGCTCAAGGGATGGCCTCCATTGTTGGAGGTGTTACTGGAGGTGTGTTAGCCGCTGCTGGTGGCCTGCTCTTGCCCTTGGTGGTCATGCCCGTTGTGATGGTGATTGGTCTGGTTGTTCTCTTGGTGAGTTTCGCACCTCAAAGCCGAGGGCAACTTTTTGCAAAGCCTCAACGGATTCGCTTCACTGATCCGCGTGTAGCTCCCTGGCTAGCAACTGGTCTGGTGATGTTTCTTGTGTTTTCTTCTGTTGCTACGATTTTTGGATTCACTGTCCAAGACCGCTTCGCCCTGTCGGCAACTGCGACCGCAGGTATTTCCGCGATTTACCTGACCATCATGGGCGTGACCATGATCATTGCCCAAGCGGTGATTGCTCCAAAGACAGGGTGGGGAGCAGCGAAGCTTTTACGTACTGGTCTGGCCATTACACTAGTTGCAACTGTGCTCATTTGGCCTACCTCCTCGCACGCTTTACTGGTTGTCGGGTGTATCGTGCTGGGGGTAGGTATGGGACTGGCGATGCCCGGGTACAACACTGGCCCAACCTTGAAGATGAGTGCAGATGAGCAAGGCGCAGTGGCTGGCATCATCAACGCTAATAATGGGTTGGCGTACGCGATTGCCCCGCTGGCTTCGACCGCCCTTTACGGGTGGAACCCGCTGGCACCCTTCGCCGTCTGTATCGCCTTGATTGCAGTGGTCGTCATCTACGCCCACACCGCACCCGCACTACGCCAATAACTATGAGCGTGCCTGAAGTAGCCGTTCCATCACGTTATCCGCAGGAGTCGGCCCCGAGTAGTCCACCAGCGAGTTGGCTTTGACGACGCTCTATGTCAAGTGGTTGTGAGCCAGATTCATGGTTAACAATGCATCATCAATGCACACGGCATCGGTGCCGTTTTACTTGTCGTGCGGATAATCGTGACTTTTGCAGGCAACCCAGTCGGTGTTTTTGGTCGCGCGGTAATGAACCGCAAGGATTAGACGCGCCAGAGAGGCAACTCACGCCAGTTGTCAGGTGCGCCTGTGCGAGAAATCGGCACGATGGGATTGTGCGGGTAAGTGTCGAACAGCTTCGGCATCCGGTCGGCTGGGGACAAGCCGAGTTGGCGGTGCAAGTATTGGATAAGGGAGAGCTGCCCGAACACGCGATTCATTCCTTCAGCTACCGGAGCCAGCCTGACGTCATTGTTCAGTTTCGGTTTGATGTCGTAAACGCGGTTGAGCATCCTCGCATGATGAGCTGCGTAGTTGCGCAGAATATTCAAGGATTTCAGCCACGATTCAAGCTGAGGACCGGTTAGGCCGCAGGGTTGGGCAATCCGTTTGCGCACGATATTGGGCGACATGCCGTACAGGTATGACAGCATTCCCCAATCCATGATTTCGACGGCCGCCCAGATGGGTAGAGTCCCGCCATATTTGGATTTGTGGTGGGTGACGAAGTCCTCCTTCGACGCTTTCAATGCCGACTGGTACTTTCTCACCCATACCTCATGCACGCTACGCCCGTCTTTGTTTCGCTGCCGTGCCCGGGCGTTCAAACGTTGAGGATCCAAATAGATCAGCGGGTCAAGGCGGCCCAGTTCGTGACCGAGCTTGGTTCGAATAGCCAACTCCACGCGATCAAGCTCGATGAACACGCTGTGGCGCAATTGTTCGTCAAACCCATAGAGGGCTACCACCAGGTCAAACGATGCTCCGTCAACGAATTCATCTCGGGCGGTGCCGTCGCCTTGGGAGAAACGGCGCATCAGTAGTTCAATCGCGCCAGCAGCATCTCGGCATGCTCGGGATAAAAAACGAAGACCGGCCCTGGACTCCCACCGAGGCGGGCAGCGGAACCGGTCATGTTGCTTGCAAAGCTACCTAGTTGACGACGGCGAAGCAAGAACACGGGGCACGGAGCCATCGGTACGTTCACACACCAGTGGGCTCTCTGATCCGTCCGGATTCGTCGGTCCTCGGGGGCGTATGTGCGAGAGCCTTCCTCACGCTGTGTCCGGTTTCCCCAATCACCCAGGTGACAGAGTCTGAGGCGTATGCGGGGTCGAAGCGCTGCCTGGCGGCCAGGTTCGAGTCCTTTGACCAACAGGCGTTCGATGCTGGCAGGTTCATCTACGGCACCACCAACCTCGAGACCACCATCCACGACGGCACGAAGCTGCTGGACGCCTGGCTGGACGAGGCCGACGGGATTGATATGGTCGCTGCGTTGCCATCCTCTCCGGGTTCGCCGGGCGTGTCCTGAAGAATCGTGTGTCGATTTGGAAAAGCCCAGGTCGTGTAGGTCGTGTGAGGGAATGTGGTGTCTTGTGTGAACGGCGAGTGACAATGGGCGCAATCCTGCCGGTCGACCTTGGTAAAAGCCCAGTTCGCGAAAAGGGGGTTGCGTCTTTTGTCACTAGCGCGGCGAACGAGGACACTAAATTCCTAGATTTTCGCACGCCGGTTTGGAAAAGCCCGGGTCACGCAAACTGCGTGAGGAAATTTGGTGCGTAGACCCCGCAAAACCACAAAGAACCAGCCCTACGCGTACGGGACGACCATCCCGCCGAACGCCAGCGCAACGGCCGTGAGCACGGCCCAGGCCAGCATCGCCTTGCCGTTGAGCCCGAGGACCGGGATGAGCGCGGTGCCGGTCGCGCCGCTGCGGACCTTCATGATGGCGGCGATCGCCAGGGGGAGCGCTACCAGCCCGACCAGGGCCGGCGCGTACACCAGGGCTAGCAGCACGCTGACTACGAACGGGACGCAGGTCAGGACGGTGAACAGGGTGCGGGCGCGACTGTCGCCGAGGCGGACCGCGATGGTCTGCTTGCCGGAGGCGGAGTCGGTGGGGATGTCGCGGATGTTGTTGACTAGGTTCACGGATGCGGAGATCGCGCCGATCGCCACTGCGACGAGCAGGCCCTCCCAGGACAGGAAGCCGGTCTGGACGAACTCGGTGCCCATCACGGCGACGAGGCCGAAGAAGATGAAGACGCTGACCTCGCCAAGTCCGATGTATCCGTAGGGGTTGTTGCCGCCGGTGTAGAACCAGGCGGCGGCGATGCAGGCGGCGCCGACCAGGATCAGCCACCACGCCCCGGCCAGCACGGACAGGATGATGCCGAACAGCCCTGCAACACCGAACGCGATGAAGGCGGCGAGTTTTACGTCTTTGGGTTCGGCGAGTCCGCTGGCGGTGATGCGTGTGGGGCCGGAGCGGTCGTCGTCGGTGCCGCGGATGCCGTCGGAGTAGTCGTTGGCAAAGTTGACGCCGATGATGAGGGCCCACGCCACGAGCAGCGCCAACAGCGCCCGGCCGAGGTTGGCGTGCGCGGTAAAGGCCGCGACGCCGGTGCCGGCGATGACGGGCGCGAAGGCGTTTGGCCAGGTGTGGGGGCGGGAGGCTTCCCACCACGCGTGCAGGTTGGGTTGTGCGTTCATGCTTTCCATCATGCCCCGTGTCGGGCCTGTCGGCTAAAGTGGTGCGCCATGTGGGTTGATTACGCGGCGCGGCAGGCGGTGGCGCAGATAGGCGCGGCGCTGCGTCTGCCGTCGTTGCGGATGGCGGTACGCTCCGGGCGCCTGGAGTTCCCGGCCGCGGGCCACACCGTGATCAGCCTGACCTCGCACGGCACCCGCTTATCGACGGTCCACCACACCCTCGCATCGCTGTTGGTGGGGACTCGCCGCGTGCCCACCATCCTGTGGCTGGACGCGGAGGACTTCGATGCGCCCTGGCCCGAGCCGCTGCGGGAGCTCGTGGAGCGCGGCCTGCAGGTGCGGCGTTCCGACGGCCACTACGGCCCGCACACCAAGTACTACGGCACGTTCCGGCAGCTCGCGGGCACGGGGACGAGCGTGATCACGGTGGATGATGACGTGTTGTACCCGAGGTGGTTCGTCGAGAAGCTGGTGGTGGATCCGCTGGCAGTCACGGCGTATCGCGCCCACGAGATCGCCCTGCGAGGCGGACAGTTCGCGCCGTATACGCAGTGGCGCAGCGTGCGCACCACCGCGCCGAGCCCACGGCACTTCGCCACCGGCGTATCCGGCGTGGCGTACCCACCCGCGATGGTGGACTTCGTCGCCGCCCAGGGCGACGCATTCCAACGTGCCGCCCCCAGCGCCGACGACGTGTGGCTCAACATGTGCGCCGTGCGCTCCGGGCACTTCGTGCGCCAAGTCTTTGACAAACCGAAGGAGTTTCCGCTGGTGCCGGGTTCGCAGTCGGTGGCACTCGTGCGCACAAACCTGCGCGGGGGCAACGACGCCCAGCTTGCCGCAAGCTACAGCGCCGAGGAGATCCGTGCCGTGGTCGGGGCGCGCTAGAACAGGTCGCGCACCGCGGCCCGGTCCACCTTGCCCGGCCCCAACAGCGGCAGCGCCGCCACGCGCTTGAGCTCTTTCGGTACCTGCCACCGCGGCAGGTCCTGTAGGGCATCCATCACGTCCGGCACCTGCGCCTCACCCGCATACGCGGCGCAAATGCGCTGGCCGAAGCGCTCGTCCGGCACGCCCACCACGCACGCGTCCGCCACGCCGGGCACGCGCAGCAGGAAGCGCTCCAGCACCTCCGGCTGCAGCTTCAACCCACCCGAATCAATCACATTATCGACGCGCCCTTCGACCGTCAGGTGGCCGTCAATAAGCTGGCCTGCATCTGAGGTGCGGAACCACCCTGGCTCGGCGAAGTCGGGGTGCTCCGGCTGGTTGCGGTAGCCGCGCGCCACCATGGGCCCGCCCAGCCAGATGCGGCCGTCGCGGATGCGGACGTTGGCGCCGGCGATGGGCACCCCGTCGTAGACGCAGCCGCCCGAGGTCTCCGAGGAACCGTAGGTGGTGACAACGTTGATGCGCAGCTTCACCGCCGAATCCAGCAGCGCGGGGTTGGTGGCCGCCCCGCCGACGAGCACCGCGTCGAAGCTGCGCAGCGCGTCGATGCCGGTGAGCGTGGACATCGCCTTGTCCAGCTGCAGCGGGGTCAGCGCTGTGTAGCAGCGGTCCCCAGTCGCCGCGATCTCCGCGGTGCGCGCCGCGAACTCATCCACGAGGAACCCGTGGGTCAGGTCCACAAAGGCGGGCTCGACACCCGCGACCATGCTGCGCACCAACACCTGGATACCCGCGATGAACGCGGCAGGCATCGCTAACAGCCACTGCCCCGGCCCGCCGAGCGCCTGGTGGGTGGCGTCCGCGCTGGCAATCAGGTTCGTCGGGGTCAACAGCGCACCCTTCGGGGTGCCTGTGGACCCGGAGGTCGCCACCACGAGGGCTACGTCGTCCGCGATCGGCTCGCCCACACCCTGCGTGTTACGCAGCAGGTTCGCGCGCGCCGGGTCGTTCGTCGGCACGGGCAGCAGGGCGCGCTGGCCGGTCAGGGCCTCCTCGAGGGCGGGCAGGATCGCGAGCGGGTCGGCGGGGTCAACGGGCAGGAGTTCCAGGAGCTTCGTCACGAAGCGTTAGTCTAGCGCTCCGCCCGCGAGGCTAATTTCCGGTATACCTGAAACTATCTCCAAAACCGGAAAGAGTTTCAGGTATACCGGAAACCGCGCAGCTACCTTCCCAGCTCGTGGCTGAGCGCCTCGAGCTCCCCGCCACCAGCCATCTGGTGGGTCAGCTCCTCCAGGGTCACGTTCTCCCGGGGCTCGTCGAGTTCCTGGCGGCCCAGCTTCAGGATGGTGAAGTGGTCACCGACCAGGAACGCGTGGTGCGGGTTGTGGGTGACCAGGACGACGGCGATGCCGCGGTCGCGGGCAGCTGCGACGAAGCGCAGGACCACGCCGGACTGCTTCACGCCAAGCGCCGCGGTCGGCTCGTCCAGGATGAGCACGCGGGCGCCGAAGTACACCGCGCGTGCGATGGCCACGACCTGGCGCTGGCCGCCGGAAAGGTTCCCGGCGTCCACCTCGACGTCGGGGATGTCGATGCCCATCTCGAGGAGCTGCTTGGCACAGATCTGCTTCATCTCGGCGTCGCGGAGGACGCCGAAGCGGCCGGTGAGCTCCTGGCCGAGGAAGAAGTTGCGCCACACGCTGAGCTCATCCACGATCGCCAGCGTCTGGTGCACCGTTGCGATGCCGGTATCGATCGAATCTCGGGGGGAGGTGAAGGTGGTTGGCTGGCCGTCGATAAGCACTTCGCCCGAGGTCGGCTGGTGCAGGCCAGCGAGAATCTTGATCAACGTGGACTTGCCGGCGCCGTTGTCGCCGAGCACGCAAGTGACCTCCCCTTCACGCACTGCGAGGTTCACCCCGCGCAGCGCATCGAAGCTGCCGTAGGACTTGGTGATGTTCTTCAGTTCAATGACAGCCACTTAGCGCCCCTTGGTGTACTTAGCGAAGGACATATTCGTAAACACGGCGACCAGCAGTGTTGCGCCGAGGAAGAACTTGAACCAGTCAGGGTTCCAGCCGGCGTAGACGATGCCCTGGTTCGTCAGGCCGAAAATCAGCGCGCCGATCGCGGTACCCACCGCGGTGCCGCGCCCGCCCGTCATAGCGCAGCCGCCGATGACGGCAGCGATGATGTAGAGAAACTCGTTGCCCACGCCCTGGCCTGCCTGGATGGAGTCGAAGGCGAACAGGGTGTGCATGCCCACGAACCAGGCCGCGAAGCCCACGCCCATGAACAGCAGAATCTTCACCCGACGCACCGGCACGCCCACGGCACGCGCGGCGTTTTGGTCCCCGCCGACCGCCGTGATCCAGTTGCCGAACTTCGTGCGGAACAGCACAAACGAGGCAATCGCGACGAGCAGCAACCACCACAGCACCGTCACATTCAAGGTGACGCCGCCAATGTCGAAGGTGCCCGCGAACACCACGTGCGCCGACGGGAAACCCTCCATGTCGGAGATGATCGGTGTCGCCACCTGGCCGGTCACCAGCTTGGTCACCGCCAGGTTGAGGCCCTGCAGCATCAAAAACGCCGCCAGCGTAATCAGGAAGCTATCGATGCCGGTGCGGGTGACCAGGTAGCCGTTCAGCGCGCCGATCGCCAGCGAGATCCCGAGCGCCATGAACGCGCCAACCCACGAGTTGAGGTGCAGGTTGTAGTTCAGCATCGTTGCGGCCAGCGCGGCGGTGGTCACGGCGACGCCGGACGAGAGGTCGAACTCGCCGCCGATCATCAGCAGCCCCACCGCGAGCGCCACGATGCCCAGCGTTGAGGACGCGTACAGGGTGGTCGCGAACGCCTCAAAGGACCGGAACGCGGGGGCGACGGTCAGGAAGAACGCAAAGATCGCGATGAAGCCCAGCATTGAAGCGAACTCGGGGCGCCGGATGAGCTTGGAAAAGCCAGTGTGTGTTCGTAGCCGGTCATCGCTTGTCGACGCCCCTTCGCTCACCACCGCGCTCATCGCATGCCTGCCTTCGCTGCCTCGGCGACCTTGTCCACGTTGTCCTTATCTACGAAGCTCGGGCCGGTGTAGACCGGGCGGCCCCCGCCGAGGGTGCCGCCGTTGCGCTTCGCGATCCACAGTGAGTCGACGGCCAGGTAGCCCTGCAGGTACGGCTGCTGGTCGACGGCGAAGGCGACGCGGCCGTCGGCAATGGCGTCGACAAGCTCGGCGTTGGTGTCAAAGGTGACGACCTGCGCCTTGGACCCGGACTGCTTCACGGACTCCGTCGCGCGCATCGCCACCGGCGCCTGGAGGGCGAAGACGGTGTCGAAGCTTGTGTCCTGCGACAGCTTCGAGGTGATGGTGGACTGCACGGACGTCAGATCCTGGCCGTTGACGTAGAGCAGCTCGACGTTGCCGTCGAGGCCCTTGCGTACGCCGTCGCAACGCGCTTCCTGGGAGGAGTTGCCCTGCTCGTGGATGACGCACAGGACGTTCGACTTGCCTTGCTCCTTGAGGCGCTCGCCGGCGGCGTTGCCCGCCACCGACTCGTCCTGGCCGAAGAAGCCGGTCATGCCGTAGTCCTGGTACTTGCCCATGCCGGCGTTCAGACCGACGACGGGGATGCCACGGTCGACAGCGTTGCGCGCCGCAGGACCGATTGCTTCGGCGTTCGGCATGGTCACGGCGATGCCGTCGACGCCAGCGTCCACCGCGGAGCGCACCAGGTTCGCCTGGTTCGGCGCCTGCGGGTCGGAGGAATAGCGCAGCTCGATGTTGTCCTTCTTCGCCGCGTCCTCGGCGCCCTTGCGCACGAGGTCCCAGTAGGTGTCGCCCGGAGCACCGTGGGTGACCATGGCCACCACGTACCTCGGCGTATCGACGCCACCAGCGGTCCCTTCAGCGTTCTCGGATCGGGGTGCGCCGCCTGTTGAGGAGCACCCAGCAAGCAACGCCGCAGCCATCAGCGCTGCGGCCAAAAATGTAGTCCGTGTCTTAGCCATTGTATGAGTGTGATCCAACGCACCATGTTTGTCAAGGCTAGAACACCCCCGCGATCAACAACATCGCAGGCAGCGATAGGAACGTGGTGAGGAAGACGGTGTCCCGGCAGATCACCTCACCCGAGCGGTACGTCGCCGCGTAGTTGTACACGTTCTGCGCCGTCGGCAACGCGCACAGGATGAGGGCCGCGTACATATCGGAGCCGGTCAGGCCCAGTATTGATGCCACGCCCCATGCCACGGCTGGCATGCCGATCAGCTTGAGGGCGGTAGCGGTGGTCGTCGCCAAGCGCTGGCTCTGCAGTACCTTCTCCCCGGTGAGCGAGGCTCCGAAGCTCATAAGGATCATCGGGATGGACGCGCCGCCCAGAATCTGCAGCGGCGCGAGCACCGGCTCCGGCACCGTCCACGACGACGCCGACACCGCAAACCCCGCAAACGCCGCAACCACCACCGGCGCCTTCAACCCCGCAATCACTGACTTCAGCACCCCCGACGCCCCACGGTCCAGGCCGGCGATCACGATGGGGGAGAGCACCGCCATCTGCAACACCAGCGCCGGAATCACGTACGTCGGATCCCCCAGCACGTACGTGGCAATGGGCAACCCGATATTGACCGAGTTGTAATAACTCGACGACGCCGCCCCCGCCATGGTCTCCGCAGCATCCTGCTTGAACCACACCGCACTGATCGCCCAATAGATCAGCATCGTGGTCACTGTCGCGATTGCGATCACCAGGATCACCGGGGAGAAGAACGCATCCGTGTCCGAAACCGCCACCGATGAAAAAATCAACGACGGTGTTGCCACATGGAACGCGATGCGGTTGAGCTGCAGCCGCTGCTCGCCCGGGCCGATCACCTTCTTCTGGGCAAGCCACCAGCCCGCCGCGATCACGGTGAAGATGATGGCGAAACCAGTCAGAACGTCAAGCATGTCGAATGAGTGTAGTGGCTACGCGCCCGTGAAACTGGCGCCTAGTCCATCTGCAGGACGGTGCGCAGTTCCGCGAAGGGAGCCGGGCAGATTTCGTGCGTGACGGTTCGGCCTGTTCGGGACTTTTTGAGTAGTCCGGCTTCGGCAAGCTTCTTGAGGTGGTGGGAGACCGTCGGTTGGCTGAGCCCGGAATACTCGGTAAGCGCGGTCACGCTCATCGGCTCGCACCCTTCTGCGGCGAGGCGGGAGAGGAGGCGCAGTCGGGAGGGATCTGCCAGCACTTTGAACAGGGCCGCGTAGCGCTCGGCGTCTTCTGGGGGTAGCGGGCCGGAGCCGAGTGAGCAGCAGTCTGGGGCGGGGGATTGTTCGTGCATGACTTCTACCTTCTCATATTGACAGCGGTCTATGCGGCCCTCTATTTTCACATATTGATAATTATCGATATGTGAGGTGATTAGATGACCAACCCAGAGCCGACCCCCGTTCGAATGTCGTTCCTCGACAGATTCCTACCAGTGTGGATCATCTTGGCGATGGCATTCGGTCTGCTGCTGGGCCGCGCCGTTCCAGGACTCCGCAGCACGCTTGAGCGTTTTGAAGTCGGCGGTATTTCGCTGCCGATCGCGCTGGGCCTTTTGGTGATGATGTACCCGCCGCTGGCCAAAGTCCGCTACGACAAGATCCGCGAGATCGCCACCGACAAACGGCTCATGACCGTCTCCATCATCTTGAACTGGATCGTCGGCCCCGCGTTCATGTTCGCCCTGGCCTGGCTGTTTCTGCCGGACCAGCCAGAGCTACGCACAGGCCTCATCATCGTCGGACTGGCGCGCTGCATCGCCATGGTGCTGGTGTGGTCCGACCTGTCCTGCGCCGACCGGGAAGCCACGGCCGTCCTGGTCGCCATCAACTCAGTATTCCAGGTGCTCATGTTCGGCGTGCTCGGATGGTTCTACCTGCAGATCCTGCCGAGCTGGCTGGGCCTGGAGACCATCTCTGTGGAGTTCTCCTTCTTCTCCATCGTCACCGCAGTACTGGTGTTTCTCGGTATCCCGCTACTTGCCGGAGTGCTCTCCCGCATCATCGGTGAGCGAGTGAAGGGCCGTGCGTGGTACGAAGAGACCTTCCTGCCCGCGGTTTCTCCGCTTGCGCTCGTGGGGTTGCTGTACACGATCGTGCTGCTGTTCTCCCTGCAAGGCGAGCAGATTACATCCCAACCGTGGACCGTTGCCCGAGTCGCCCTGCCACTGCTGGGGTACTTCGTGGGCATGTTCCTGATCGCCCTGGTGGTGTCGAAGGCGTCGGGGATGGGCTACGCCCAATCCGCCTCCGTGTCCTTTACCGCCGCGGGCAACAACTTCGAGTTGGCCATCGCGGTGGCGATCGGCACGTTTGGCGCCACCTCGGCTCAAGCGCTGGCAGGTACGATCGGCCCGCTCATCGAAATCCCCGTCCTCGTCGGACTTGTCTACCTCATGCGCGGCATCGGGCAGAGACTCTTCCCAGGCGATCCCACCCTGCCAGCTGCAAGGAGCCGTTCATGAACCCCAGTGTCTTGTTCGTCTGCGTCAGCAACGGCGGTAAATCACAAATGGCGGCGGCGCTTGCGCGACACTACGCAGGCGACCAGGTCAGCGTCTTCTCCGCTGGCACGAAACCGGGCACGAAGCTGAACCAAGAATCCGTCGCCGCAATTGCAGAACTCGGTGCCGACATGTCGCGCGGCACACCAAAACCCATCGACCCAGAACTGCTGCGCACAGTCGACCGAGTAGTAATAATTGGCGACGCCGCCCAGCTCAACATGCCAGCCGACGCCGCCGGCACCCTGGAACGCTGGCACACCGACGAGCCATCCACCCGTGGCATCGAAGGTATGGAACGGATGCGCCTCGTACGCGACGATATCGACGCCCGCGTGCGCGCCCTCCTGCGCGAGCTGCATCGCACGCTTTGAATCCCACGCTTTGAGCGGTTTGGGGCGCTACGCGCGGGCCCGGCGGGCGAGTGTATTACCTAGCGACTGGATGGCCTGCACCACGATGATCAGGATGATCACGGTGGTGAGCATTGCCACAGAGTCGAACTGCTGGTAGCCGTAGGCAATCGCGAGGTCGCCCACGCCGCCACCGCCAATCGTTCCGGCCATCGCGGTCGCGGAGATGAGACCCACGGTTGCCGTGGTGATTGCGAGGATGATGGAGGATTTCGCCTCCGGGAGGAGGAAGTGCCGGATGGTCTGCCACATGTTCGCACCCATCGATTCGGCAGCCTCGGTGATACCGGGGTTGACCTCGAGCAGGGACTGCTCGATGAGCCTCGCGATGAACGGGGCGATGTACAGGGTGAGTGGCACCAGCGCGGCCGTCGTGCCTATTGAGGTACCCACAATAGAGCGGGTGAACGGCGAAATCGCGACGAGCAAGATGATGAACGGCAGGGAACGGATGATGTTGACCACCACGTTGAGCACCCCGTACACCAGCCGGTTCGGGCGCAGACCGCCCGGGCGGGTGATTACCAGCGCCAGCGCCAGCGGAATGCCAACCAGAGCGCCAATGAACAGCGCGACCCCCACCATGTACACGGTCTCCCCGAAGGAATCGAGGTACATCGACGGAGTCACGCGCGAGCCCGTGAGGTCGCGCCACCAGGAGTTCAGCGGTTCCATTTACGCCTCCACCTCATTCACAGTCACACCTTCCAGGCTCGACAGCCACGCCACCGCGCCGTCCGCCTCGCCGCCATGCAGGCCGACGATGGTGGTGCCCACGGTGGTCTTCGCAAGCTCAGTACTTGACGACGCCAGCAGCCGCGCATCCACACCAAACTTGCCAACGAGCTGCGTGAACACCTCTTGAGCAGCCCCTCCCGTGTGGACGAGCTGCACCGCGCGGTCAAACCTTCCTTCGCGGATGGTCTCGCGCACGTGCTCAGGGACCTCGCGCTGGATGACCGTCTCCACGAACCGCTGCGTCAACGGGTGCTGCGGGTCGGCGAACACCTCGGCGACGGGGCCCGATTCCACAAGGTGGCCTTCGGATAGCACCGCAACTTCATCCGCGAGGCGTGCCACTACGTCCATCTGGTGTGTGATCAGCAAAATGGTCACGCCGAGCTCCGCATTGATCTTTCGGAGTAGCTCCAGGATTTGTGTTGTGGTGAGCGGATCCAGGGCGGACGTGGGCTCGTCGCAAAGCAAAATACTCGGATTGGTCACAAGCGCACGAGCGATGCCGACGCGCTGCCGCTGACCGCCCGAAAGCTGGCGTGGCTTGTGACTTGCGCGGTCGGCCAGCCCCACCATTTCGAGGGCCTCCGCGACACGGCGCTGGATCTCCGCCTTCGGCGTCTTCGATAGCAACAGGGGCGTGGCTACATTCTCCGCAACCGTCTTGGTCTCCAGAAGGTTGTAGTTCTGGAACACCATCGACACCTTGCGCCGCAGGTCACGCAGCTGCTTCGCGTTCAGCTTCGCGGGCTCCTCGCCGAGTACCGACACCGAGCCCGACGTCGGCACCTCCAGCCCATTGACGGTACGAATCAGCGTGGACTTGCCAGCACCAGACGTCCCCACCACGCCGGAAATCCCGCCCGCGGGTACCGCGAACGAGATGTCCTCGAGTGCAGTAAAGCTTGTGTCCCCGGTGTCGAACACCTTGGTCACACCGTCGAATATGACGGCGTTGCCGCTGCCGGTTGCGATGGTCATGCGAGCCTTTCTAGCGCTTTGTCTACTTCAGAGAATCCGGAAGGAACCAGTAGTTGTTCTCGTTGTGCTCGTCGAAGTACTGCTTGAACTCCTCCGAGCGGTACGCGTCCGCGACCGCCTTCGCCCACGGCTGATCCTTCTTGTCCTCGGTGGTCACCGCTACAAGAATCAGCTCCGGACGCAACGTCTCCTGGAACACCTGCAACTTCGGGTCCAACCCGGCGGAATACGACATGGAGCCAGGAATCACCGCCCAGTCAAAGTCCGGCAGCGTGCGCGACAGGTTGCCCGAATCAATGGAGATAATCTCCAGGTTGTGGGGGTTGTCCTTAATATCCGACTCCGCGACCAGCGTCGCATCCGGGTCCTGCAATGTGATCCAGCCAGCATCCACTAGCAGGTGCAGCGCGCGGGACTTGTTCGACCCATCCAGCGGGATGCCAACCTTGTGGCCGTCGGCAACCTCGGTGAGCTGCGTGTACTTATCGGAGTACAAGCCGGCCGGTACCGTCGGCACCTCAGTAATGGAGGCGAGGTTGCCGCCCTTCTCCTCATTAAAGACGTTCAGCCAGGCAGTGTGCTGGTCAACGTTCAAGTCCGCGGACCCCTCGTTGAGCGCAGTATCTGCCTGGGTCAGGTCAGTAAACGACTGGTACTCCACCTCGTAGCCCTGTCCCTCCAAGATGGGGCCGACCGCATCCGTGAACAGCTCCGAATACGGGCCAGGCGAAGTAGCGACGCGGATGGTGTCCAGGTCCCCGTCCGGGGCTGCGGTGGTGTCGGTGGAATCGCCGGAGCAGGCAGTCAGACCCAGGGCGAGGGCGGCTGCCGCGGTGATAGCAGTGAGTTTCTTCAGCACAATGTTTCCTTTCAAGTTGTTTTAAGCTGTACCGAAGAATAAACCACTCGGTTTGTTATTGCAAGACTGGTCGGTCTAGTTGTTGTGGCACGAAGTGGTCGGGGCGGTCTGGTTTGGGCTTGTGCTATGTTGGGGCGGGGTGGTTGGGTGGCGGGGTGGCTGGCGGCTGCGGGTTGGCCAAGCGCCTAAAAGTGAGTAAAAGGATTGTAGTATTCCGCTTTTCGCAAAGAATTTCGAGGATTACTACAATCCACCTACTACAGTTTGGAGTTTTTTTGGGGGGCTCGCGCTGCTGTTTTTGGGTGCGCGGCATGGTGGCGAGTGTGTTCCTAGCGCTGCGGTAAACGTGCAGCTCGCGGGTGGCGTACCCGTTTCTGCAACGATTTCGCACCCGCTTTTGCAACGGTTTTATACCCGCTTTTGCAATTTGCGGACTGTGAGTGGCGGCGCGGACGCGCTTCTTTGTGGAAGCGGCTGGTCTCGACCGTAAGGAAGGGGGTGAGATGAATGCCTCAAGCTGATTCCGGTAACCAGCCGGACAAGCGAAAGGCCCGGAAAGCGATGAAGGAGATCACAATCCGAGCCTTAGGCGGGCTGCTAGCCAGACTGCTTGCGGATCTGATCCGCAAGTTAACCGACTGGCCAGATAGCTAGTCTCGCCGAACCCTTGCGTTGGTTAACCGGCCTCGCAGGGGTTCAACCGTTTTTGCCGACATGAGTGGAGGTCATGTCGTGGCTAAGTCTAACTGAATATCAGACACGCACAAGGCCTGGCGCTCTATCCCCGCAACTTGCTGATTAGCGCCATCACACCCGAGACCCCCGCCGTCAGCATTCCAACCAATGTTGCCAGAGCGAGCATCCCGGCGATGAAGGACTCGGCCTCCGGGTCGAACGTTTCCATGCACAGCCCGAAGAGCATAAACGACACCACGGTGATGATCACCGACCGCTTGAATACCTTCCCGGACTTGGAGCGTCGTTTCGGGGCGGTAGCAGGCGTGACTAGTGCGGGATCGTATGGCGTCGATTGGGCGGGGACCGGTGCGTGCAGCGGGGCATACGCTGCGGCAAGTAGCTCCTCAGGTGTCAGTTCATTGGTGGCAGGCCGCGGCTTGGTGGCTGCAGGGCGTGGCTCCGGGGCAGGCTGCGCAGGCAGCGCAGCGAGTTCCGGAGCGACCTCCTCAACAAGCGCCGCCTCCACCTCAGCCGGCTCCTCGACGCCGTCGACGGCGAGGTCCACCACCATCTCCACGAGCTGGCTGCACCGCTTCGGGCCGACGCCGTGCAGGTCAAGCAGGTCGTCGGCGCTGGCGGTGAGCATCTCCGGGTGCTCAAGGCTCCACATGGCGAGGTAACGGTCGATGCCGCGCCCGGTCGCCTCGGGGACGTGGTGGGGTTTGAGGTTGTCGGCGATCTCGTGCAGCGGGCGGTCCGGGTGCTGCTCGATCCATGCGGCGGCGATGCGCGCACTCGACGAGCCAACAGCGTGCGACTGCTCGGGGGTCAGCCAAGAGAACTGCTCCGGGGCTGAAACAGGCGCAGCGGCATTAGAGGCAACAACCGGTGCGTCCTCGGTCGAGTCCTCCATGGCCTTCAGCAGCTGGGCGAAGTGGGTCTCGCCGATGATCGGCACGTTGTTCTCGCGCGCTTGCTTCGCTTTCCCGCTCATCGAGTCCGGGTTCGCCGCGACAAGGACGGCGCACGTGCGGGTCACGCCACCGACGTCGAGGCCGGCGGCGGCGCGGTCGGTCCATACAACGCGTGGGATGTCGAGGGCCCCGGTGAACGCGACGCGGTCGCCAGGACGCAGGGCGAAGGTGCTGGGGGTGGGGCCGGAGGTGGGCTCGTCGAGAAGCGAGCGCACGAGCTGCGCATCGACGTTGAGCGCCTCGGCGATGTCGAGCAGCGTGGCGCGCTCCTCGTCGGTGATGACGCCATCGGCCCAGGCTTCGACGGCGAGCTGGCGCGTGAACTCCTCGTTGATGGCGTCGACGTCGTCGGCGCTGAGGCCCGCGGCGATGGCGGTGGATTCGAGGCGGCGCATTTCGGTGCGGGAGATGGCGCGGTCCACAAGTGCGCAGGTCAGCTCGGCGCGGTAGTCGGCTTCGTTCTTGGTGGTGGCCGTCGGCAAGGTGCGCGAAAGCTGTCCCGCCCAGGAGGGCTCGCCGCCGCGGGGGAGGCACGGTGCCTCGGCTGCGGGGGAGGTGAACGTCGCCGACGGATACTTCTCGACGTCCACTCCGTTGCCCACGCACAAGTAACGGAGGAGCTCGGCGGTCGCCTCGGCGTCCGCGAGCGCCGAGTGTGCAAACCGGTTCCGAATCCTCGCGATATCCAGCGCTTCACTTAACTTGCCCACGCCCATGTACTGCTTCGTCAACCGCATCGTGTCCAGCCACTCGCACAAGCCGTCCTCCGCGCCGGCGCGCGCGAACTCGTTGGTCAGGAAGCGGTGCTCAAACGACGCATTGTGCGCCACCAGCGTGCGGCCATTGAGCAGCGAGCCCAGGTACGGAGCGACGTCGCAAAATAATGGTGCATCCACCACATCGGTCGCCGTGATCTTATGGATGTAACTATTCGGAATGTCGCGCTCCGGCTGGATCAGGGTCTCCCACGTGCGCTCTACCGTGAAATCGGGGCGCAGCAGCACCACGCCGATCTCCACAATGCGGTCCTGGTTGCTCAGCCCTGTCGTCTCCAAATCGACGACCGCAAACCCATTCCGGCCCATTCCTGCTCCTTTGTCCATCCGTGTTGGGGGCGTCATTCAATATAAGGCACGCCTCCGACACCGCGGGGCGGAGTCGGTCGGATGTTCGATGGAACCGGCGGGGGAGTTGTGGCGTCTAACTACAAGTAAGAGCAATGGTCTGTCAATTGGTGCTTGACAAAAATATGCAATGGGGGATTGAAATGTGAAGAGGTATGCGGTAATAAAGAAGTTGCGTAATGAAGCGCGGCGTCAGGGGCTTGAATTTGAAGCGATCGCGCTTACTAAACACGATGCATATCGAGTCGGAAATACGACGAGAACGCTTGGTAGGCATCGGGAAATCGATGATTTGGCGGCACGTAAGTTTTTTGACCAGTTTCAGGCAGAGTTAGGAAAAGGGTGGTGGAGATGAGGTCGTTTACTGTCACTGCGGAGCGCGGTGCGAGCGGAGCATGGGTCTTAGAGTGTGAAGAGCTCGGAGTTGTTTCTCAGACTCGTCGTCTCGATAGGGCAAAAGGCGAGGTGATTGAGGCTCTTGCGTTCCAGTCGGGACTCGCTCCATCCGATTTTGAAGTTGAGGTGGTCCCGATTCTGCCGGGCGAGGTTGAGGCGCTTCGGAAGCGCGCAGAAGAGCTTGGTAGCAAGGCGCGAGAAGCAACCGAAAGAGCTGCGGCTGCCAAGACTGAACTCGCCCAGAAGATGAAGGCGGAAGGCTTCACTCTTCGCGAGATGGGAGAGGTGCTTGGGGTCTCCCACCAGCGAGCGGCAGACTTAGTCGGTTAAGAGAGCAGAAGTGTGCCCTAGATACGAGCTACGCGCGTAACGCCCGCCACCGTCTGTGCCGATTACATGGGCATGAAGAAGATCATCGCATCGGCCGTCGCTGCGGCGACCGCCTTCACCGCCCTCGCCACGACCCCGGCCCACGCCGCCCACCTCGCCCGCACTGACAGCGGCCAGTGCCGCGTCGTCCTCAACGACGCCGAGCGCGGCCCTGCCTGGCAGGCCGAACGCATCGCAAAAACGCTCACGCACGGCATGTACGCCACCGCCGTCGCCGAAGCATTCGAGGCAACCTTCGAGGGGCTCAAACCACTTGGCGACGCCCACCTCGACCAACCAGCCATCATCTCCTACCAGCAACTCCGCCTGGAAGGGCAGGAGCCCGGCGAGCGTCCCGACTACGACGCCGCCCGCGCCGCCGCTAAGGAAAAACTGGCCAAGCTAGGCCTGGTTTCCACCGACGCCGACTTCTACCTGGACATGAAGCAGGGCGCCCAGATTCCGCTTTCACCAGCGGGCAAGGCGCTGCAGGGCTCGGCGCGCTGGTACATCGGTATCGACGGATCCGTGCCGGAGGTGACCAGCCTCGGGGCGAACTACGTGTTTGGCCGCACCGGCGACAACACTGCTCGGTTCCTGAATCACGTCCCCGACTGGAAGCGCACGGCGTTCGCGTCGAACATGTCCGGCACCTACTTTGCCAAGGCTGCCGACTCGCTCGAGTCCCGGTACTACTACCTGCTTAAGCAGGCGCAACAGTGCAGCGACAACCCACCGCTTATCTTCAGCACCCAAAACGCGGACCTGCCAGCACCGCCGGTACTGAAGAACACCCTGCCGGGCCAACCAGCGGATCCCTCCGCGCCGGAAACGCCAACCCCGGAGCAGCCCACGCCGAAGCCGGAGCAGCCGCAGAACTTTGACGCCAAGCTCGGCCAGATCATCGGCATCATCGCTGCGGTACTGGCAGCGCTGGGCGGGTTGTTCGCGCTGCTCAAGAACGCCGGCATCAATGTGCCGGAGCTTCCGAAGATTCCCGGGCTGAACAAGTAGATCTCCTCCCCTGGGAGGAGGCGCGTGTTCGGTGTTGCCGATAGGCTTACGGCCATGCGCTACAAACCGGGTGACCTTGTGCTCGCGGTCGCTGTTGCCATCTTGGCGGCGGTGTACACCGCGAGTGCGTTTACCCAACCCACGCATGCGGCCAGTTGGGGCCAGGCCGTGCTGTCGTGGGGCTTCGTCGCGGTGTGCGTGGTGCTCACGAGCAAACCCAAGTTCTCCTCGATTGCGCTTATCGCGCTGAATGTTGCCTGGTCTGTGATGTGGCTGGCCGCGCCGGTCAACCTTGGCTTTTCGCCGTGGGTGTTGGCGGTCCCGGTGGCGACCTTTATTGCCGGGCTGTTTACAGGGAAGCGCTTCGCGCTAGTTGTTCTCGCTGCCGCGTGCGGGTGGGCACTGCTGTCGCCGTTCATGTGGACGTGGGACGACAACTTTGTGTTGTTCTACCGGCACGGGGTCGATCTCGGGATCACGCTTGCGCTGCACTGGGGTGCGAGTGCGGTGGGGTATCTCCTTGGGGCGAATGTGGCAGCTGAGGATGAGGTGCGTCGTCGAGAAGCACACGCGAAAGAGCAACGTCTCGCAGCGGCGCGCGAGGAGGAACGCCGCGCCATTGCCCGCGATATTCACGACCTTCTCGGCCACTCGCTGACCCTGATCAAAGCGCAGGCCAATGCAGGGTTGGCGGCCGGACAGGAGCGGGAGGCGCTGCAGCAGATCAACGAGGCCGCCGGGCAGTCGTTGTCGGAGATTCGCCTGCTTGTGCGCGGCCTGCGTGAGAGCGATCATGCGTTTTCGCCGGCGGCGGGGATCCCTGACCTGCCGTCGTTGGTGCAGCGCTACCGCGACGCCGGTCTGGAAGTGTCGCTGGAAGCACCAGCAGTGGATGTCTCCCCGGTGACCTCGCTTGCTATTTATCGCATCGTGGCGGAGGCGCTGGCGAACGCGGCACGCCACCAAGTCGATCCCGCTGTGATGGTTCGGATCGCACCGGGCGAGACCGTAGTGGTAGAAGTCGTTTCTACCGGCCAGATTCGACCCCAACCAGGCACTGGTGTTGGGCTGGAGGGGCTGCGCGAACGCGCGGCAAGCGCCGGTGGCACGCTGAAGACATGGCAGTCAGGGGAGACATTTACCGTGTGGGCGGAGTTGGCAGCATGATCCGCCTGCTCCTTGCCGACGACCAACCGCTCCTCCTCAGCGCCCTCCGCACCATCTTGGACGCCCAGGACGACATCACCGTCGTCGCCACCGCCGCCGACGGCGCCGAGGCCGTGGAGCAAACCCGCGCCCACCGCATCGACGTGGCGGTGCTGGACATCCGCATGCCAGTACTCGACGGCATCACCGCCGCCCGCACCATCATGGAAATGGGCCCACGCGTGATCATGCTGACCACCTTCGACGACGACACCTTGATCCATGCGGCTATCGACGCCGGCGTGCACGGCTTTCTTCTCAAAGACGCCGAACCCGACGTCCTGGCCAACGCCGTGCGCGCTGTCGCCCGCGGCGAATCGGTTCTGGCCCCCGGGGTCACAGGCCGCGTGATGGAATGGGTCCGCGACGGTGCGGGCACCCAAGAATCCGCCGCCGCGCTGGAGGCGCTGACGCAACGCGAACGCGACGTGCTCGCAGAAATTGGCCGCGGCGCCACGAACGCTGAAATCGCCGCCACACTGTTTATTGCAGAGACCACGGTGAAAACGCACGTCTCTAATCTGCTTGCCAAACTTGGCGCGCGCGACAGGGTGGCGCTTGCCTTGATCTCCCAGCGCGCCGGGATCTCCTCCTAGAGGAGGAGGCGGTGTGGTCCCGCCGGCCGATGTGGTGGCCTTGCTCAGCGACGACCATGAATGCCATGACTGATACGCAACTTGCTTGTCGCGGCGTGGCCGTGTCCTTCGGGGACCACCACGTACTTCGCGACGTGTCGTTGACCACCACTCCGGGCCGAGTCCACGCACTGTTGGGCCCTAACGGCGCGGGTAAATCGACGCTGATGTCGGTGCTGCTCGGCCTGATCGAACCCGATGTCGGCGAGGTAACACTGATGGGGCAGCCGTTTGACCGCTCGGCACTGCGCCATGTCGGCGCCTCCATCAACGACCCCGCCTTTTACAACCACCTCAGCGCCCGCAACAACCTCCGCGTCCACACCACGCTGCTGGGCCTTCCCGACAGCGAAGCCGACCGGGTCCTCGAACTGGTTGGCCTCCAAACCGCGGGCAAGAAGAAAGCCGGCAGTTTCTCCACCGGCATGAAAGGCCGCCTCGCTCTCGCTCAGGCGCTGCTCGGCGAGCCAGAGGTGCTTATTCTCGACGAACCACAAAACGGCCTCGACCCCGAAGGCATCGCCCACCTACGCGACTACCTTCGCGAATACGCGCGAGCTGGGCGCACCGTCCTGGTCAGTTCCCACCAACTCGGCGAAGTACTCCACATGGCCGACGACGCCACCGTGATCGCAGGCGGCGGCGTCCGCTTCGCAGGCGAGCTCGCGGAACTGGGCCCCAACCTAGAAGAGTCATTCTTCCGGCTCACGTCAGGTGATGACCGATGACCCTCCTACACGCCGAATGGATCCGTGCGCGCGGCTCCATGCTGTGGTGGCTCGCCGGAGCAGGCCTGCTGGTTGGCGTGCTGCTGACGTTGTTCGCCCTGGCCGGAAACGTCGAAACCGCGTCGAACCTGCTCTACCCGCAAGGACTGTTGGTCACCGGCATGGCTGCTCCCGCCGCCGCGCTGTTCGCCGGTTTGGCCGAAACCCGCGAACGTGACGCCCGTGGCGGCGGCACATTGTGGCGGCCGGTCCCACCTATGCGCACTCGCGCTGCCCGTATCGTCGTGGTGTGGCTGGCGCTGGCCGCGTTCGTCGCCTTCGACTTTGTCGTGCCGTTTGCCGCCGGCCTCGTATTCAACCTGGACAACACGGCCTCGATCGCACTCGTAGGTCTTTTTGCGTGGCTGGGCATGCTCGGACCGGCAGGTCTCGCCGCCGCCTCCACGCGACGCATCGGGATCCTGCAAACCATCATCCTCGGCTTCGCATTCACCATCGGCCTCGGCTACTTCGCCGAGCGCGACTGGTGGAGGATGAACCCCGGCGCCTGGCCAGCCCGGCTGGCGCTGCCGACCATGGGCCTGCACTTCAACCTGCTACCCCTCGACGCCACCGACCCGATGGCGGGGGAATCTCCCATTCCAGCCCTCATCCTCACCCTGGTGTTGGCGGCAGTTGGCTTTGTAGTGGCCGCCCTCGTACCACCGCGCACCCGACCCATCTTCCGACGCAGCAGGATTCACCGCGTCACCGCACCGATGGCCGCAGGCCCGGCGACGCCGCGCCCCGAAACCACCGGATACGTGGCTGCGGTGAAGGGGGTTGCGATGGCGGCGAGGGTGTCGTCGATAAGCGTGTTGCTCCTGCTCACCGCTCTGGTACTGCTGTTCTCTCTGGCATACCCGGTGGACGTGCGCGAGGCGCTGTTCACCTACGCCATCCTGCCGGTCGGCGCCGGGGTGCTTCCGACGCTGGTGTGGCCGAAACTGCGGCCCGCCTGGGCGCTCATGCAGGTCGAACACCCACGCGTCCGCGCCGCATTGGCCACGTGGTGCGTTGGAGTCGTCGCCCTCGTGTGCGCGTTCGGAGCGGCCGTGGTTGGCGACGCACGCTTCGGACTCCTCGCGTTTCTCGCAGGCAGCGTATTGACGCTCACCGCACTTGCCATCACCGTCCGCTTCGGCGTGGCGTGGACGCTGGCCACGACGATCCTGGTCACAATCGTCTCCGCCACGATCGGCGGGGATGTCCTCGCGCAATCTGCGTTATGGATCCTCGCCGTCCCCGCATGGCCAGCTACGGCCACCGGTGCACGAGTGTGGGTTGCGGCTGCGGTGGGGCTGGTGCTGCTGGCAGTCGTTGTCGCGGCGCTGATGCGGGTACTGCGCGGCATGCGCCCAGTGCGACGCTAACCCGCCGGGGTGAGGCGTCCGTCCGCCGTGTAGCGACCATCGGGGGAGTTGTAGAAGGCGTGGGCGTGGTTGTCGTCGATAAGCAAATGCCACGTGCCACCGTCATCGCAGGTGCCCTCGGTGATCGTCTCGCGGGACCCATCCTCGGTCTTGGTCAGGTGGCCTGCGCAGCCGAGGTCCGGGTACGTCACCGCGATACCGTCCGCGGTTGGCTCGAACCGGACACGGAACTGCTGACCCTGTAGGTGCTCGACCTCGGATACCTGCCCCATCGTTCCCTCCAACGGACCCGTGAGTTCTGGCGGCTTGATCGTGTCCAGCGCCGCCGGATCCGTCGACGGGTGCCAAGTGATCCGTGTGACATCGCTGAGCGGATTGCCGACGACCGTCTCCTCCGGACCCCACACCTTCTCCAAACGCTGACCCCGCAGCTCGAAGTGCGTCACGTGCAAGAGAGGGCCTTCGGCTTCGTACTGGTCCAAGCCCGGCTGCGTGCCGTTGGTGAACACAGTCGGGTACGGGTCGTCCGCGTCGATGAGGTAGTCCTTCGTCCAGCTCAGCGTGCCGTCCTGGGCCCGCAACACGCGAATTGGAGAAGGGCCGTCAGCACCAGCGCGCAGCAGCAGTTCCGGCTCAAGATCGCCGTTGATATCTAAGACGTCGTAGGCGAACGTGCCGTCCAAGCCGTCGAGATCTGCGAAGAACCGCGCCGGGTCCGCGATGGCGTCGGCGTACAGATCACGGGTGGAGGGCACCGGTGCTTCAGTCGCGGGCGTGCCCAGTGTTGTTTCCGGCACGGGCGCTTCCGGCACAGGCGCCGTGCCGCAGGAAGCCAGCAGGAGAGTGGCGGTGATGAGAGGCAGATAGCGCTTCATGGCACCACGCTACAGAAAACTAGAAACCCGAAGAAAGTTCCCAACCTATTCGTGATCGCCGGAACCATTTTCGTGGACAGCCGTTGTGACCTAGGGAAATGTAACCGTTGGTCGACCGGAACCGGCCCCAAACGCAAAATAGTTCCCCGGCGGCGGGAACTATTTCAAAGGGGCACGAAGGGGAGAAAACCGCTAGGTCACATACCTACCTAGTAGTAGAACGGGAAGTCGTCCCAACGGGGCTCGCGTTTTTCCAGGAAGGAGTCGCGGCCTTCGACGGCCTCGTCGGTCATGTAGGCGAGGCGGGTTGCTTCACCGGCAAAGACTTGTTGGCCCATGAGGCCGTCGTCGACAAGGTTGAAGGCGAATTTGAGCATGCGCTGTGCGGTGGGGGACTTGCCGTTGATTTCGCGGGCGACCTGGATGGCCTCCTCTTCCAAGGAAGCGTGCGGGGCGACGATGTTGACGGCGCCCATGCGCTGCATCTCCTCGGCAGAGTAGGTGCGGCCGAGGAAGAAGATCTCGCGGGCGAACTTTTGACCCACCATCTTGGCCAGGTAGGCGGAGCCGTAGCCGGCGTCGAAGGAGCCGACGTCGGCGTCGGTTTGTTTGAACCTGGCCTCCTCCTTCGAGGCGATGGTCAGGTCGCACACGACGTGGAGTGAGTGGCCGCCGCCGGCTGCCCAGCCGCTCACCACCGCGATGACCACCTTGGGCATGGTGCGGATGAGGCGCTGGACCTCAAGGATGTGCAGGCGTCCGCCCTCGGCCTTGACGCGCGCTTCATCGACGGTGTCGGCGGTGTCGCCGCCCGCGTACTGGTAGCCGGAGCGGCCACGGATGCGCTGGTCGCCGCCGGAGCAGAACGCCCAGCCGCCGTCCTTCTCGGAAGGCCCGTTGCCGGTCAGCAACACCACGCCCACAGAAGGGTCGCGCCTGGCGTGGTCGAGTGCCCGGTAGAGTTCGTCGACGGTGTGGGGGCGGAACGCGTTGCGTACTTCGGGGCGGTCGAAGGCGATGCGGACGATGCCGTCGGCGCGTGTGGTTCCTACGTGTCGGTGGTAGGTGATGTCGGTGAAGTCAAAACCTTCGACCTCGCGCCATTGGGTTGGGTCGAATGGTTGCGCAGTGGAATAGCTCATGGCTTTGTAGTCTACGGTGCCGACGGCAGCTCGGGGCACCCCCACAGGGAGGCAACCACTGTATAAGGCATTGCTTACCTAATGGGCTCGGAGTTAAATCAAACGTATGAGTCTGATAACGAAAACTGCCGAGGGCACCCTTGCCCGCATCCCCGTCGGCGACAGCGCCGTTATCGCGGCGCTTGACACTACCCCTACCGTCGCGCGTCGCCTGCAGGAGCTTGGTCTTCGCCCAGGCCAGCGCGTCAGCATTATGCAGTCCACGGCTGGTGGTGGCCGCGTGATCAAGGTAGCGACCTCCCGCTACGCCCTCAGCGCTGACGCGCTGCGTGGCATCAAGGTGAGCGTGGCATAGCCATGGCCGATTTCACCCAGGTTCCGTCGTGTTGCGGGCCGCACGCAGATACCGCCGTCAAGGGCGAGCCCACCATCGCGCTGATCGGAGCTCCGAACGCCGGCAAGTCCACCTTGTTTAATGCGCTGACTGGCGCGAACGTGAAGATGGGCAACTGGCCTGGCACCTCCGTGGAGATTTCTCGCGGCGTGTGGGCGGGTTCCTATAACGTGATTGATTTTCCTGGCGCCTACTCGCTGGATCCGCAGAGCCCTGACGAGGAGCTCACTCGCGAGCTGCTGCTGGAGCGTTGCCCGGCGGAGCGTCCGGATGCGGTGGTGGTCGTCGTTGATGCGGCGAACCTTGCGCGTGGTTTGTATATGGTGGCGCAGCTCGCGGAGACGCCGTACCGCATCGTGGTTGCGTTGACCAAGATGGATGTGGCCCGCGCGGAGGGCATTGCGGTGGATGCGGCGGCGCTGCAGAACGCGCTTGGGTTGCCCGTGGTCGCGGTCGATCCGCGTAAGAGGGATGTGCGCGGTCTGCGCGAAGTTATCGACGCCCAGCTCGCCGAACCAGCGGTCACCCTGCGCCCAGTGGCTACCACTGACGACTTCGAGCTTGCCGACGCCCGCTTCGCCTGGGTCGACGCCGCCGTCGAACGCGCTGCGACCGACACCGGTCACCAGCAGACTTTCACCGAGCGCCTGGATCGCTTCGCGTTGCACCCGGTGATCGGCCCGCTGATGTTCCTGGTGGCGATGTGGATGGTCTTCGAGATCACCACCACGGTGGCCAAGCCGTTGCAGGATGGCCTGGAGGGCTTCTTCGGCGGCCCGGTTTCTGATGCGGCGCTTGCGGTGCTGCCGGAGATCGGCTGGTTGCGCGGCCTGGTTGTTGACGGCTTGATTAACGGCGTCGGCATGGTGCTCACGTTCGCGCCGCTGATGGCGCTGATGTTCCTGTGCCTCGCCGTGCTTGAGGACTCTGGCTATATGGCGCGCGCGGCCGTCGTCGCGGACCGTGTGATGCGCGCGATGGGCTTGCCGGGTAAGGCGTTCATCCCGCTCATTGTTGGTTTCGGCTGTAACGTGCCGGCGATTTCGGCGACGCGCGTGATGGGGGATCCGCGCCACCGCCTGATGACGGCCCTCTTGGTGCCGTTCGCGTCCTGCAGTGCGCGCCTGACGGTGTACGTCATGCTGGCTGCGACGTTCTTCCCGGATCACGCGGGCACCGTCGTCTTCGCGATGTACGTCATTTCTATCCTGCTTGTCGTGCTGACGGGCTTCGCGTTGCGCAAGGTGTTGTGGTCCACGATGGGCACCGAGCCATTGGTCATTGACCTGCCGGTGTACCAGCTGCCGGGCGCGCGCCTGGCGCTGTCGGTGATGTGGGCGCGCTTGCGTGGCTTCCTTGAGACTGCCGGCAAGATCATCGTCGCGACTGTCGTCGTGGTGTGGGCGCTGCAGTCCACCCCGGTGACCTCCGAAGCGCAGTTCGGCGAAGTGGCCCCGCAGGAGTCGGTGTACGGCACTGTCTCTGACGCGATCGCGCCCGTCTTCGCGCCCGCCGGTTTCGACTCCTGGTCCCTGGCTGGCCCGCTGATTACCGGCTTCGTGGCCAAGGAGGCCGTCATCTCGAGCTGGGCGCAGACCTATGCGCTGGAGGAGCCCGAGGAAGGCGACGGCAACTCGCCGCTGAGCCAGGCAATCCGCGAGGACTTTAACCAGGCCTCGGGCGGGCACGCAACGGCCGCGGTGTGGGCGTACATGCTCTTCCTGCTGGCCTACACGCCGTGCGTGGCCACGCTTGCGGCGCAGCGTCGGGAGATCGGCCTGAAGTGGACGCTGTTCGGCGTCGCACTGCAGATGGTGATGGCGTGGGGCCTGGCCGTCGGCGCGTTCCAGCTGTTGAAGGTGTTCTTCTGATGAGCGGCGGACCGATGTCGGCGGTGCTCGGCGCACTGCGCGAGGGCTGCGTGAGCCGCGAGGAAATCGCGCGCCGCACCAACCTGTCACCCATGACTATCGACGCCGTCATGGCCCACCTCGAGGCCACCGGCGAAGTGCAGCGCCGCGCCCTCAACGATTCATGCGCGGGCGGCTGCGGCGGCTGCCCGTCTCGCGGGGCGTGCACGTCGGGCCCTGTCGCGTTGGTGCTCGGTCGGCGCTAGCCTGGCCATATGCCTTCTTTATTGCCTTCCGTTGACGAGATCCTTGAGCGCTCCAACGTTGTAGCCCTGCCCATGGCAGTGAAGTTCCGTGGGATCACCACCCGCGAGGCCCTGCTTATCGACGGCCCCTCCGGCTGGGGCGAGTTTTCTCCCTTTGTGGAGTACGGCCCTGAGGAGTCCGCGCAGTGGCTGCGCTCCGGTTTGGAGGCCGCGTTCGATGGTCTGCCGGAGGCTTCCGGCCCGGTGCCGGTGAACGGCACGGTGCCCGCGGTGGACGCCGCCCAGGTGGAGGAGGTGTTGGAGCGTTTCCCGGGGATCGGGACGTTCAAGATTAAGGTGGCCGAGGCTGGCCAGACGCTCGCCGACGATGTTGCGCGCGTCGAGCGGGTGCGCGAGCTGCGTCCCGACGCGACCCTGCGCGTGGACGCGAACCGGGGGTGGAGCGTCGAGGAGGCGGTGCGCGCCGCCGACGCGTTGGGGGAGCTGGAGTACATCGAGCAGCCCTGCGGGAGCGCGGAGGAGCTCGCGGAGGTGCGTGCGCGGGTGCGTACGCCGATCGCGGCGGACGAATCGATACGCCGGGCCGCTGACCCGCTGCGTGTCGCCGAGCTGGGTGCGGCGGATGTTGCCGTGTTGAAGGTTGCGCCGCTCGGGGGAGTGCGCCGCCTGCTGGCGCTGAAGCGGGACCTGGGGATGGATGTGACGGTGGCCAGCGCCCTGGACACCGCGGTGGGGATGTACGCGGGGCTGGTAGCGGCGCGGTGCGCGGATTCGCGTGCAGCGGGATTGGCTACGCAGCGGCTGTTCGTAGAGGACGTCGCGAAGCCGCGGCCGCTTGTAGACGGCTGCCTCGAAGCCACCCCTGTTACCCCCGATCCGGCGCGTCTGCACGAGTTGCGGGCTCCCGCGGAACGTCGCGACTGGTGGTTTCAGCGCGTTCGGGACTGCATGGACACCATGCGGGGGTAAAAACGTGCCCGGGCGGGGGTGGAAATGTTTGATTAATCTGTGCATTCTTGCGACATTTGATGTGTGAGGGCGTAACGTCTCCCACGCGAGGGTGTGAAAGATCACCTTTTTAGCTGTTGTGTGAATCCTGTTCGAAAGGATCGAAAATGTCGACTCCCGTGATGCACGAATCGTCCGCGCTCTCCGACGGCGAGCTTGCCAAGTCGCCCGAACCGGGTGAGTGGCGCCGCCAACTCATCGGCCTGATCGCAGGTGTGCTGCTTGCGCTGCTGGTGTACTACATCTTCCCGGGCAGCGCTGCCGAAACAGTGCAACAGTCCTCGGGCGCCGACCCTGAAACGACCTACGATGCCGACGTAATGCGCGTCGTCGCCGCGACCACGGTGCTCATGGCGGCGTGGTGGATGACGGAGGCGATCCCGCTGGCGGCAACCGCCTTGCTACCGATAGCGATCTTCCCGGTGATGGGCGTGGCAAAGTTCAGCGCGGTCTCCGGGCCGTACGCGTCGTCCACGATTTTCCTCTTCATGGGTGGCTTCCTGATGGCCCTCGGGTTGCAGCGTTGGAATCTGCACCGCAGGCTCGCGCTGGTGGTCGTGCGCATTGTGGGTACCAGCCCGAAGCGCATCATCTTGGGCTTCATGCTGGCCACTGGCTTCATGTCCATGTGGGTGTCCAACACCGCAACCGCGGTGGTCATGCTCCCGATTGGTGTTTCTGTGCTGACCCTGACCGCTGACTCCGTGGGTGGCATGCAGAACCAGAAGAAGTTCGCTACCTCGCTCATGCTGGCAATCGCGTACTCCGCCTCCACCGGTTCGCTCGGCACCCTGATTGGTACACCACCGAACGCGCTGCTGGCCGGCTACATGAAGGAAGCACACGACATCACGATCGGCTTCGGCCAGTGGATGCTCGTCGGTATGCCGATGGCGATCCTGCTGACCGTGATCGCCTGGTTTGTCCTGATTAACGTGTTCAAGCCTGAGATCGACCGGATCCCTGGTGGCAAGGAGCTTATCGATGCCGAGTACCGCAAGCTGGGCGCATGGACCTTCCCGCAGGTGGCCGTCGGCATCATCTTCCTGATCGCGGCACTCGCCTGGATCTTCATTCCGCTTGGCATCAAGCAGTTCGGTTGGGAGTTCCCGTACAACGACGCCATCGTCGGCATCATTGCCGGCCTGCTGATGTTCATCGTGCCGGGCACGAAGCAGGGCAAGCGCCTGATGGACTGGGAGACCGCGAACGAGATGCCGTGGGACGTCCTGCTGCTGTTCGGTGGTGGCCTGTCCCTGTCCGCGATGTTCACCTCCACCGGCCTGTCCCTCTGGATCGGTGAAGCCGCAAAGGGCCTCGCCGTGCTGCCGACGATCCTGCTCATCATGGCTGTCGCTGCACTGGTGCTGGGCCTGACCGAGCTGACCTCGAACACGGCGACCGCCGCCACCTTCCTCCCGATCATGGGCGGTGTCGCGGTTGGTATCGGCCTGACCGAGGCGACCGAGATGAATATCCTGCTGCTGGCCATCCCGGTGGCGCTGTCCGCAACCTGTGCGTTCATGCTCCCGGTGGCAACGCCGCCGAACGCGATCGCGTACTCCTCCGGCTACGTCACTATGGGCGAGATGCTCAAGGGTGGCCTGTGGCTGAACATCATCTCCCTCGGCCTGATCACCGTGGTGACCTACTTCCTGGCGGTGCCGGTGTTTGGTTTGGTGCTCTAGCGGTACGCTAGCAGCATGGATAACCAGCAACGTCCAAAGCAATACTTCCCGGACCCGGAGCACCAAACGCAGTACTACGAGCCGGAAGCCTATTACGAACCCCAGTCCTATTACGAGCCGGAGCCGCAGCGCTCCAACGGGCTCGCAATCGGGCTGGGGATTGCCCTTGCTATCGCACTGTGCGCCGGCACGGTGCTGTTCTTCCTGTGGCGCAGCGCCGCAGCCGAGGCGGACAAGCCGCCGGTGACCTCCACGGTGACCGAGACTGCCGTGTCCACGGAGACGGTCACGGAGACCACGACGAAGCGGCCGAAGTTGCTGCCGGACCGGGGGCGCGGGGAGAGCGGGGAGACCGTGGCACCGACCGAGCCAGCCGTCGAGGTGCCGACCGAGCTTCGCGGCCTTTTCGACGACATCGTCTCCGGTGCAGAGAGCGCCCTGCAAGGCCAGTAAGGTAGGTGGCCATGAACTCGATGGATATTGCCCGCCAGGTCGCCGAGTCGCTCTCGCAGCACGTTACCGACGTGGTGATGTGCCCAGGTTCGCGCAACTCGCCGTTGGCGTACGCGCTGCTCGCACGCAGGGACATCACCGTCCACATGCGTATCGACGAACGCTCCGCCTCCTTCACCGCCCTCGGCCTGGCGCGCGTGCAGCGCCGCCACGTCGGCGTAGTGATGACGTCCGGCACCGCGGTTGCCAACACGCTTCCCGCCATGGTGGAGGCGCACATGGCGCACGTGCCGCTGGCCGTGATCAGCGCCGACCGCCCCGAGTGGATGGTCGGCACTGGGGCCTCCCAGACGATTTGGCAGCAGGGCATCTTCGGCCACTACGCCAAGACCCAGCAGGTCACCAGTGCGGAGGAGGCCCGCGCGCTGGACTTCGGCGCAGCCCAGGTGCACGTCAACGTGGCCCTGGACACCCCGCTGGTGCCCGACGCCCTGCCGGAGCCGGTGGGGAAGTCGCGCCGGGTTGGTCCGGGTCGCCTGGCCACGAAGCCCGCGTGGAGTGACCACGGCGCCGTCGACGTCGACTTGACGAAGGACACGCTGGTCATCGCAGGCGACGAGGCCTGGGACGTTCCCGGACTGGAGCACGTGCCCACCATCGCCGAGCCCACCGCGCCAACGCCGTTCCACCAGGTGCACCCGCTGGCCGCGCGATTCTTCGCGCAGAGCGAGGTCTCGATTAGCCACGACGGCGGCGATTTCGCAGCGTCGACGAAGCCGGAGCAGGTCATCGTGGTGGGACACCCAACCCTGCACCGCGACGTGATGGCGTTGCTCGCCGACCCGGACATCACCGTGATCGGCATTTCGCGCACGGAGACGTTCACGGGCAACCCGCAGCTGCGCGGTTCGCGAGTCAACGCGACCGGCCAGCCGCGCCAGCAGTGGATCACCATCTGCGAGGCCGCGGGCGGCGTCGGCGCGAACACGGTGCGCGACGCCCTCGCCGACGCCGACTACGGGTTTACCGGCATGCACGTCGCCGCCGCCGTGTGCGACACCCTCGGGGTCGGGGACACGCTGGTGTTGGGGGCCTCCAACACGGTCCGGGACGCCTCCTTCGTCGGCATGCCGTTCGACGGCGTGCCGACCTTCTCCCCGCGCGGCGCCGCGGGCATCGACGGCACGGTCTCCCAGGCAATCGGCATTGCCCTTGCCACGCAGCGTCTGCACCCGGACGAGATCCGCGCCCCGCGCACCGTCGCGCTCATGGGGGACCTCACCTTCCTCCACGACGCCGGCGGGCTGCTCATCGGCCCCGACGAACCCCACCCCGGCAACCTCACCATCGTGGTGGCCAACGACGACGGCGGCGGCATCTTCGAGACGCTCGAGGTCGGGGCGCAGTCCGTCCGGGACGGCTTTGAGAGGGCGTTCGGTACGAGGCACGGGGTGGACGTCGAAAAGCTGGCGGAGGCCTACGGAGCCGACTACCGCCGTGCCGAAACCCTCGCCGAGCTGCACGAGGTGCTCCTCGAGCTGGAGGCGCAGCCCAACCCGATCACCGTTGTGGAAGCGCGCACCACACGGGCCACCCGGCGAGCGCTCGCGCAGCGGCTGCAGAAGTGATCCGCTGGAAGCGACGCGCCCAGCAGCTCGTGCTGGCGCTGTATACGTGCGCGATGCTCGGCAGCCTCGCGATGGTCGCAGGGCCGGCCATCAACGACTGGCGCATCGCCCGCGACCCCGGCCGCGGCCTCGCCACTGTGACTGGCGTGAGCAAGATCCGCACCGCCGTGGAGTACCAGGATGACCGCGGGCGCACCCACTCGCCGGCGACCGGTCTGCTGTACCCAACCGGGCTCAGCGAAGGCCAACAGGTGTGGGTGACGTACTCGCGCACCGACCCCGACCTGGTCAAAGTTGAGGGCCGCGGTTGGATGCTGTCGCTGATCCCTGCGCTGTCCGTCGCCGTGGTGGCAACGCTTGTGGCTGCCGCGGCCTGGAAGGGCGTGGGGCGCTTCGTGCGCGAGGACAGCGAGGGGGCGGCGTAGCGGATGCGCGTGGCCATCGTTGCAGAGTCCTTCCTGCCGAACGTCAACGGGGTGACCAATTCCGTGCTGCGCGTGCTCGACCACCTTCGCGAGTACGGCCACGACGCCCTCGTGATCGCCCCCGGGGCGCGTGAACACCAGGAGGAAATCCCCGACTACCGGGGCTTCCGCGTGGTGCGCGTGCCCACCGTGCGCGTGCCGATGGTCAACTCGCTGCCCATCGGGGTCCCCACCAGTGCCGTGCGTGCCGCGCTCACTTCCTTTCAGCCGGATGTGGTGCACCTGGCCAGCCCGTTCGTGCTCGGGGCGGCCGGCGCGTTCGCCGCGCGCCAGCTGAAGGTACCCGCGGTAGCGCTCTACCAAACCGATGTGGCCGGGTTCGCCACGAAGTACCACCTCCCGGCGCTGGCGAAGCTTTCGTGGGACTGGACGCGGCGCCTCCACAACGCCTGCCAGCTCACGCTCGCGCCGTCGTCGGCAGCGGTGGAGCAGCTGCGCAGGCACGGCATCGAGCGCGTCCACACGTGGGGCCGAGGTGTCGACGCCACCCTCTACCACCCCCGCCGCCGCAGCGAGGAGCTGCGCCGCACTTGGGACCCGAGCGGGCGCAAACGCATCGTCGGGTTCGTCGGCCGCCTCGCCGCCGAGAAGAGCGTGCACCGCCTCGCACCACTCTGTGGCCGCGAGGACCTGCAAGTGGTGATCGTCGGCGGCGGCCCCGAGGCCGACGAGCTGCGCGCCGTATTGCCGGGCACGGTGTTCTGCGGCCCGCTCACCGGCGAGGAGCTCGCCCGCGCCTACGCCAGCTTCGACGTCTTCGTACACCCCGGCGAGTTTGAAACCTTCTGCCAAACCATCCAAGAAGCTCAGGCCAGCGGCGTGCCCACCATCGCGCCGCGCGCCGGCGGGCCCATCGACCTCATCGCCGAGGGCACCAACGGCCTCCTTCTCGACGTCCCCACGTTCACCACCGAACTCCCGCACGCCGTCGCGTGGTGTCTCGACGAGACCAGGTGGCAGGACCTTCGGGTCGCGGCCCGCGAGTCCACTTACGGCAAAACGTGGGAGGCGCTGTGCCAGCAACTCGTCGAGTATTACGAACAGGCACAGCGCGCGCTACAGTAGAGCGTTATGGCCAAGGCAGATCTGGAGAAGAAGCCCTTCGACGTAGCGGGCATGTTTGACGGCGTCGGCGAGAAGTACGACATCACCAACACCGTGTTGTCCTTCGGGCTGGACAAGTACTGGCGCAGGCGCGCCCGCGAGCGCCTCAACCTGAAGCCGGGGGAGAAGGTGCTCGACCTCGCCGCAGGCACCGCCGTGTCCACCGTGGAGTTGGCGAAGTCCGGCGCGTGGGTCGTCGCCTGCGACTTCTCCCAGGGAATGCTGGCCGCCGGCCGCGACCGCGACGTGCCCAAGGTCGTCGGCGACGCGATGCACCTGCCGTTCGCCGACAACACCTTCGACGCCGTGACCATCTCCTACGGCCTGCGCAACGTCTACGACTTCGAGGCGGGCCTGCGCGAAATGGCGCGCGTGACCAAGCCCGGCGGGCGCCTTCTGGTCAACGAATTTTCGACGCCCATCGTCCCCGGCTTCCGCACCCTGTACAAGCAGTACCTGCCGGTGGCGCTGCCGCTGCTGGCGAAGGTGTTCTCCTCCAACGCGGAGGCCTACGAGTACCTCGCCGAGTCCATCCGGGCGTGGCCGCACCAAGAAGAGCTGGCCGCCGCCATCAACCACAACGGGTGGGCAGGCGCCGGCTGGCAGGACCTCTCGCTCGGCATTGTGGCGCTGCACAGCGCCGTGAAACCTACAACGTAGCGTCCCATAGCGGCGCGTTCACCGGCACCGCGCGTCCGGCCGCGCGCCACGCACGCGAAATCAGGTCTGTGTCTTCTTCGGTGACCAGGTTGCCCATCAGGCGTGCCGCCGCCGGCATCAGGTGGCGTCCTGCCACCCCGCGCAGCGCCAGCGGGCCCGCCACCGGCAAGAACTGTGGGTAGGTAAGCAGGCGGGCCGCGGTGCGCGCCAACGCGAACGCCGGGCCGTAGGCCTCCCGCAGGATGAGCGGCCACGCCAGCGTGCAGTCCTTGCCCTCCTGCAGCAGTTCCACCGCCATGACGGCAGTCTCCATGCCGTAGTCGATGCCCTCGCCGTTGAGCGGGTTCACGCACGCCGCCGCATCCCCGATGAGCACCCAGTTCGGACCCGCCACGTTCGAGACTGCCCCGCCCATCGGGAGCAGGGCGCTGGTGACCTGCTGCGGCTCGCCCAAGGCCCAGGTGTCACGCTGCTGGTCCGCGTACTGGTGGAGCAGCTTCTTCGTGTTCACGCGCGCCGGGCGGGCATCCGTGGACAGGGCGCCGCAGCCGAGGTTCACCGTGCCGTCGCCGAGCGGAAAGATCCAGCCGTAGCCGGGCTGGATGGTGCCGGTGTCGTCGCGAAGCTCCACGTGCGAGTGCATCCACGGCTCCCCGGACAGGGGGGAGGTGCAGTAGGAACGCGCCGCGATACCGAAGACCTCGCCCTTGTGCCACGTACGGCCCAACAGCTTGCCGAACGTCGAACGAACCCCATCCGCCACGATCACCCAGCGGGTGCGCACCTCGCCGCGCGCGGTGTGCACGGACTCGATCAGGCCGTCCGCTCCGAACGCCACGTCCGTTGCTGGGCAGTCCTGCCACACAGTGGCACCCGCGGCCTCGGCCTCCGCGACCAGCGCGGCATCGAAGGTTGCGCGCGGGCTCGCGGAGCCCTCCGTGCCGTAGACGCCGTCCGGCCACGGAGCCGTCACGTCACCCCCGTACCCGTGCAGTCGAAGGCCCTTGTTGCGGTAGGCGGGCAGCACGTGGTCCAGGCCCAGGCGGCGCAGCGTATGTACCGCGCGTGGGGTCAGGCCGTCGCCGCAGGTTTTGTCGCGGCCAGGCGAAGCGGCGTCGAGAAGCAGAGTAGAAAACCCAGCTCTCTGGGCGGCAATGGCCGCCGTGGCCCCCGACGGGCCCGCGCCCACAACTACGCAATCAACAAACTCAGTCACGAGTCCACATTGTGCCAGATAGCGCAGACACACCCCATTACTGCAAAAAATGGAGGGTGTGGACTACGGTTAGTGATGTTAACCGCGCGCAGCACATGCCCCGGGCATGGCGCAATGAGTACTTTAACCTGCAAGGACATCATCGATGACCAACGGCATAACACCGTCACCACGCCATGGATTTCGCATGGACCTAGGCGACGACGCCCTCACCGAGCGTGTTACGAAGGGCATGGGCGACGTTGAAACGCTGCTCAGGGAACGCCTCCAACAAGGTGAAGCGTTCATTACCGACAAAGTGATGCACCTAGCAGTCGCTGGCGGCAAACGCTTCCGTCCCCTCGTGGCGCTGCTCTGCAGCGAGTTCGGCCCCAACCCGGGCGCCACCAACGTCATCAAAGGAGCCACCACCACCGAGATGGTGCACCTGGCCACCCTCTACCACGACGACGTCATGGACGAAGCCGAGAAGCGCCGCGGCGTCGACTCCGCCAACATGCGGTGGAACAACACCGTCGCCATCCTTGCCGGCGATATCCTGTTCGCACACGCCTCCCGCCTCATGAGCGAAATCGATACCGACACCGTCGCCCACTTCGCCGACACCTTCCAGGGCCTGGTCACCGGCCAAATGCGCGAGACCGTCGGCGCCCAGGGGGAGGACCCAGTCGATCACTACCTCAAAGTTATCGACGGCAAAACCGCCGTCCTCATCGCGTCCGCGGCTTACCTCGGCTCGCTGCACTCCGGGGCGTCGCGCGACATCGTCGAGAGCTGCTCCCGAATGGGCAGCGCCATCGGCATGATCTTCCAGATCGTCGACGACATCATCGACATCTACTCCGACAGCGCCCAGTCCGGGAAAACCCCAGGCACCGACCTTCGCGAAGGCGTGTTTACCCTGCCCGTGCTGTACGCGCTCGAAGAGGACTCTCCCGCGGCAGAGGAGCTTCGTAGCCTCCTCACCGGCCCACTCGAAAACGACGCCGACGTCGAACGGGCCATCACTCTGCTCGGCCAGACACAAGGGCGCCAACGCTCCCTCGCCACCGTGCGCGAGTACCTCGACATCGTCGAGCGCGAACTCGACTTCCTTCCCGACGGCCCCGCAAACCAAGCACTGCGGCAGGTCTCCGTGTACGCTATCGAACGCGTCGGATAGCGGTGGGATATGCCCTCTGTGCACGCGATTTGCCTTATCGCGGGTGCGTTGATGTAAAGTAGTCCACGCACTTACGGTGCATGCCAGGTTGTCCGAGTGGCCAAAGGAAGCGGACTGTAAATCCGCCGGCGTACGCCTTCAGAAGTTCGAATCTTCTACCTGGCACCGCAAGCCCGTCTCTCACAGAACGTGAGGGGCGGGCATTTTTCATGTTGTGGTCCTGCGTTATAACGTGTACGAAGAAGGCGTCGAAAAGCTATTGCGGGTTAAGCGACAAAATGTGTGCTTTTCTCGGCGTGTCGACTTAAGTGACAAATTGTGTGGGTTAAGCGACAAAATGTGTGTCTGCTATCGGCGTGTCGCGGGGTTAGATGTGGCCTTTTTGGATGCCGATTGAGT
>NZ_JAGPYU010000018.1:0-40377 GCF_024453945.1 Corynebacterium sp. CCUG 61414
AAGCCCGCCCGCGCTGATGGTACTGCACCTGGGAGGGTGTGGGAGAGTAGGTTACCGCCGGCCTATAACTTCATTTTTGTGTGTGGTGGGTGCGACATCCCCTCTTTGTTTAGGGAGGTGGGTGTCACACCCACCACATTCTTGTTTGTGCACCCTCACAACAAACAACAAGGTATGGTTGCGCGTGGTCGGTTACCAATTCTGGTCCACAGACAACACACAAAAAGTATTTGCAGCGCTTGGTAACCGTCTAAAATGCCGCGTTACCGCGCATTACGCCTAGCCCTGCGAACGCAACGCCGACGGCGAGCGTCCACAACAGATACTTTGCGCATCGTGCGTACCTGCGCTCTTTGAGCAGCATTCCTGCTTCTTTGGCGAGCGTCGACCATGTAGAGAGGGCACCAGCAAATCCCGTTCCAATAAACACTGCCCACATCGGCGCCATCGCGACTGTAAATCCGAGGACCATGGATGCAGCAGCGTTGGCCGTGAAGGTGCCCTTGCGCGGTGGGAGGGCGGAACTAATCCACCACCGTGTGGCGCCGCCCAGCGCGCCGCCAAAGAACACTGCAGGGATAGCAATTGGGTCAATAAACACTATCGATCACCGTCCTCCTTGCGCTCACGCATGGCGTCGCCAGCCCACCAGCCAGCGATGCAGAAGACAACACTGGAGAGTACGTAGATGAAGGCAGTGATTGCAGTCGTTTGCGCTGCGGCGACGGTGAGGGCGGAGAACGTAGTGAAGCCTCCGAGGAAACCTGTGCCGAGTAATGGGCCTGGTCGGAAGTAACCCATTGCGTAGCTGCCCAACACGTTGATGCCAAGCGTGACCAGAAATGCGTAATGCGGTGCTGCTGGCAGCACCGCAAGGAGTCCCGCTGTAAGCACGTAGCGCGTAAGTGCTCCCGTGCCCGCTCCGACGCCTACCGCGAGGGGCTCATTCGACTCAATGTTTTGTAATTGCACACCAGAAGTCTACTAGTGCGCTTACTCCCAATTCATGCCTTGCTGCTTTACAAATACTGCAACCTCCTCGGGGCTACGGCGAAGCTTCGGATCGAATTTGAGGTACTCGCGAGTCTCACGGGCGACAAGCCCGGAAAGCAGCAGCAGACCGATGAGATTCGGGATTGCCATAAGGCCGTTCGCCAGGTCGGAGAACGTCCATACGAGTTCGAGGTGTGTCGTGGCGCCGAGGAACGCTACGGCGGTGAAGAACATCTTGTATGGCAATGAAGCCCACTGGCCGAAGAGGGCGGTTGCGGCGCGTTCGCCGTAGTAGGACCAGCCCAGGATCGTGGAGAAGGCGAAGAAAATGAGGGAAACGGAAACGATGTCGCCGCCCCAGGTGCCTGGCAGGACCGTCGAGAAGCCGCGTGCGGTCATGACTGCTGCTTCGTCGCGTCCCAGGTCCCAGGTCCCGGAGGTCACGATGACAAGGCCGGTGATGGTAACAACGATCAGGGTGTCAATGAACGTCTGGGTCATGGATACCAGTGCCTGGCGGGTGGGATGCTGGGTCTTCGCTGCCGCAGCGGCGATTGCTGCGGAGCCCATGCCGGACTCGTTGGAGAAGATGCCGCGGGCAACACCGAACTGGATTGCCATCATGATGGTGGAGCCGACGAAGCCACCGGTCGCGGCTGAGCCGGTGAACGCGTCGTGGAAGATGAGAGAGATAGCTGCAGGGATCTGGTCTGCCATCAAAGCGAGTGCGACGATGCCGCCACCGACGTAGAGAACAATCATCAGAGGGACGAACGCTGCGGTGATCTTGCCGATGCCTTCAATACCACCCAAGATGGCTGCGCCGACGCCAATGAAGATCAGGATGCCGGAGACAGTAGGTTCGATGCCGAACGCTTCCTGCATGCCTGCAGCGATGGAGTTGCCCTGGGTAAGGTTACCGATGCCGAAAGACGCGAAGATAGTAAAGAGCATGAATGCGACCGCGAGCGCGGACCCCAGCGGGCCTGGGATTCCGCGGCGGAGGTACTCGTGTGGTCCGCCTTGTTGGCGTCCTTTGTCGTCGGTGGTGCGGAAGCGGACGCCAAGGTAGGCCTCGGAGTATTTCGATGCCATGCCGACGATGCCTGTGACCCAGATCCAGAGCAGGGAGCCCGGGCCACCGATCGAGATCGCGGTTGCTACGCCGACGATGTTGCCGGTGCCGACTGTTGCGGCGAGGGCCGTCGTTAAGGCCTGGTAGTTGCTGATGTCGCCGGAGCCTTCTTCATTCTTATCGACGAACGCGTGGCGGGTCGCGCGACCGAGCGTGCGGAACTGGATGCCACCCATTCGGACGGTCAGGAAGAGGCCCGTGCCGAGCAGCAGCGGGATGAGCAGGAATGGGCCCCAGACGAACGAGGCGATCGTCCCGAGGATTTCGTTGAGTTGCGCAGCCATCGTGATCCTTTCGCAATAGGGTGTGGGCCAGGTTACCTTTCTGCCGATAACGTGATTGAGATAATAGACACATAACCTCCCGTGTGTACACGGTTTGTACGACCTTTCTGGCAGAAGTTTCCAAAAAAGGGAAAGATGGGTGTGAACGTATTCGAAAGGATGTTGTCGTATGGCTCATGAACGTGCTGGCCAGATTGCCCGCCCGGAAGATTTGATCGATATCGCGTCGTTGGTGACTGCTTACTACACCCGTGATGTAGACCCGCACAATCCTGACCAGCAGGTGGTGTTTGGTACCTCTGGTCACCGTGGTTCTTCGCTTGATAACGCGTTTAATGAGGCGCATATTCTGGCGACCACGCAGGCGATCGTCGACTACCGTCGTGAGCAAAACATTGGCGGTCCGGTCTTCATCGGGCGCGATACGCACGCGTTGTCTGAGCCAGCGATGGTCTCCGCGCTTGAGGTGTTGTTTGGCAATGGGGTTGAGGTGCTTGTTGACGCCGCTGGGCGTTACACACCGACTCCGGCGGTGTCGCACGCAATTTTGTCGCACAACGCGAAGCTGCCTGGCGGCGTGACCGGGACGGATGCGAAGCGTGCGGACGGCATTGTGATTACGCCGTCGCACAACCCTCCTCGTGATGGCGGGTTTAAGTACAACCCGCCGTCAGGTGGTCCGGCGGACACTGACGCTACGGACTGGATTGCGAAGCGGGCGAACGAGTACATCGCAAACGGTTTGGAGGGCGTGAAGCGCTCCGCGGCGTCTGGTGTGCTCGATGAGCGTGCGCAGCGCTACGACTACCTGAATAACTACATCAATGACTTGCCGAACGTCGTCGACATTGCGGCGATTCGTGAATCCGGTCTGAGCATTGGCGCAGATCCGATGGGCGGCGCGAGCGTCGATTATTGGGGTGCAATCGCTGAGAAGCACGGCCTGAACATGACCGTGGTGAACCCGGAGGTCGACCCGACATGGCGTTTCATGACGCTCGACACTGATGGAAAGATCCGCATGGATTGCTCCTCGCCGGACTCGATGGCATCGCTGGTGCACAATCGTGACAAGTATGACATCGCTACCGGCAACGACGCTGACTCGGACCGCCACGGGATCGTCACGCCGGACGCCGGTCTGATGAACCCGAACCACTACCTCGCCGTCGCGATCGAGTACCTGTTCTCACATCGCGAGGGCTGGGCGGACAACACCGCAGTTGGCAAGACGCTGGTGTCCTCGTCGATGATTGACCGTGTAGTGGCATCGCTTGGGCGCACGCTCGTCGAGGTTCCGGTTGGCTTTAAGTGGTTCGTGCCAGGGCTTATCGACGGCACCGTTGGCTTCGGCGGCGAAGAATCCGCGGGTGCGTCCTTCCTGCGGAAGGATGGCACGGTGTGGTCGACTGATAAGGACGGCCTGATTCTGGATCTGCTCGCGGCGGAGATTACAGCTGTGACGGGGAAGACGCCGTCGCAACGCTACGCTGAACTGGCTGAGAAGTTCGGCTCCCCGGCATACGCACGTATTGATGCCCCGGCGAACCGCGAGCAGAAGGCGACGCTGAAGGCGCTCTCCCCGGAGCAGGTCACCGCAACGGAGCTCGCCGGTGAGCCGATCACCGCGAAGCTGACCGAGGCACCAGGCAACGGTGCACCGATTGGCGGCCTGAAGGTGACCACGGAAAACGCCTGGTTCGCGGCGCGACCATCGGGTACGGAGGACAAGTACAAGATTTACGCCGAGAGTTTCAAGGGCAAGGAGCATTTGGCGCAGGTGCAGCAGGCTGCGAAAGAGCTTGTTGCGCAGGTGCTCGGATAGAATGGCCAATCGTGACTGAGACACACGAGACCAAACAGGCAAGAGGCAAGCTGCTGGAAATCGCGTCGGCTGCGGCGCGATTTGGGCTGGCGGCTGTGTGGATTGTCGCCGGGTGGACCAAGATTGGCGCCCATATGGAAGTGACGCAAAACATCATTGCGTACGAGATTTTCACCCATGAGTGGTCGAATATTTTGGCGCAGTGGATCGGACCGTTGGAGCTGGCCGGTGGCCTGCTCCTGCTGGCTGGCATCAAGCTGCGTGAATGCGGCTGGGTCTCGATCGGGGTCCTGGTGCTGTTCATCATCGGGATGTACTCGGCGTGGTCGCGAGGGCTGGTCATCGACTGTGGGTGCTTTGGCCCGCAGCCGTCAGATGAAGGCACGAACCTCATTGAGACGATCCTGCGTGACTTTGTCTTGATCGCGGCGACCTTGTTCATGATTTATGTGCCGTACAAGAAGTTTGCGATTTATCCATAGCCTCATCCAGCGATTAAGCTGTTGGGCAATTTCCAACGTCAAGGAGTAAATACGTGACTACCCGTAAGGTGAAGAACCCGAACGAGAAGAACGGTGCAGGGTTCATCTGGGCAATCGTTGCAGTGATTGCGATCGCGGCGCTTGTGATCGGCCTGATTTTCGTCAACGGCAAGAAGGGCCGCGAGGCAGCCATGGCCGAGAACATGATTGACACTACTGGCATCACTGTGAGCTGGAACGAGGACGACCACTTCATTCGCCTCGCAGCCGAAGATGTCGACGACGCCCCGATGGCAGAGCTGTACGAGGACTTTTCGTGCCCACACTGTGCAGATCTGGCGGTAGCGACGGATGAGCAGATGTTCGAGAAGCTGCGCGAGGGCAAGATTGAGGTCGAGCTGCGCCCGATGGTGACGCTCGATGGCCTGACCAACGGTCACTCCACGATGGGGCTGGCTGCGGAGCTGGCACTCGTCGCAAATAACGAGCCAGCTGCGATGATGAACCTCCGCGACCACCTGATGGTCAACCAGAAGGACGTGTACTCGAAGGTGACCGACGATGACCTCGCTGACCTGGCCCGCGACTACGGCGCTAGCGACAAGGCGGTACAGGACATCCGCGATAAGACCTATTACGATGCGGCGCGCGCAATGTCGAACGGCAACATGAAGCTGCAGGAAGAGCGCGCCGGTGAGGCGTGGACTCCGCGCGTCATGGTTGACGGCAAGGACGTTGAAGGCGAGATCGACAACTGGGTCGATACCGTCGCAAACAGCTAACTGTATGTCCGCGTGGGGCCTGGCTGCATGATTTGTGGCCAGGCTCTCTTCACGTGTATGGTGATGAAAGCTCGTAAGAGTTCAAGGGGCTATGGCGCAGTTGGTAGCGCACCACACTGGCAGTGTGGGGGTCACGGGTTCGAATCCCGTTAGCTCCACAGAGAGTGCTCTCCACCGGTGAAGAACTGGTGGGGAGCTTTTTGTTGTAGCAATGAGCTGTGTTGAGGGTGAGTCTGCGATCAATTACTCGAACGAGTTTCACGAGAAGTACTTCTACGACGGCGAGCTCGGCGCGATCTATACCCCGGAAAAGACCACGTTTCGGGTCTGGGCGCCGACGGCGCGTGCAGTAGAGTTCGTGAATTACTCCGATAACGCTGCCGTGACTCCTCTGGCAAGGGGCGAGCGTGGGACCTGGGAACTCACCCTCGAAGGTGACCGCCACGGGCTGGAGTACCGCTACCGACTGGAGTTTGGAGACGGAACAGTCAACGAAGCCGTCGACCCCTACGCGCGGGCAGTGACCGCCAACGGGGAGCACACCGTGGTCGTTGATGCGGAGCATATTGTGCCCGAGGGGTGGTCCGGCAAGCGTATGGCGCCGTTTTCTTCGATGCAGGACGCTATCATTTATGAGGCACACGTGCGCGACCTGACCATCGGACCGGACAATGGCATCACGCACAAGGGGAAATTCCTGGGACTCACCGAGGCTGGGACCAAGACACAGGCGGGGAACCCATCGGGTCTGGACTACTTGAAGTCCCTGGGTATCACCCATCTACAGTTGCTGCCGATCTACGATTTTGGCAGCGTGGATGAGATCGGCGACCTGTCGTTTAACGCACAGTACAACTGGGGCTACGATCCGGAAAACTATAACGTTCCCGAAGGCTCCTATTCGACGCACCCCCAGGACCCAACCGCGCGAATCGTGGAACTGAAGTCCATGATTGCCGCGCTGCACGCTGATGGTATCCGGGTCATCATGGACGTGGTGTACAACCACGTCTACGTCGCGGAGCACTCGCCGTTGCAGCAGACGGTGCCTAACTATTTCTTCCGGACGGACTCGCAAGGCAACTTTCTTGATGGGACGGGCGTCGGCAATGAAACCGCGTCAGAGCGGCCCATGATGCGCAAGTACATCGTTGACTCAGTGACGTACTGGGCCACAACATACAACATCGACGGCTTCCGGTTTGACCTGATGGGGATTCATGACGTCGACACGATGAACGCCGTGCGCGAGGCGCTCAATGAGATTGATCCTTCGATAGTCATCCTCGGGGAGGGGTGGGAGATGGGCAACCACCCCGGAGGCGTGCTCGGCGCGAACCAGAAGAACGCCGACAAGCTGCCGGGTATCGCGTTCTTCAATGATCAATACCGCGACACCGTCAAGGGCTCCAACTTTGAGTTGGAGCATGCTGGCTTTGTAAACGGCGCGGATCAGGAGCATCGTTCTTGGGACTTGCTGAACAACATCAAGGGCGCTCAGCACGTGCGGGACTACCTGGGTCCGGAGCAGTCCGTGGTGTACAACGAGGCTCACGATAACTACACGATGTTCGACAAGCTCAAGGGCAGCATGCCGCACGCGTCTGATGAGGAGATCGCGCGGCGTCATGCACTCGCTACGGCCACGCAGTACTTGGCCAACGGAGCAGTGTTCATTCATGCGGGGCAGGAGTTTCTGCGCACGAAGGCGGGCGACCACAACTCGTACAAGTCGCCAGATGAGGTCAACGCGCTCGACTACGACAGAGCAGCTCAGTTTGCAAAGCACGTGCAGTTCTTCCGCGACCTGAACGCGTTCCGCAAGCGCTACGACTTCATGCGCCTGCCGAGCTATGAGGCGATTAACAGCAAGTACACGCACGGAATCGTTGCTGGTGCTGACAACGTGCACATGAATCATGTTGCCTACACCGTGAAAAATGCATTCCCAGGCAATCGTGACGCCTTCGTGTACGTGAACGCCGCGACGGAACCGTGGCAGGCGCCGCTGCCAACCGGTGAGTATGAAGTGATGATCCAGGCAACGGACGTCTACGAGGAGCCACGACTACTCACTTCACACGGCGACGTTACTGTCCCACCGCTGAGCATCATGGTCCTCCGGGCAGCCCCGGTCGCATTTGCCTCACATTAAACGCACGGTATAAGCTGGCACCTACGCGTGTTTTAGCGTGCGCGGGGCTATGGCGCAGTTGGTAGCGCACCACACTGGCAGTGTGGGGGTCACGGGTTCGAATCCCGTTAGCTCCACAGAAAAGACCGCAGGTTGCTTAAGACCTGCGGTCTTTGTGTTCCCGGACCGGCGCCGTCACTGCGACGTGCTCGCCGTTGCGCAGCGTGAACTCCAGCTGGTACGCGTGCAGGAACATGCGCTGCGCGCCCGTACGCGAGCCGTACGCGCGGTCGCCGACGATGGGGTGGCCTTCGTGGGAGGCGTGGACGCGGATTTGGTGGCGTCGTCCAGTAATGAGCTCGGCCTCGACGAGCGTGTTCGGCCCGCGGTTTTCCACGCGGCGGAATCGTGTGTGGGCGTCGTCGCCGTCGGCACGTACGACCATGGTTTTCGGTGTTCGCGCGATCGGGGCCTTTACGTCGCGTGTACCCGCCCAGCGTCCCTCCACGACTGCGCGGTAGATGCGGATCACGTTCTGCTCGCGGAAGGCTCGCTGCAGGTGGCGCAGCTCTGCATGGTTGAGCGCGATCAGCAGCGCCCCGGACGTCTCCTTATCAATGCGGTGCGCAAGCTCAGCGTCGGGGTACACGTCACGGATGCGCTCGATGACGCCGCGCCGCGTCCCGGTTCCCGCATGCACCGGCACCCCCGCCGGCTTATTTACTACCAGTGCCGTCGGCCCCTCCCACAGCACCTCAAACTCGTGGCTCTTACTTTTCGACGCCCTCTTCGCTTCCTGACAGAACTCACCCGGCAACGTGATCACGTCCCCAGCCCGGACGCGGTAATCCTGCTTGATACGTTTCTGGTTGACCCGCAACGCCCCCTTGCGTGCGAGCTTGAACAGCATGGTCGCCGGGCACGTGGTGTAGCTGGCGAGGAACTTGTGCATCCGCCGACCGTCGTGGTCCTCCGGGACCGTGATCGCCGTGTATCCAGGTAGGGGAATGCGGGTGGTCATGGCTGGCACCATAGCAAGGTGCTAGTACTGGTGCCATGTGTGAAACATCATTCGCTACCGTCGAGACGCAGGTAGGCCCCTTGACAATCGTCGTTTCGCCGCGCGGAGTACGCCGGATCGCGTTGCCGACGGACGACCCCGCTGAGGTAATCCACGCCACAGGCGCGCGCCCCGGACCGATTGGTGCCGTCCGCGGGCAGCTCGAGGAATACTTCGCCGGGACACGAACGTCTTTCGATGTCCCGGTCGACCTTGAGGGCCTCCCGCCGTTCCGGACGAAGGTGCTGGGCGCGCTCCAACACGTGCCGTTCGGTGAGACGATAACGTACAAGGAGCTTGCTGCGGACGTCGATAATCCGGGGGCGGTGCGTGCCGTCGGCACTGCGTGCGCGAAAAATCCGCTGCCGCTGCTCATTCCGTGCCATCGGGTCGTGCGTAGCGACGGCCACCTCGGGCGCTACCGTGGTGGGGAAGACATGAAGCGATTCTTGCTTGCATTGGAGGGCCACCATGAACGATTTCAGTAAGCGTTGTACCGCGCCGGGCCAGGCGAGCAGCGAGGCCGCCGGCCTGCGCTGGCTGCGCGAGGGCAGCGAGGCAGTCGTGGAGGTCCGCGGCGTGGACGAGGAGCAGCGGACGTTGCGAATAGAACGCGTCGAAACCGTGCGACCCACTCGTGACGCGGCGCGCCGGGCGGGGGAGGAGCTGGCGAAGATCCACGCGATGGGCGCTGAAGCCTTCGGTGCGCCGCCGACCGGGTGGGATGGCCCGAACTTCATCGGCCGGGTTGAGCAGGACTGCGTGCCGGAGCAGCGGTGGGCGAAGTTTTATACCGAGCAGCGCGTGCTGCCGTTCGCTAGGAGCGCACATGTGGCGGGAAATATTTCGAAGCAGCAGCTAGAGCTCGTGGAACGCGCCTGCGCTGCGCTCGTTGAGGGGGACGAGGACGCCCCGCTGGCGCGTATCCACGGCGATCTTTGGGCGGGCAACCTGCTCTTCGACGAGTCCGGCCCGAGGTTCATCGACCCGGCGGCACACGGTGGGCACCCGTTGACGGACATCGCCATGCTGGCGTTGTTCGGCGCGCCGTTTTTGGAAGATATCCTTGCGGGCTACGAGTCGCGGGCAAGCCTGGGGGAGGACTGGCGTCGGCGCATCCCGATTCACCAGCTTCACCCGTTGGCCGTGCACGCGTTGACGCACGGCCCGGCGTACGCGGGGGAGCTTGCCAACGCCGCGCAAGCGACGTTAGACGTGACGGGCTAAGCCTTCCACCAGGAGGAATCTGGCCCTGGCGGCAGGTGTCGTTTGTGCTGGCCGATGCGCCAGAGGTGCTCGATGCGTTCCGCCGCCGCGGACGGAACGGTTTTGCCTTCGAGGTAATCGTCGATGTGCTGGTAGGTCACGCCGAGCGCTTCTTCATCGGGCAAGGCCGGGCGGTCCTCTTCCAGGTCGGCGGTGGGGACTTTCTCCCAGAGGCGAGGGTCGGCGCCGAGCTCGCGGAGGAGAGCTGCGCCTTGGCGTTTGTTGAGGCCGACGAGGGGGGTGAGGTCTGCGGCGCCGTCGCCAAACTTGGTGAAGAAACCGGTGACGTTTTCCGCCGCGTGGTCAGTGCCGATGACCAGGAGGTTGCGCTCGCCGGCAAGCGCGTACTGCGCCACCATTCGAAGGCGGGCTTTCACGTTGCCCTTGTTGAAGTCGCTGAGGGGCGCCCCCAACGCACCGGCGACCTCATCGCTGAGCGCCTTCGTGGCAGGAGCAATGTCAACGGTCACCGTCTCATCCGGTTCGATGAAGCGGAGCGCCAACTGGGCGTCGTCCTCGTCGACTTGGACACCGTGGGGGATGCGGACGGCGAGGAAGTGGGCGTCGACACCCGAGTCCCGCAGCCGCTCGACAGCGATCTGTGCGAGGCGACCTGCGAGCGTCGAGTCCTGGCCCCCGGAAATGCCGAGTACGAAACCGGCTGAGGAGGCTGCGCGGGCATAGTCGCAGAGGAATGCGACGCGACGCTCGATTTCGCGCGCGGGATCAATCGAAGGTTGGACCCCGAGCGTGTCGATGATCTCTTGCTGTTTGCTGCTAACTTGCGGTGAATCTGGCCGAGACATAGGAACCAGCGTACCCACGGTGCATATTGGTATGCATGCAACAACTCACCACCGCCCAACGAAGCTACGTCCGGAAAGTTGCGGGCGTTGCCGCGCTGGGCGGGCTGCTCTTCGGCTACGACACCGGCGTGATGAGCGGCGCGCTGCTCTACATCACCCCCGAATTCCAGCTCACCCCAGGGCAAGAAGGCCTGGTGACCTCAATGTTGCTCGTCGGCGCAGCGGTCGGCGCGCTCAGCGGCGGGTCGATCGCGGACAGGCTTGGGCGCAAACGCACCTTAATAATGGGCGGCATCGTGTTCATTGCAGGCTCGCTGTGGTGCGCGCTTGCGGGGTCGGTGGGAGCACTCGCGGCGGCCCGAACGTTCTTAGGAGTCGGCGTCGGCGGAGTGTCCATCGTGGCGCCGATGTACATCTCGGAGATGGTGCCCGCCCGGGTGCGCGGCAAGATGGTGTCGCTGAACACGCTGATGATTGTGGTGGGGCAGCTGCTCGCGTACTCCGTGAACTCCGCACTCGCCTCGACCGGCAGCTGGCAGCTGATGCTCGGACTCGCCGCAGTGCCCGGAGCCGCGCTGGCCATCGGCATGGCATTCCTGCCTGAAACGCCCCTGTGGCTCGCCCGCCACCAGCGTATCGACGCAGCCCTCACCATCGGCGACCGAGTCGGCATGACCCGCGAAGAACTCACCCTCGAAACCACCGAAGACGCCGAGCTTCGCGCCCAGCGCGGCGGCGAGTGGGCACGCCTGCGCAACGTTCGATGGCTACGCATGACCGTGCTGATCGCCGCGCTACTCGGCATCACGCAGCAGGTCACCGGTGTGAACGCCATCGTCTACTTCGCGCCAACGATGATGAACAAAGTCGGCCTCTCCACCGAAAATGCCGTTTACACCTCCATGGTGATCGGGCTCGTCTCCGTCGTCGCGTGCTGGGTCGGACTGCAGGTCATCGACAGGATCGGCCGTAAACGGCTACTGCTCATCGGCCTGAGCGGCAACGTCATCTTCCTCTTCGCGCTCACGCTCACGTACCGCGCCGCGGAAAACAACGCCGCACTCGCGTGGGTTTCCCTCGCCTGCATGGCGCTGTTCATCGCATCGCAGCAGTCAGCAGTTTCGCCCACGACCTGGCTGCTTATCTCCGAGCTGGTCCCGCCACAAATCCGCGGCGCAGGCATGGGGCTCGCAGGGCTCGCACTGTGGGTGATGAACTGGATCGTCGCCCAGTTCTTCCTCCCACTTGTCGACGCCCTCTCCGCCACCGCCACCTTCTCCATCTTCATCATCTGTGGCATCCTTGCAGCAGGATTCGTCCGCTACTTCGTCCCCGAAACAATGAACCGGAGCCTGGACGAAGTGGCGTCGGAAATGGAGCAACGCTACACCAAGTAGCACCGGCGTTTTGGTTTCCCCACGTGATGGGGTAATATAACGCGACGTGTCGCGACCAGACTGTTTCCAGTGGTCGCACGAAGATGAAGATCCTCGATTAGAAAGGAGCGCCCGATGAAGGTCCGCAAGTCGCTTCGGTCGCTGAAGAACAAGCCGGGCGCCCAGGTTGTGCGCCGCCGCGGCAAGGTTTACGTCCTGAACAAGAAGGAGCCACGCTTCAAGGCTCGTCAGGGCTAATTCAGCACTCGTGAAAACCCGCACCTCGTGTGCGGGTTTTTTCGTGCCCAGGGCACTAGGGTGGTGGAGGTGAAACGAGCATGCTGCGCCTTCCTCGCCGTGACCGCCCTCGGGGCCTGCGGGACACCCACTATCGACGCCCCGCCGACCATCACCGTCACCTCAACGACGACGCACCCGAACGCTCAGCCGCCTGCACCAGTTGACGAGCCGGTGGGCGAAGTGGGCGTCGATAAGCTGCTCTCCACTATCGCCGACGAAGTTGCCAACCAGTTCGGTGGCACTGTCGCAGTCGCCGCAGGCGGCATAGGAAGCAGCAACGACCCAGCGATGCCTGCCTGGTCAACCATCAAAGTCCCACTCGCAGTCGCCGCGTACCGCGTGGCGCCCGACACCGCGCAGCTCGCAGCACCCGCCGCGATCACCGCCTCAGACAACGACGCCGCGCTGCAACTCTGGAACGCCCTGCCACCCGGCGTCGGCGACACCGTTTTGGCCGAGGGCGGCGTACCAAAAACCATCAACACCGAACGCATCCGACCCGAGTTCTCAACCTTCGGCCAAACCATGCTCACCGCCGCCGAGGAATCCACTTTCATGTCCAATCTGAGCTGCCTGAGCGACGCCGACCCCGTCCTTGAGTTGATGGGGCAAATCGTGCCCGGGCAGGACTACGGCTTCGGCCAGCTTCCCAATGCGCGGTTCAAAGGCGGGTGGGGGCCCTCGGAGACTGGTGGATACGAAGTGCGCCAGATGGGACTCGTGTCAAATTCCGCAGAGCAGGACGTTGCTTTGGCTTTGGTCGTTGTCCCCGCCGACGGCAGCTACCAAACCGGCCAAGTCATGGCCAACGCCGTTGCAGAACGGCTCCGGAGCCAGCTGGATCAGCTGCCGGTTGCGGCCTGCTGATTGGTTGATGGGGGTGTCCGCGGGGCGGACAGATCGATCGGGCACTGTGATATTCCGCGGGGCGGACACTATCGGCATTGATACCAAGCCGTTTTTCAATAGGTGAGGTGTCCACGGCGCGGACAGGATCCGCTTTCTTAAGGTGCCGGTCTTGCTATTCCACGGCGCGGACACTACCCGCGTGCAGCACACTCGAAGGTGGGCGTTGGCAAACGCCACTACTATTGTCCGCCGCGCGGACACCGCATCAAGGGTGCACGCATTTCGCCGGGCGGACACTGCCGACATTGACGCTGACCTATTTCTCAGCAAGCGAGATGTCCGCGGCGCGGACAGTCCCCTCTGCCTTAAGGAGTCGGCTACGTTATTCCGCCGCGCGGACAATCTGAGTTGACCGGTGCAGGGTTTGAACGTGTTGCGAACTGTCCGCTCCGCGGATACTTCCTCCTCCCTTCCTGGCCGGCCCGTTCACTGTCCGCCGCGCGGACACCACCCGCGTGCACCACGTCCGAATGCCCCTGGTGCCCGAAGGTGGGCGTCGAAAAGCACCCCGCGCACTGTCCGCCGCACGGACACCACCAATAAGGTCACCGTCGATAACCGACACGACCGAGGTGACACGCCTGGCTTGCCCGGTTTTGGTTACTACTAGAATCGGCCACTTGCTAGGCACCTAGCTACTCGGGATAGATCACCGCCCCGGCGCTCACACCTAGAGCGTCGGGGGCGGTGAATCTATCGTTAGTTATCGTTGTCCTTGTCGCCTCTCTTGGCTTGGGTGTCCTTGTAGAACTCTTCAAGGTCGAGTGGTTCAACCGGTCGTGTTGCCATGTGCTCGGGGCATTCAAGTAGCGCCAACCGGGCCACAATGGTTAACGCTCTAATTCCGTGTAGAGCTAAATCACTCAGGGGCGGCATATCCTGGGCTTGGTTTATCCATGCTTGCCCACCGCGCTTACGAGCTTCCAATAGCGGCCGGTAATCACTCGCAATCTGTTCCCACAGCACTTTTAATTGGGCACTCACATGGGGTTGCGTTATTTCGACATCTAACAAGGTCAATTGACTAGTAGCTTCAACATTGAACCGAGTGAGCTCAACCGCCTTAATCAATTTCCCTTGTTCAACGCTTCCGCTCCCATCTAAATGAACGGCCGCGGCGCGCTCGCTCACAAGCGCTGCTGACTTGGTAATTTCTCTTATGCAATCGGCCACTGCCTTGCGTTGACGCTCCCGATCTTCACGTTGCAGTTGTTCGCGTCGTTCCCGTTCACGTCGGTCGTCGTCGGCTTTACGTCTAGCGTCCTCGGCCGCTTGGTCGTCTTTGCGCCGTTGGTCGGCCGCCGCTTGGTCAGCACGACGTCGCTTTTCCGCCGCTCGGTTGTTAATGAGCACACCACCGAGGGCTATGAGGGCAACCAACAACGACACGCCACTTTGAGACGTGAGCCAAGAAAAGAACGCGTGCATAGAACAAGCATAGAGGCGTTGGCCCTACCCACGTACCACCGGCGCCCGTTCAACGCCTCACAACACGTTTCCCACCTGCATGTTTGCAACCCGTGGCGGTGGCAGTGGCACCAATCGACCTACTCCACAAGAGTTTACGCCATTCCATTGATTAGCAACTTGGTGCCGTTGTGTTCGCGGTGTCATTCGTTGGTCACGGATGGGGTTATTCGGGTGGTCAAGCCTGGCCCGACGTTGTATTTCCGGTTTGCCAGTGGTGAGCAGTGGGTGTGTGAGCCTGGTCGGGTGGGGTATCGCGATGATGCTGCGGAAATTGAGATGGATGGCGCAGGTATGGATTCGTTTGCGGATGAGACTGCACCGACGTGGGACTGGGACCGCCCCACAGTCTAAGCACGTCGGTGCATCTTCCTACGGCAGCATCGACTGAATCTGCTTCATCAGCTGAGGGTTCGTAGCGACGACGCCACCAACCAACGCGATGATGCCCAGGATTACCAGTGCTGCGATTCCGCCTTTCGAGGAACCGGAGGCGCTGCCACCTTCTTCAGTTGGAAGCTCGGACTGCGTGCTAGCCGCCGGAGTTGTTTCGGACGGAGCTGTAGGCGTTGTTGCCTCGTCGGACGGCTTGGCTGGGACCGAAGTTTGACGCGGAGACTCGGCAGCTGGGGTCGTCCCCTTCGGCTTCTGCGGGGCTGACGTAGCTGACGTCGAGGGCACCGTCGTCTTAGATGGTCTTGCCGGGACCTTTGTTTGCGTTGACGGAGCTGCGGGAGCTGTCGTCTTGGCTGGGCGAGGCTTCGGCACTGAAAGGGTGATCGTCTCGGAAGCTTGATTGCCGGCTTCATCCGTGGCGGTGATGACTACACGGTGTGTGCCCGAATCTTTGGTCGAACCAACAATCCGGTTCCCTTTATGTCGCAGTCCGGCTGGCAGGCCGGTCACGGACAACGCCGTCTTGGTTGCGTCCTCGACTCGGATCGGCAGGTCGAACTTAGTTGCCGCAGGCGGGTTGTGGTCAACCAAGATGCGAGGCAAGACGGTGTCCACCACGCGGAATTCGATGACACCGTCTCCAGTATTTCCAGCCCTATCAGAAGCTGTGACAAAAGCTTGGAAGTATCCAAGCGATGAAGGAGTACCGCTGATTGTGCGAGAGTTTTCGTCGAAGCGCAGGCCGTGAGGGAGGCCCGAAACGGTAACCCGCTTTAGTCCCACGCTGTCTGTTGCATTAACAACATACGAAAACGGTGAACCGACTTCGGACGAAAACTCAGCGTTTTGCACTGTTGGGGAGGTGGTGTCTTCCACAATCAATTCGAGCCCAGCTTCGGACGTATTGCCGCCGGCATCGGTAGCGATGACGGTGACGGAATGCGTACCAACCGCGTCGGTGACGCCATCGATGGCTCTGTTGCTTTCGTCATAGAAAAGTCCGCGGGGAAGACCCTCGACGCGTACGTCGACAGGTGTTGCGTCGTCAACCTCAATGCTGATGGAGTCATTGAATTCCGAATTGGCTTCCCAGCGAGCGTTGCTCCGCACGTTGATGGTCGGCTTCTTCGTGTCGCGCACCTCGAGCGGGATGGTCGCCGTCGCGCTATTGCCGGCGGGGTCCGTGGCGGTTACGTGGATGTCGTGCGTTCCGACTGCGTTGGTCTGCCCGTGAATGTGTCCCTCATATGACGTGAGGTCATCGGGGAGAGCGCTGACTGTCACGTTGGGGGAATAGCCGCTGTTGTCGGTTACTGGAATCTCAAGGTCGGCGTACTCGCCGGCCTCCAAGATCAACGGAGTGGTATCGATGACGGGCGCAGTGGCGTCGGCAATCCAGAATTCGAGGTTGCGTGAGGTCCCGTTCCCGAGGGCATCTCGCGCTGTTACATTCGCGTATTGCCAACCAGGCTTCGTCGGTGTCCCTCGAACAGTGACGGTGGCGCGGAGCCGTGGCTCGTCGTACTGAATGTCCGCATACAGACCTTCTGGCAGGTCGGTTACCTCGACAGTCAGCTCGTTGTACTCGTCCGTGATGGTGAATTCGAAGGGTTCAATCTCGGCATCGGAGTCGAATTCTTTCTTTTCGACGTCCACAATCACGGGAGCGGTCTCGTCAGTTGCCTTCACGTACTCGTAGAGAAGGTCTTCCTGCCAGCCCTCTGGAAGCTCAATCGGATTAGTCTCGAGAAGGCTTTGAACTTCAATGCCTTTCACGTTGCCGTTCTCGTCGGAGTAGATCCCGGAAACGAGGCCTGCAACGTCGTCTCCGATGGTAACTGGTGTGTTGATCTCTGGAGCGAAATCGCCATAGGGGAGAAGCAGGATCGCGTCGCCGACTGTGCCTGCCACCGTCAATGAACGCCAGTCAACGCTAGCTGCGTCACCCAGGTGTACCTGGCCGGTCGATAGGAGCGCTCCAGGAGCACCAGGGTTTTCGCCCAACCGTGTGCCATTTGGGGCCTGGATGTAGGGGAGCTGCGCATCATAGAAGCTACCGATTTCGGCCAGTGCCCAGTGCTTGGGCCACCCGTATGTCGTAGAAACTCCGCGCGCGCCGCCCGGCCCGGTGCACGCGGGACTGGTGTAGATCCGCTGGTGGACGTGATCGATGTATTTCGCTGTGCACTCCTGGTCGAGGAAGAGGTCGCGATCATTGTCGTCGAGCCCCACGGTGTCGCCTTGGTTGACCGCGACGGGGTTCTCGGCCTCGTCCTGTGCCTTTTGGTAAGCGTCCCACTGTTGCATCGCGAGGCCCGAGTAGTTGACGTACTCGTCGCTAGTTGGAGTTTCTTCCCATCCGACAGCAATACCGTATTTGTGGGCTTGACCTTCTGGGACATCGTCACTCCCGGAGTTGACCCCGATAAAGTGTTTTTTGCCTTCGTCATCGACGATCCAGTTCGGCCCACCGGAATCTCCCTCATGCATCGGATTTTGTTGTGTGAGGAGGATGACGTTATTAATCACGCCCATGACGTAGTTCTCCATCACGTGGCCGGTTGTTTGACCGAAGCCGTACACCATCTGTCCGACGCGAAGCATCGACGGTAGGAGAACGCTGTCGGAGGAGTAGCGATTCTCCCCGAGCAATGCCGAGCGGTTTTCGGGGATATCGATATAGCCCCAGTCTTTGCTCATGGTGCTGTTGGTGAGACTTCCCTCGAAGTCGAACTCAGTCACCATCGTGCCCAGGTAATAGTTCCTTTTTTGTGTGTCGGTGAAGTAGAGAGGGCCGCCATCGCTGCAGTGACCAGCTAAGAAAATACGGCTGTTGGACTTATCGATGTATCCGACGGTGCAACGATGACCGTTGTTAAAAATCTTGTCACCTTGGTTAATCGTGCTTACTTCGCCCGGAGCATATGACAGCATGGATTCACGCTCGAGGAGTAACGCCACTTTGTTCGGTTCGCTTGTCGGAGGAACTTCTGGGTCTGCGAGGAGGACGAGTCCCTGTCTGTGGTCGTCGTTGTCAAAGACGTCCTCATACATCCCAAGGTAGTGGCCGCCGACTGAAACTGGGGCGCCATGTGTCAAATACGCATGGCTCGGAAGCGTAATCGCCAGGAAACCATCGGTGGTGTTCTCAATCGTTGCATCGTAGTCTTCCCGTGGGCCGTGAACGGTCACGGTATCCCCGGCCGAGAGGTACGAACCGAGAATTGGCTCAGCTGACTCACCGACTTGTGGAAGCAGCGAGTCCGGGATCGCGTAGGAAGCGAAGCGATTCAGGAAGAGATCTTTGTTGCGAGAAAAATCGGTCTGCCTGTCCTCGAAGTAGTGTATGGAGCCCTCGGAGTCGCGGTAGTACAAGAAATGCCCTTCGCCGCAAAGCGCATCGGTGTACACGCGCCCGTCGGCGATGTGGGCAACTTGGCAGATGTAATCGGAGCCATCCTCCGAGTACAGAAGTTTGTCCCGCTGTTCGAACAGCTCCTCATGCTGATCGGGCACCCACTGGCTCGTGGTCTGGGCTGTGGCGTCGGGCGGGGAAATGACAGTGGCGCTCATCGCGAAGGCTGTGAAAAGGGCGATAAGCGTCTTACCAGGTCGAAGGCTTCGCATGAATTAAATGTACAGAATCTTCACGAGCTTCTCACAGTTTTGGTATAGGAGATGCGTCACGAAGTCCGAGCATGCGCTTGACCACGTTCTCGGCAGAGATGAGGCACATGGGCACACCGACGCCAGGAACGGTGGTTTGCCCGGCGTAGTACAGGTTGTCCACTTTGGCGGAAATGTTGCGACCGCGGAAGAACGCGGATTGCCGCAGGGTATGTGCAGGCCCGATGGCGCCACCTGCGAAGGAGTAGTAGCGTCCGGCGAAGTCGGCGGGGCCGATAGTTCGCTTCACGACGACCCGTTCCCGCAGGTCAGCGACACCAGTGCGTGCGACGATGAGGTCCAGTGTCGCGTCAACGATGGCGGCGACGCGCGGGGACTCTGCAGCGCCGTACGCGTCCCCGTGACCGATCGACGGGTCGGCAGCAACGGGGATGAGCACGAATAGATTCTCGCATCCGGAAGGGGCGACGGTTGGGTCCGTGGCGGAGGGCTTGCACACGTAGATCGAGCGCGATGCGTCGCGCGAGCCGCTGCTGTCAGCAGGGAACACGGCGTCGAAGTCTTCGCCCCACTCCTCGGAGAAGAACAGCGTGTGGTGAAGCAGTTCCGGCAGCGCACCGCGCACACCAATGAGCGCGAGTACGCAGCTCACACCTGGGTTGTGGTGCTTAAAGTGCGCCTCGGAATAGGTGCGAGCAGACGCGGGGAGCAACGAAGTCTCGGTGTGGTGCAGGTCTCCGGCGGCGACGACGACGTCGGCGGGTAGGAAGCGTTCTCCGCTGTCGCTGAGCACGTGGATGCCGGTGGTGGAGCCGTCGATAACTTCGATGCTGGTGGCCTCGTGCTCAAGCAGGATTTCGACGCCGTGCGCGCGGGCGAGCCGCTCGAGCGCGGTGACGATGCCGCTGAATCCGCCTTGTGGGTAGCGCACGCCGAGAGTCAGGTCGGTGTGGCTCATCAGGTGGTACAGGCTCGGGGTGTCGCGCGGCTGTGAGGACAGGAACACCGCCGGGTACTGCAGGATCTGGCGCAGGCGCGGGTCGCGGAAACGCTTGTCCACGTAGCGCTGCAGCGGCTGGAGCAGCAACACCGCGAGGGTGAATGCGCGGGAGACGACGTCGCGGTGCAGGAACGGCCGCAGCGAACTGAACGTGGTGTAGAGGAAGCGGTCGAGCGCGATGTTGTAGACATCGGCGGCGCTGGCGAGGTAGTCGCGCAGCACGTCGCCCGCGCCGGGCTCGAGGGATTCGAAGAGGTCGGCGACGGCGTCGGTACCGAAGGGAACGTCGAGAAGCGGGTGGTGTTCGGGGTAGATGCGGTAGCCGGGGTCGAGCAGCTGGAGGTCGAGTTCGGCCGCGGTGGAGGTGCCCATGAGCTCGAAGAAGTGGTCGTAGGCCTCGGGCATGAGGTACCAGGAGGGGCCGGTCTCGAAGCGGAAGCCGTCGATGCGCAACTCGTCCGCGCGCCCGCCGAGGTGTCCATTTTTTTCGACGACCACCACCGCCGCACCTCGCTTCGCCAGCAGGCACGCTGTTGCCAGGCCTGCGATTCCCCCGCCGATGATGACAACGCGCTCCGTCACTGCAGCCTCCTTCCCGTCGCCGCTGTCCGCGCGATGATCGCTGCTTTCCGCGGCGCGGACACCCGGACTCGTTGGGTGAGGATGGCTTCTGGTGGCGTGTCCGCGAGCAAGTCGGTGAGCGCTTCGAACAGGTTCGCCGCTACCGCGACGGCGACACCGCAGCGCTTGGGCAGCGCGGGGATGGCGGACCACGCGGCGTCGAAGTCGTGGCGGATGTCCGCGATGATCGCGTCTCGGCCGGCCTTGGTTAGCGGGTAAGAAGCTTGCGGGAAGTAGTTACGGGCGAGCCGGTTGGTGTCGTCGGCGTAGTCGCGCAGGAAGTTCACCTTCTGAAACGCGGCCCCCAGCGCCCGCGCACCTTCCTGCAGCTTGCTGTACTCGGCCTGGGGAGGGCGTCGGCCCCCGAAGAAGACATCCACGCACAGCAAACCGATGACCTCGGCGGAGCCGTAGATGTATCGCTCGACGGACTCCTCCGTGTGCGCCTCGCCGGTTACGTCGTGGCGCATCGAGGTGAAGAACGCAGCGAGGTGGGCGTCATCGAAGTTGCAGCGGCGAGCGGTATCGGCGAAGGCGTGCAGGATCGGGTCGGTGTGGAACGTGGTTGCTGTGGCGCTGCGGACGCGCTGCTCGTAGTCCTTGAGGGCTGCCGCGCGCTCGGGGGAGGGGGTGGCGCCGTCCACAATTTCGTCGGCGATGCGCACCACCGCGTAGAGGTTGCGGATGTCGGTTCGCTGCGGCTCGGGAAGTAGTCGCGTGGCGGCGCCGAAGCTCGTCGAATAGCTGCCAATGACCTCGCTCGCGGCGCGCCGTGCCATGTGGCTGTAGCGTTGCTGCGGGCTGGGGTGGGAGCGAAACATTGGTGGGCTTTCAGGTCATCGGAAGTGATTTTTCATAGTCTAGGCTACATGTGGACCCGCGGTGGGAGCCGTGCTGGGAATACCACGCGTGTAACTACTATATGTAGTATCACTTGCAGAAATATCACCCAAGGTATAGTGTCTTCTCTTGTAGCGCCGATCAAGACGGCGCGGGGAAAACTCCCGAAATAGTCTTCATTTTATGTAGAGAGAGAGCCCACAGGTTATGTCTATTACCGTTTACACCAAGCCGGCGTGCATGCAGTGCAAAGCAACTACCAAAGCACTCGAAAAAGCAGGGCTGGAGTACGACCTCGTAGATATCTCCGTCGACGACGAAGCGCGTGACTACGTCCTCGCGCTCGGCTACCTCCAGGCACCAGTCGTTGAGGTAAACGGCGAGCACTGGTCTGGGTTCCGCCCGGAGCGCATCCGTGGCCTGGCTGCGGCTTAACTCTTCCGACGTCTCACGCCGCTAGTGTTTTACACATTGGCGGCTCTTTTTATGTAGAGGGCATCCAACATGTTGATCGTGTACTTCTCGTCGTTGACAGAGACGACGAAGCGGTTCGTCGATAAGGTGAGGCTTCCGGCACAGCGTATTCCGTTGCGGCGCACGGACCCAGCACCAATTATCGACGAGCCCTACGTCCTCATCTGCCCGACCTATGGCGGGGGCGTATCGATGACGCACGTGAACACCAAACCTGTCCCGCCGCAGGTCATCAAGTTTTTGAATGACGAACACAACCGCAGCTATATCCGTGGCGTCATCGCGTCTGGCAACTCCAACTTTGGCACGGACTACGGCCTGGCTGGTGACGTAATATCGGAGAAGTGCAACGTCCCGTACCTTTTCCGCTTTGAGCTGCTGGGTACTGATGACGACGTGCTTCGCGTGCGCAACCAGCTGATCGAGCACGCCGACCGCCTCGGTTTGCTGCCGCTGACCCCCGAGCAGGAAGACGCGCTAGAGTCGGTTGGGCAGCTGCCGGGGCAGGAAAACGCACAACGCTTAGCGCAACTGCGCGAGAAATATACAAATAAATACCGTAACGCCGATCGTTAATCAACGCTGAACCATCAAGAGGATATCTGTGTCTACGAACCCTATTCATGGCAAGAATGTGCCGGAGCCAGTCAACGAGGCTGACAAGCTGGACTACCACACGCTCAACGCGCTACTGAACCTGTACGACGAAAACGGCCAGATCCAGTTCGATAAGGACCGCGAGGCTGCGAATCAGTTCTTCCTGCAGCACGTGAACCAGAACACGGTGTACTTCCACGACCTCGAAGAGAAGATGAAGTACCTGGTGGACAACAAGTACTACGAGCCCGAGGTTATTGAGGCATATGACTGGGAGTTCGTGAAGGACACGTTCAAGCGTGCGTATGCCTTTAAGTTCCGCTTCAAGTCCTTCCTGGGCGCGTACAAGTACTACACCTCCTACACGCTGAAGACATTCGACGGTCGCCGTTACCTCGAGCGCTTCGAGGACCGCGTGGCGATGACCGCGCTCTTCCTCGCTGACGGCAGGGAAGAGGTAGCATCCGCACTGGTCGACGAGATCATGACGGGCCGCTTCCAGCCAGCGACGCCGACATTCCTCAACGCAGGCAAGGCGCAGCGCGGCGAGCTCGTGTCTTGCTTCCTGCTGCGCATCGAGGACAATATGGAGTCCATCGGCCGTGCGATTAACTCCTCGTTGCAGCTGTCGAAGCGCGGCGGCGGCGTAGCGTTGCTGCTGTCGAACATTCGTGAGGCCGGCGCGCCCATTAAGCACATCGAGAACCAGTCGTCTGGTGTGATTCCAGTGATGAAGCTGCTGGAGGACTCCTTCTCCTACGCAAACCAGCTCGGCGCACGCCAGGGCGCAGGTGCTGTGTATCTCAACGCGCACCACCCTGACATCATGAAGTTCCTGGACACCAAGCGCGAAAACGCTGACGAGAAGATTCGTATTAAAACGCTCTCGCTGGGCGTCGTCGTCCCAGACATCACCTTTGAGCTGGCGAAGCGTAACGACGACATGTACCTGTTCTCGCCGTACGACGTCGAGCGCGTCTACGGCGTTCCGTTCGCCGACATCTCCGTCACCGAGAAGTACGAAGAGATGGTGGAAGACCCGCGCATCCACAAGTCGAAGATTAATGCGCGTCAGTTCTTCCAGACGCTGGCGGAGATCCAGTTCGAGTCCGGCTACCCGTACATCATGTTCGAGGACACCGCGAACCGAGCGAACCCGGTCAAGACTGGCCGCATTAACATGTCCAACTTGTGCTCCGAGATCCTGCAGGTCAATTCCCCGTCGGAGCTCAACGCTGACCTGACGTACGCGAAGGTCGGCCACGATATTTCCTGCAACCTTGGCTCCTTGAACATTGCGATGGCGATGGATTCCGACGACTTCTCCCGCACCGTCGAGACCGCAATCCGCGGTCTTACGGCGGTGGCGGACAAGACGTCGATTGACTCGGTGCCGTCGATCCGTGAGGGTAACGACGCCTCCCACGCCATCGGCCTGGGCCAGATGAACCTGCACGGATTCCTTGGCCGCGAGCACATCCACTACGGCTCAGAGGAAGGCCTCGACTTCACGAACGCCTACTTCGCGGCCGTGATGTACGAGTGCATCAAGGCATCGCACAAGATCGCAGTGGAGACGGGCAAGAAGTTCGAAGACTTCGAGCGCTCCGAGTACGCCACCGGCGAGTTCTTCGACCGCTACAACCCGGAGGATTTCCAGCCGAAGACGGAGAAGGTCAAGGCGCTGTTCGAAAAGTCGACGATTGCAGTGCCGACGGCCGAAGAATGGGCAGCACTGAAAGAAGCGGTCGCTCGCGACGGCATCTACAACCGCTACCTGCAGGCAATCCCGCCGACCGGCTCGATTTCTTACATCAACAACTCAACCTCCTCGATCCACCCGATCGCGTCGAAGATTGAGATCCGTAAGGAAGGCAAGATCGGTCGCGTCTACTACCCGGCGCCTCACCTGAACAACGACAACACCGAGTACTTCGACGACGCCTACGAGATCGGCTTCGAGAAGATCGTCGACACCTACGCTGTCGCTACGAAATACGTCGACCAGGGCCTGTCGCTGACCCTGTTCTTCAAGGACACGGTGACGACGCGCGACCTGAACCGCGCGCAGATCTACGCATGGCGCAAGGGAATTAAGTCCCTGTACTACATCCGCCTGCGCCAGATGGCCCTGGAGGGCACAGAGATCGAGGGCTGCGTATCCTGCATGCTGTAAGCGCTGGTTGAGAACAGTGCTGGCTTAGAACTCGACGAAGCCGTCCACTCCGCGCAGAAGGCTCCAGGATGCGTTTTCTGCTCCTGTTGAGTCGCCGGATTGGATGGCTTCTGCCACTTTCAGGTGGTATGCCATTGCATCAAGGTGTGGGTCGTTCGGCATGATGCCGTAGCGGGTGCGCCCTTCAAGCACGTACAGAATTGGGAGGGCAAGGGTGCGGAACATCTCGTTGCCAGAGCTCTCCAATATTAAGGTGTGAAAACGTTTATCCGCCTCGAGGAACGCTTCCGTGTTGCCTTCGCCGGCTTCGGAGAGCTCCATGAGCTGCTTAGCGAGCGCCTTGAGCTCCTGTGCTTGTTCCTTCGTTGCGTTCGTTGCTGCGAGCGCTGCTGCGACTGGCTCGACTGCCTTGCGCAACTGGTCGAGTGACACGATCTGCTTCGCCCGGTGGGCTTCGCTGCTGAGACGCCAGCGGATCACGGCCTGATCAAAGACAGCCCAGTGTTCTTCCGGCAGCACCTTAATGCCGACTCTGCGAGAGGAGCTCACAAGCCCGAGCTGCTCCAGCGCGCGCATTGCCTCACGCGCGACTGTGCGCGAAATCCCAAACCGGCTGGAAAGATCCTGGAGCGTAAAGCGCTCTCCCGGCGCCATTGTCCCCGATACAATCTCGCCCCCAAGCTCGTCGAGCACCTTGGTCAGAAGAGGTCCTTCGGCGGATTCGGCAGGATCGAGGGTGAGAGGCATGCTATTCATCCTTTTTCTCGTATCGGAGAGTTTGAATTGAGACTATTAATCAGCATAACCCCGGCTGTGAACTACAACGCAACGAGTCGGGCATGGGTGGGGGTAGGAGGGGGTGAATCCTAAGGAGAAAGCGCTGTAGGGAACTGGTCGCGTTTGGCGAAAGTCAAAGTCGGCTGTCCGGAATGTACCCCCGCCAAGTGTCCGCCGCGCGGACAATCGCAACCGGCGCCGCTGCGTAGAGGCGCTTGCGCTAAGATGGGCGCCATGACTGAAGAGTATCTTGGCTACCTGCAGGCTCATAAGGAGCCGATGAAGGCGATTAACTGGAACGAAATCCCTGATGAGAAGGACCTCGAGGTCTGGGACCGCCTCACGGGTAACTTCTGGCTCCCAGAAAAGATTCCTGTTTCGAATGACATTCCGAGCTGGAACACGCTGACTGATGATGAGCAGCTTTCCACGATGCGCGTGTTCGCAAACCTGACGCTACTGGATACGCTGCAGGGCACCGTCGGTGCGGTATCTCTGCTGCCGGACGCGAAGACGCTGCACGAAGAGGCCGTCTATACGAATATTGCGTTCATGGAGTCGGTGCACGCGAAGTCCTACTCGAACATTTTCATGACGCTGGCGTCCACCCCGCAGATTAATGAGGCGTTCCGCTGGACAGAAGAAAACAAAGAGGTGCAGCGCAAGGCTAAGATTGTAGAGTCCTACTACCGTGGCGACGACCCAATGAAGAAGAAGGTCGCCTCCGTCATGCTGGAGTCCTTCCTCTTCTACTCGGGCTTCTACCTGCCTTTGAACTGGGCGGTGCACTCGAAGCTGACGAACACCGCGGACATTATCCGCCTCATCATTCGCGACGAGGCGGTGCACGGCTACTACATCGGGTACAAGTACCAGGTCGGCCTGCGCGACGAGTCGCCGGAGCGTCAGGAGGAACTCAAGGAGTACGCCTTCGACATCCTCTACGACCTGTACGAGAACGAGATCCAGTACACGGAAGACATCTACGATCCGCTGGGCTGGACCGAGGATGTGAAGCGATTCCTGCGCTACAACGCGAACAAGGCCCTCAATAACCTGGGCTACGAGGGACTTTTCCCGGTCGATGAGGCTCGCGTTTCGCCGGCGATCCTGGCGTCGCTATCGCCAAACGCTGATGAGAATCACGACTTCTTCTCTGGCTCGGGTTCCTCGTACGTCATTGGCAAGGCCGAGGAGACCGAGGACGATGACTGGGACTTCTAACCCTGTCAGCTGAGTGCTTTTCGACGCCACTTCGTGCCACCGCAGCAGTTTGCGGTGGCACGTTTTTCGCTTTCGGGCGTCAACATGCCCAAACTTTGGGTTGATACTAAACGGGGGACGTGTGTGGGGGAGTTTCGAAACGTTGCGAGCGTACTGGCTTGTGCTATGCGTTTGGTGGCTGCTGTGACTGTTGGTGTTTCGGCAGGTAGCTCATGGTGGCTGTTGTCAGGCCTTGGCTGAGGTGCGAGGTGGATATTGGGGGGAGGCCAAGAAAGGCTGGCAAATGTATGGGCGCGTCACTTAAGATGATGCGGTATCACAATTAGCTTTCGTGTACCCGTTTTGTGTCCGAAAGTTACAGTCAGGAGGAACGAATGACCGCTGTGGCGCCAAGGCTGGAGACTAAAGTCCAGTCGACACGTCCGGAGCCAACTGGCAATGGCCGGATTGGCTCTCAGATTTATAAGCAGCTCACCACGACAGACCACAAAGAGCTGGGCATCATGTACATCATCATGTCCTTCATCTGGTTCTTCGTTGGTGGCTTGATGGCTCTGCTGATCCGTGCTGAGTTGTTCAGCCCGGGCCTGCAGTTCCTGTCCAACGAGCAGTTCAACCAGCTGTTTACCATGCACGGCACCGTGATGCTGCTTGCGTTCGGTACGCCAGTTGTGTGGGGTTTCGCTAACTATGTCCTGCCGCTGCAGATCGGCGCGCCGGATGTGGCGTTCCCACGTCTGAACGCGTTCGGCTTCTGGATTACGTCCGTCGGTGTTTTCGCGATGCTGGCTGGGTTCTTGACCCCGGGTGGTGCGGCTGACTTCGGCTGGACCATGTACATGCCGCTTGCTGACGCAACGCACACCCCATCCGTATCCGCGAACCTGTGGATCGTCGGTGTGGGCGCAACCGGTATCGGTACCGTCGCATCCGCGATCAACATGCTGACCACCGTGCTCACCATGCGTGCGCCAGGCATGACGATGTTCCGTATGCCAGCGTTCACCTGGACCGTGTTCGTCACCTCGATCATCGCGCTGATGATCTTCCCGCTGCTGCTCGCTGCTGCACTGGGCGTGCTGTACGACCGCCTGCTGGGCGGCCACATCTACGACACTGCAAACGGTGGCGCAATCCTGTGGCAGCACCTGTTCTGGTTCTTCGGACACCCTGAGGTGTACGTCCTGGCGTTGCCGTTCTTCGGTATCATCTCCGAGATCATCCCGGTCTTCTCCCGTAAGCCAATGTTTGGCTACATCGGCCTGATCTTTGCAACGCTCGCGATTGCTGGCCTGTCGATGGCTGTGTGGGCGCACCACATGTTTGCAACCGGTGCCGTCCTGCTTCCGTTCTTCTCCTTCATGACCTTCCTGATTTCCGTCCCAACCGGCGTGAAGTTCTTCAACTGGGTGGGCACGATGTGGAACGGACACATCACCTTCGAGACCCCGATGCTGTGGGCGATGGGCTTCCTGTTCACGTTCCTCTTCGGTGGTCTGACCGGTATTATGCTGGCTTCGCCACCGCTGGACTTCCAGCTGCATGACTCCTACTTCGTGGTTGCGCACTTCCACTACACCCTGTTCGGTACCGTGGTGTTCTCCGCAATCGCTGGTGTCTACTTCTGGTTCCCGAAGATGACCGGCCGCATGCTGGACGAGCGCCTGGGCAAGATCCACTTCTGGTTCACGTTCATCGGCTTCAACATGACCTTCCTGGTCCAGCACTGGCTGGGCAACATGGGCATGCCACGCCGCTACGCTGACTACCTGGATACCGACGGCTTCACGCTGCTGAACCAGATCTCCACGGTCGGTTCCTTCATCCTGGGCATCGGTATGCTGCCGTTCATCTGGAACGTCATCAAGTCCTGGCGTTACGGCGAGATTGTCACCGTGGATGACCCATGGGGCTACGGCAACTCGCTCGAGTGGGCAACCTCCTGCCCGCCACCGCGCCACAACTTCACCGCGCTGCCACGTATCCGCTCCGAGCGTCCTGCGTTCGAGCTGCACTACCCGCACATGGTGGAGCAGCTGCGCCGCGAGGCTCACAGCAACCACAAGGCTGATACCCCAGCAACGTGGAAGGGCACGAACTCCGGGAAGTAACCAGATGGTGAACCCCTCATCCTGACAGATCACACCCCTCATCGGTTCTCCGATGAGGGGTTTTGTGTTGTCAAAAGGTGCTACCCTCATCACAGTCAGCCAGTAACACGAAGGAGTACACCACCAATGACGGCGTTTGAGGTAGAGCTGCAAGCAGGTCTCAAGCCTGCGGTTATCACCGCGTCGGGCCCAGACCGCCCGGGCGTTTCGGGTTCGTTTTTCACAACCCTGTCGCGCCACAATGTCCAGCTGCTCGACGTGGAGCAGACGGACTTCCGAGGGCGCCTGATGCTGGCAGCCTTCGTGGGCATGGACCCAAACGACTTGGTGGATATCGAGCGTGAGCTGCGCGTCGCGCTGTGGGACTATGGTCAGCGTGTCACCATCGAGACGGATGTCTCCGCCCGCTCGGACCAGCGCCCGCGTTCCACGCACGTGGTGGTGGTCCTTGGCAACCCGGTTACGGCTGAGGCGGTTTCACGGCTGGGGACGGAGTTGGCGTCGGTAGGTGCAAACATCGACACGATTCGCGGCATTGCGCAGTACCCGGTGACAGGCCTGGAGCTGTGCATTACGATCCCGAATTACTCGCCGGGTGACGGGCAGGAGATCCGTAAGAAGCTCGCGGAGATCTCCGCAGAGCTGGGGATTGATCTCGCGATGGAGCACGCGGGCCTGCACCGCAGGATGAAGCGCCTGGTGTGTTTCGACTGTGATTCGACGTTGATTACTGGCGAGGTTATCGAGATGCTGGCTGCGCACGCGGGACGTGAGGCGGAGGTCGCTGCTGTGACTGAGCGCGCGATGCGGGGCGAATTGGACTTTGAGGAGTCGCTGCGCGAGCGAGTGAAGGCACTGGCGGGGCTCGACGCGTCGGTGATTGAGCAGGTGGCGAAGGACATTGTGCTCACGCCTGGAGCGAGGACCACGATTCGCACGTTGAACTCGATGGGGTACCGCACCGCGGTGGTCTCTGGCGGGTTCATCCAGGTGCTGGAGGGGCTGGCTGAAGAACTGGAGCTCGACTACGTGCGCGCGAACACGCTCGAGATTGAAGACGGCAAACTGACGGGTCGGGTGATCGGCAAGGTGGTGGACCGCCAGGCGAAGGCGGAGTTCCTGCGCGAGTTTGCGCAGGACAGTGGGCTGCGCATGGACCAGACGATTGCGGTGGGCGATGGCGCGAACGACATTGACATGCTGTCGGTCGCAGGCTTGGGCATTGCGTTTAATGCGAAGCCGGCGTTGAAGGAGATCGCGGACGCGTCGGTGAACCACCCATTCCTGGATGAGGTGCTCTACATGATCGGCATCCCGCGCGACGAGATCGACGACTCGAATGAGCGCCAGGGCATCGACGGCCGCGTAGCGCTGACAAGCCGCGAAGCATGAGCAGACAGTTAGCTTGGCAGCTCCTGCACGAGCGCACCAGCGCTGACTACCGGCAGCGCACCGAGGACCCGCGCGACCCGGAGACGGTGCAGGCGATGCAGCTGGTGATCAACCTGCCGAAGCAGGACCCGCCACCACGCAACGCGGTGCTAGTCGACGCCGCCCGCGCCACCGTCGCCGTCTGCCTCGCGGAACAAGCGGGCGAGCCCGGGCCGTGGCGGGAGCACCTGCAGCGCTGGTACGACCACCGCATCCGCAAGGTGACTCGACGGGCGCGAAACAAGGCGTGGTTGGATGTGCAGGAGGTGCCCGGGGTGACGGTCGGGTCGGTGCGGGCGTTTGTGCCATCCGCGGTGTGCGACGTGCCACACGAGGTATCGAAGCTGCAGATCAAGGGGACGGACCTGCCGATGGAGACAGTGGAGGGGCAGGTGGGGGCGTCGACACCTGTGATTGTGGTGGATGCTGGGCTCGAGATGTCTGCGGGGAAGGCGGCCGCACAGGTGGGGCATGCCTCAATGCTGCTTGCTGCGCAGCGCCCGCTCGAGTGGGTGCAGGCGTGGGCCGAGGACGGCTTCCCGCTGAGTGTCCGCGAGGCGGACAGCGGCGTGTTTGCGGAGTGCTTGGCGTACGCGCGCGAACACGACGGCGTGGTGGTCGCCGACGCAGGGTTCACGGAGGTCGCGCCAGGCTCGGTGACGGCGCTGGCGTTTAGCGAGCCGCCACTAAGCGTTGCAGCGCGCCTCTGACGGTATCGGGGTTGGTGGTCTCCCAGAAGGCTGGGAGGCTGCGGCGCAGGAATGAGCCGTAGCGCTTCGTGACTAAGCGGTTATCGAGCACAGCGACGACGCCGCGGTCACTGACCGAGCGCAGCAGGCGGCCCGCTCCCTGCGCCATGAGGAGGGCGGCGTGGGTCGCGGAGACCTCCATGAACCCGGAGCGCCCGGCAGCATCCGCGGCGTTGGCACGTGCCTGCAACAGCGGATCGTCGGGGCGGGGGAACGGGATGCGGTCGATGATGACGAGGGACAGTGAGCGGCCGGGGACGTCGACACCCTGCCAGAGGGTCAGCGTGCCGAACAGGCAGCTGTTCTCGTTGCGGGCGAACTTGTCCACGAGCGCGCCGGTGGAGTCTTCGCCCTGCAACATGATGTCGAAGGGGAGGCGTGTGCGCATCGCTTCCGCGGCCTGCTGGGCGGCGCGGCGCGAAGAGAACAAACCGAGCGTCCGGCCGCCAGCGGCGGTGATGAGCTCGGCGATCTCGTCGAGCGTCGCGTCCGACAGGCCGTCGCGTCCAGGTGCAGGCAGGTGCTTGGCGGTGTAGAGGATGCCGGACTTCGCCGGGTCGAAGGGGGTGCCGGCGTCGAGGCTGTCCCATGTCTTGTCCGGAAGACCCCAGGAGGCCGCCATGGCGTTGAAGTTCCCGCCGACCGTCAACGTGGCGGAGGTGAGCACCACGGTGTGTTCGCCGAAGAGCTTCTCCCGCAGCAGGGCGGCGACGGAGAGTGGCGCGACGGCCACGGAGTCGTCGTACTTGTCGGAGCGTGTCAGCCACACCACGTCGTAGTGCTTGGCTGGGTCGTCCTCGTCGAAAACTTCGAGGATGCGGACGGTGGCGTCGTGCAAGTCCTCGAGGTGGTTCTTGAGGTTGCCGCGCTCGGCGGCGGTTTCCGGGTCGTTCGCGGCCTCGCCCTCGGGGGCGTCCGCGATGGCGTTGCGCGTGCGCCACAGTGCATCGCGGACACCGGTGAAGGCGCCGCGCGCGGGATCGGAGATGCGTTCCCAGCGGCCGGGCTCCTCCAGAGCGAGCGCCGCGCTGAAGTCGTCGGCGACGTCTTCGAGGATCGCCTTATCCGCACCGAGCTTGCCCGCACGCCGGGCAGCGAGCGTCAGCGCGCGGGCGGAGAGCTCGTTGGTTGCTACGGAGGTGATGCGCCCGTCGAGCTCGTGGGCCTCGTCGATGATGACGACGTCGTGCTCCGGCAGTACGTCAACGTCTGCGAGGGCGTCGATAGCTAGCAGCGCATGGTTAGTTACCACCACGTCGACGGAGCGGGTTTTCTCGCGTGCGAGCTCGGCGAAGCATTCGTCGCCGTGCGGGCAGCGGCTCGCTCCCAGGCACTCGTTGGAAGTAACGGACACCTGGCGCCACGCCAAATCGGGTACGCCGGGTTCGAGGTCGTCGCGGTCGCCGGTCTCGGTGTCCTGTGCCCACTCGGCGACGCGCTTGACGTGTTTGCCCAGCCAGGAAATGTCGTCTTCCTCGATGAGCGCCTCCGGCGTCTCCTCGTCTAGCCCGATTTTGTGCAGGCAAACGTAGTTGTTGCGGCCCTTCTGGATGGCGAACGTCGGGCGGCGCTCCAAAAGCAGCTCGAGGGCGTCGGCGAGCCGGGGCAGGTCGCGCTCGACGAGCTGGCGTTGCAGCGCGATGGTGGCCGTCGATACGACGACGGTGCTGTCCGACTGCTGCGCGTGCCGAATCGCGGGGATGAGGTAGGCGAGCGACTTGCCGGTGCCAGTGCCAGCCTGCACGGCGAGGTGGCGTCCGGCATCGATCGCTTTGGTGACGGCCTTCGCCATCGCGACCTGCCCAGGGCGCTCTGCGCCACCGAGGGCGGCGACGGCGGCCGCGAGGAGGTCTTCGGTCGTTTGGGCGAAAGGCTGGTCACTCACGTCGGGAAAGTCTACCTACTCGGTGGGCTCAGGGAAGCCGACGAAGCGCGTCGGGATCGCCGCGTCGCCCTTCGCCAGCGCCAGGCCCTCCCACGGCAGGGTGGTGCGAGCGGTATTGTGCAGCTCGCGGGCGGCCTCGAGCTCGTCATGCTTGTCGACGACTGCTCCGCCCCGAATCAGCGGTACCACCAGGTCACGGTACTCGAGGGCTGGCTTCGTATCGATTTCCGCGCGCAGCGGGTAGATGAGCTCCGCCACCGCGACACCGGAGGCGCGGTAGGCGCGCTTGGCCAGTTTGGCGCCGCCGTAGGTGCGCTTCCCGGAGGAACGCTTGGCCACGGGGTGGCCGTCGACCTCTACAAGCTTGTACACCAGCGTGGCCGTCGGTGCGCCGGAGCCGGTGACCACCGAGGTGCCGACGCCGAAGCCGTCGACAGGGTCGCCGCGCAGGCCCGCGATCGCGAATTCGTCGAGGTCGGAGGAGACGATGATCTTGGTGTTGAACGCGCCGGCCTCGTCGAGTTGGGCGCGCACGCGGCGCGACACGATGCCCAGGTCGCCGGAGTCGATGCGGATCGCGCCGAGTTCAGTGCCCGCGACCTCGAGTGCGTGCTCGATGCCTTTAGTGATGTCGTACGTATCGACGAGCAGGGTGGTGTCCTTGCCCAGACTTTCGACCTGTGCCTTAAACGCGGAGACCTCGTCGGGGCGACCTTCCTCGTCGACGTGCAGCAGTGTCCACGCGTGGGCGGCGGTGCCGGAGGCCGGGATACCGTAGCGGTAGGAGGCTTCCATGTTGGAGGTGCCGACGAACCCCGCGATGTAGGAGGCACGCGCAGCAGAGACCGCTGCCTGCTCGTTGGTGCGTCGCGAGCCCATCTCTATGATCGGGCGGCCATCAGCGGCCGTGACCATACGGGACGCGGCGGAGGCCACCGCGGAGTCGCCGTTGAGGATCGACAGGATGACTGTCTCCAGGATCACGCACTCGGCGAAGGTGCCGCGCACTGTCATGATGGGGGAGTATGGGAAGTAAATATCGCCCTCGCGGTAGCCATCGACCTGGCCGGAGAACGAGTAGTCCCGCAGATATTCCTTGGCCTCGTCAGAGAGGAAGTCGAGCGCCTCGATTTGCGCGTCGGTGAAACGGAAGTTCTGGATGGCGTCGACAACTCGGGCGGTGCCTGCGACGACGCCGTAGCGGCGGTCATTCGGCAGGCGGCGGGTAAAGACCTCGAAGGCGCACTGCCTGTGTGCGGTGCCGTCTTGGATGGCGGCGTCGAGCATGGTCAGCTCGTACATGTCCGTCAGGAATGCCGTCGAGTAGTTGGGGCGGGCCTGGTTTTCAGTCATGTTCGATGAGTGTAGTGCGTAGACGGGGCTGCTGGGTGCATTAGCACACAATGCTTGCGGGCGTCGTGTTTCTGAAGCAGGTAAGGTGGTGCACATGAAAAAGACAGGAATTGTAGCGATGAGTTCGCCGATGGCGTCTCCTGAGCTCGACGAAGCCATTGACGTCGAGGTTGCGACGAGCGAAAACCTGCCGTGGATGTGCATAGTGTGGGACGACCCCGTCAACCTGATGAGCTATGTCACCTACGTTTTCCAAACCGTCTTGGGCTACGACCGTAAGCGCGCCCAGGAGCTCATGATGCAGGTGCACACCGAGGGGAAAGCGGTGGTGTCCTCTGGTGAAAAAGACAAGGTCGAAGGCGACGTGAAGAAGCTGCACACCGCTGGCCTCTGGGCAACAATGCAGCAGGCCGGCTAGGCCAGGGCAAGGAGAGAGTAGCGAATGCAAGCTTGGCGGAAGAAGAAGGGCCTGTTGCGCTCAGGCATCAAATTTACGACGCTGTTTGACCCCCTCGAGCGCGAGATCATCGGGGACTTGACGGCGACGGTGTCCGAGGCGTTGATCGCTAGGGCGCAGTCCGCGCCGCGCGACGAGTTCTCGGAGATGATGGGACTCTCAGTGGGGCATTCGGAGGCGCCGACGGACCCGAAGCTCCTGCGCCTGCTGCCGGACTTTGAGCGGGAGCAGGACGAGGAGTTCGAGGGCGACAACGGCCTGCTTCGCAGCTTGCACGAAAACGACATCATCAAGGCGAAGCTGACCAACCTGCAGGTGGTCAACGAGGCGCTGGGCCCAACCGGTGGCGTTGAGGTGACCATCGAGGAAGAGGAGGCGCACCAGTTCCTGGCGGCGCTCAACGACATGCGCCTGTACGTCTCGGCCGACGACCGCGGCGGCGAGGCCGCCGAGCAGCAACGCGCGCAGCTCATCGAGTGGCTGGCGTTCTGCCAGGAGTCGCTGCTGCAGGCGATGATGGGCGAGTAAGCATATGACGCAACCTCCACACGCACCGAGGCCAGGCTGGGGCTACGGCCAGACTGGGCAGCCGGGTTACGGCAAGCCCTTCGACCGGCCGTTCTCGCACCCGGACCAGCAGCTTGCCGCGTTTGGCGTCGACCCTGCGATGGACCCCGCCGCGCAGCGCAAGAGCAAGTTCAAGCAGCAGCGCAGAACCGGGCTGCTGTTCGCCCTTGGCTACATCGCGATTATCTGGGCCGTGCACATCCTGAACATGGCGGTGTTCGGCGGAGGGCTGAATAACTTTGGCGTGCACCCGCTGGACCTGACCAGTATTTGGCACATCTTCACCTCGCCGCTGCTGCACGCTGACCTGGACCACTTGATCGGCAACACCGGACTGGGTGCGCTCTTCGCGTTCCTGGTGGGGTACTCCGGTAAGCGAGTGTTCTGGGAGGTCACGGCCTTTGTGGTGCTGATCGGCGGCATCGGAACCTGGTTGTTCGGTGGGATCGGCACGAACCACATTGGTGCCTCGGGCCTGGTCTACGGCTGGCTGGCGTACCTGCTGGTGCGCGGCTTCTTCAACCGGTCGGCGGGCCAGGTGTTGCTTGGTGTCATCCTCGGGTTTACGTACTCGGGTCTGATGTGGGGTGTGCTCCCACTGGTCGAAGGTGTCAGCTGGCAGGCGCACCTCTTTGGAGCGATTGGCGGCATGGCGGCGGGTATGATCATCACCTCGGACGACCCGCCGGAGCTTGCGATGAAGAAAGCGCAGAAGAAACAGCGCAAGAATCCGAATCAGCCCTATGGGCTAGGATGATGTGACGTGAAAACGCTCGAGAACAATGCTCCTATCGGTCTTTTCGACTCTGGCGTGGGCGGACTGACGGTAGCCCGCGCCGTCATAGACCAGCTGCCCAACGAGTCGATGATCTACATCGGCGATACCGCGAACAGCCCGTACGGCCCGCAGCCGATTGCGCAGGTGCGCCAACACGCAATGCGCATCGCCGACGAACTCGTCGCCCGCGGCTGCAAGATGCTGGTCATCGCCTGCAACACGGCCACTTCCGCATTCTTGCACGACGCCCGCGAGCGCTACGACATCCCAGTTGTTGAGGTGATTCAACCAGCGGTGCGGCGCGCAATCGCGACGACGCGAAATAACAAAATTGGTGTCATCGGTACGCAGGGCACCATCACCTCCGGGGCATACCAGGACCTGTTCGCGCTCAACTCAAATTTGGAGGTGACGGCCACCGCCTGCCCGCGGTTCGTCGAGTTCGTGGAGCGCGGCGTGACGTCGGGCCCGGAGATCCTCAGCATTGCCAAGGAGTACTTGGCACCGCAGCGCGAAGCGGGCGTCGATACGCTGGTGCTGGGCTGCACCCACTATCCGCTCCTCTCTGGCATCGTGCAGCTTGCAGTGGGGGACGACGTCACACTCGTGTCCTCAGCGGAGGAGACTGCGAAGGACGTGCTCCGCATCCTCACTGAGCGCGACTTGCTGGCGGATCCTGAGGTGGAGCCAACGAGGACTTTCGAGTCCACCGGCGACCCGGCAGTGTTTGACTCCCTCGCGACGCGCTTCCTTGGGCCGATGGTGCACGCCGTAAACCACCCCATGAGCTAGGCCACAGCTGCCGGTTTTTACTGACATGGCTACAAAACTGAGCGTTTTTAGTGGAAACGTTAGAAATTGCGTAGTTTTCATGGCACAGTAATTCCATGAAGTTGACCATTCTCGGGTGTTCAGGGAGTTTAGGCGCCCCCGGTAATCCCGGCTCGTCCTATGTGATCAGTACTCCGGGCAACCCGGACATACTGATGGACTTTGGGCCAGGCGCATTGGCTGCGATGCAAACGCGCGAAGAAATGGATCCTTCCAACGCGCACCTGATTTTTTCGCACCTGCACGCGGATCACTGCTCTGACGTGCCCTCGCTGCTGGTATGGCGGCGCTACCACCCGGAGAAGCCCGCGGAGAGCGCGCATAAGCTGTACGGCCCAGGCCACGCCGCGACACACTTTGGCCGAATGACTGCGAACACCGCCGACGAGGTCGACGACATCAGTGACACCTTTGACGTACACACGTGGAGCCCTCGCACCCCGGTTGAGATAGATGGCGTGCAGGTCACTCCGTTCCCGGTGGATCACCCGGCGCAGGAATCGCACGCGCTGCGGGTTACGTGCAAGAAGACCGGCGCGACGCTGGTCTACTCGGGCGATAGCGGGGTCACGCCTAACCTAGTCGAGGCGGCCCGCGACGCGGATCTCTTCCTCTGCGAGGCCGCCTGGGGTCCGACATCCGAGGGGATGGCGCCCGGCATGCACCTTTCTGGTGAAGAGGCGGGGCGGATTGCGCGCGAAGCGGGCGTCAAAAAGCTCGTGGTTGTGCACATCCAGCCGTGGGCGGACCAGCAGGCCACCCTTGAGGCCGCTGCGCGCGAGTTCGGTGGGCCGACGGTGCTCGGCGAGCCCGGCGCCTGCTTCGAGCTGTAACGCAGTGCGTTACCCTGGAGGGCATGACAACTTCTGATTTTCTGCGCGCAGACGGGCGCGCGCTCGACGAAATGCGCCCGGTGCGTATCACCCGCTCGTTTACCTCGAACCCGGCAGGTAGCGTCCTTGTAGAGTTCGGCAACACCCGCGTCATGTGCACCGCCTCCATCGAGGAAGGCGTGCCGCGCTTCAAGAAAGACTCCGGCGAAGGCTGGCTGACCGCCGAATACTCCATGCTCCCGGCCGCAACCCACGAGCGCATGCCACGCGAATCGATGCGCGGCAAGGTGAAGGGCCGCACCCACGAAATCTCCCGCCTGGTCGGGCGTTCGCTGCGCGCCGCGGTGGACCTGCGCCAGCTGGGGGAGAACACGATCCAGCTCGACTGCGACGTCCTCCAAGCCGACGGCGGCACCCGCACCGCCTCCATCACCGGCGCGTACGTCGCGCTTGCGGACGCCATCTCCGTACTCAAAGAGCGCGGTGTCGTACCGGGTGAGCCGCTGCTCGCGCCAGTCGCCGCAGTCTCCGTAGGGATTATCGACGGCCGCGTTTGCCTCGACCTGCCGTACGAAGAAGACTCCCGCGCTGAAGTTGACCTCAACGTAGTGATGCAGGAGGGCGATAACTTCGTCGAAATTCAGGGCACCGGCGAGCACGGCCTGTTCGGCCGCGAGGAGCTCAACCAGATGCTCGACGTGGCGCAGAAGGGCTTGAACGAGCTCATCCAGGCACAGAAGGCCGCGCTCGCATGACGGTGAAGTTGCTGGTTGCGTCCAATAACGCAAAGAAGCTCAAGGAACTCCAGCAGGTACTCGACGACTGCGGTATCGACGGCGTGGAACTCGTCGCCCTCGGCGAGGTGGAGCCGTACCCGGAGCCAAAAGAGGACGGGCTGACGTTCGAAGCAAACGCGCTGATCAAGGCGCGCGCCGGGGTAGCAGCCACCGGGCTGCCGTGCGTGGCGGACGATTCCGGCCTGGCCGTCGCCGCGCTCAACGGGATGCCCGGCGTGCTCTCCGCCCGCTGGTCTGGGCATACCGGGCAGCATGGCGCCGAGGACACCGACACCGCGAACAACAACTTGTTGCTCGCGCAGATGGCGGACATCGCTCTGCGTGACGCGGCGTTCGTGTCTTGCTGCGCGCTCGTGACCCCGCAGGGCGAGGAGTTCACCGCCGAGGGCCGCTGGGAGGGTAGCCTGCTCGAAGCGCCGAAGGGCGAGCACGGCTTCGGCTACGACCCGATCTTCCAACCAGCCGACACCCCCGGCCGCTCGTCAGCGCAGCTCACACCGGAAGAGAAAAACGCCCGCTCACACCGTGGGACGGCGTTGCGGGCGCTGGCACCGCGCATCGCGGCGCTTTGTAGCTAGCGTGGGCAGCTAGCGTAGCTGGAACGTGCGCGTGACCTCCTTGCGGCGCTTCGCCTCCACCCAGAAAGACAAGAAGGGGACGACGCCAGAAATCGCGGTCACCGCCCACGTCTGCGCAGCCCAACGGGCTTTCAGTCCCAGGTTCAGCGATGTGACCAGGAACAGGATGTACGCCAGGCCGTGCACGCGCGCCACCCACTCCAGCATGGACACGTCTATGTGCAGGAGGTACTGCATGATCATGCGCGCGCATAGGAGCAGCAGCAGGATGCCCGTTGTCCACGCTGCGACAGAGAACGCCGTGAGCGCTTGCTTTACTCGGCGCTGACGCTCCGGGTGAATCTTGGGTGCTGCTGCGTTTGGCTGCGGCTGGGTCATGCTTTCAGGCCTCTCACTTTCTGTTGGGTTCGCTCTTCGGCTCGCTGTTTGGTTCGCTGTTTGGTTCCGCCGAACCACGACGGCGTGGTGCGAGCATCGAGTTGTATTCTTCCACATCGAGAGTAGGACGCTCCGGCAGGAAATCCTCATCAATCTCCACCGGATCACGGCTGCCGTCCGCACCGTAGCGTGCAAGGTCCGCCTCGTAGAGCTCATCCATCGACCCCGATGCGTTCAGCGCATCAATCTTTTCGTTCTCCATCTTTAACCCCGCCTTGTAGGCGTAGACGAAAAACGCACCGAAGAACGGCCACTGCAACGCGTACCCCAGGTTCTGGAACGTTCCTGTCCCGGACTGGTAGCGAGTCCACTGCCAGTACGCCAGCAGACAGCACGTAATCACCGCGGCGATGAGCAACACGACGTGCCATGCGCGAACCCGAACGTGCCGACGCTTCGGCGCGCCCTCTTCACCTGGGAAACTGTTTTGCTCGCTCACAGTGCTTCAGTCTAGCAACAACACTTATCGACGCCCCCTCCGACAAGTTTTGCGGCCCCGATACTTGTTCTGTGGTTGCGTGTGTCCGCGCGGTGGACACATTTGGCGTCTTGCCGCTGACAGGTGGAGCAGATCGCGTGTCCGCGCGGCGGACAACGGGGGAGTGGATCCTGTGTCCGCGGGGTGGAAGATGAAAAGGGGGTTGTGTGTCCGCGCGGCGGAAACATTTGATGTCTTGCCGCTGACAGGTGGAGCAGATCGCGTGTCCGCGCGGCGGACACCTCCCCCAACCTGGTAGCAGCAGCCCCGGTCCTTCCTGCTAGTTTGTGCCCACTTGTGCAGTGTGTAGGATGAAAGGCGCTTTATGCGCCCGTGGCGGAATTGGCAGACGCGCTGGATTTAGGTTCCAGTGTCTTTGACGTGTGAGTTCAAGTCTCACCGGGCGCACAAGAGGAAAGAGCCTCCGGGATTGCAAATGACGCAGTGTCGGAGGTTCTTTTGTGGGTTAAGCGACAAAATGTGTGTCCGGAATCGTTGATTTTCATGCTCTGAACTCCGCGTTTGCGGAAAATATATGCT
>NZ_JAGPYU010000019.1:0-37633 GCF_024453945.1 Corynebacterium sp. CCUG 61414
GAAGCCGAAACCGTCAGCTACGACGTCTGAGGCCACGCCGCGAACAACTGTAACCACGAAGCCGTCCGCCCCGCGGACAACCACGCAGGTTCCGTCGAGTGTGGAAAGTTCCGCCCCGCCGACAACGGCGAAGCCGAAACCGTCAGCTACGACGTCTGAGGCCACGCCGCGAACAACTGTAACCACGAAGCCGTCCGCCCCGCGGATAACCAAGGCACCGACTTTGGACGCTGTCGTTGAGGGAGCGACAATGCTCCGCGGTGACGCTGACCATGCAGGCCAGGCGTTAACGGTGTCAGTGACAGGGCAGGGCGAGACTCCTGTTCAGGCGGATAGCAAAAAGAGGTGGAGTCTTCGGCTGTCTCGGCCGCTGCGCGTGGGGGACGTCGTGAAGGTTCGTGATGCTGCGGGCAACGAAACGAAAACCACTGTTCAGGCGAAACCGACGGTAGAACCTGCGCCAGCTTCTTCGACGGGCAGTATCGTTGGCATCGTGCTTGGTCTCTTGGCGGTCCTGATCGGTGGTGCTGTCGCGTTCGGGCTGCACACGGGCATGATCAAACTGCCTGGGATGCTGCATCGATGAGGTGAGGCTCGGTCGTAAAGCCTAAAAGGTAGTAACAGGATGGTAGTAATCCTCCCCGGGGGTCCCAAAATCGGGATTACTACAATCCTGTTACTACCATTTGCGTTGATGGCGTCATTTGCGCTGGTGGCACGGCCTGTGCCGTTGAGCGCGGCGCCCAACTAGTCCTTCTTGGACTCAGAATCAGAATCGGAGTCTTCGGCTTCGTAGCCGTCGGCCCAGGTGCCGGTTTCGTAGTCGTAGCCGACGTTTTCGCCGTCCTCGTTGGTGCGCTGGTACCAGTCGGTGACGTGGGCGGCGGTGGAGTCGAAGTCGGCGCCGGCGCCTTTGCCTTCGTCGGCTTGGTTGACGGTGAGTTCGAAGTCGTCGCCGTATTCTTCGAGGCCCTTGATGACGGCGGCGCGCATTGCGGAGCGCGCGTAGGTGTTGCGGATCGCCAGTGGGTCGGTGGTCAGGTCCCGGAGGAATGCGACGCCGATAAAGATCAGGATGGCGGAGAACGGCAGCGCGGACAGGATCGTCAGGGACTGCAGGCCGGACAGCGCGTCTTCGCCGCCGGTCAGGAGCATGACGACGGCGATGCCCATCATGCACGCACCCCAAAACAGCACGATCGGTTTCTTCGGCGCGGGGTCGCCCTTGGAGGACATGGTGCCCATGACGACGGAGGCGGAGTCGGCTGAGGTGATGAAGAAGATGGACAGGATGACGATCAGGAGCACCGAGGTGATGCTGTACAGCGGTAGCTGCTCAAACATGGCGTAGAGGACGCTTTCGGTGGAGCTGGTGCCGTCAAAACCTGGGATGTTGTCCCGGTTGAAGGAGATGGCGGTGCCGCCGAAGATGGTGAACGCGAGGATGAGCACGGTCGTCGGTACGACGATGGTGACGATGACGAACTGGCGCAGCGTGCGGCCGCGGGAGATGCGGGCGATGAACATGCCGACGAATGGGGTCCAGGCGATCCACCATGCCCAGTAGAAGGCGGTCCACGCTGCTTGGAAGTCGAGGGTTTCCGTGCCCCAGGTCAGCGAACGGGACGCCATATCCATGTACTTGTCGACGTACGCGATGGTGCCGGACGGGATCAGGTTCGTGAGGAACAGGGTCGGGCCGGTGACGAACACGAAGAAGATCGCGCCGAGCGTCAGGGTGATGTTGATGTTGGAGAGGATGCGCACGCCCTTGGACACGCCGGAGACGGCGGAGATCATGAAGCCGGTGGACAGCAGCATGACGATGGCGATGAGCACGCCGGTGGATACTTCGATGCCGCCAACGATGGAAACGCCTTCGGTGATTTGCAGCGCGGCAATGCCGAGGGAGGCTGCGGTGCCGAAGAGGGTGGCGACGATCGCGAGGATGTCGACGATCTTCCCGGTCCACGCAGCGCCGCCCTTGGTCAGCGGGGTGAAGATGGAGGAAAGGAGGGAGACGCGGCCGCGTCGGTACGTCGAGTAGGCGAGGGCACCGCCGACGAGTGCGTAGGCTGACCACGGTGAAACGCCCCAGTGGAAGTGGGACTGCGCCATCGCTTGGTGTAGGGCTTCGGGGGTTTCGGCGTCGACAGTCAGTGGTGGTGGGGTGATGTAGTGGTTGAGCGGTTCGGAGGGGCCGAAGAAGAAGATGCCGACGCCAATACCTGCCGCGAACATCATGGCGATCCAGGAGAAGAAGGAGTACTCCGGTTCCTCGTCGTCCTTGCCGAGCTTGATGGTGCCGAAGCGTGAGAACGCGATGACGAGCATCAGGACGACGCAGCCGGACATGATGATGTTAAACAGCCAGCCGAAGTTGTACATGCCCCAGTTCAGTGCGTTGCCGGCGACTTCGCCGACGGTGTCTGGGGCGGCGATGCCCCAAATGATGAACGCGACGATGAGCACCGCTGTGACACCGAAGACGAGTTTGTCCACCCCGAATCGGTTGCGTTGTTCTTCTACGCTGATCCCGGGGACGAGCCCGGGGTGCATGTCGTCGGGGTAGGCGGGTGCAGCATTGGTGCTGGACATGAGGTTCTCCTTGAGATTGTGAGTCTCTTAGTTAACCGCATCCTGGACGATATGGCTAGTTGGGTCCGGACGTTTTCGACGGTTCACGGCGAGGAGGAGCAACGTTGTGCCGATGGTGAACGTGGAGGAAAACGCCAGGTCAACCCACCCAATGTCGGTGGGGCTGGCGTCGGGTTCGATGAAGAAAACAGAGATATTATTAAACGCGTGCATCACCACTGCGGCTTCGAGTCCGCCGGTGTACCAGACAAGGACGGAGACGCAGATGGTGAACACGAGGATGTCGGTAAGTCCGATCCAGTTGTACTCGTGCAACGCCACGAAGGGGATGACCGGGACCGCGTACGCCACCCACGGCGAGCGCACCCACGTGCCGACGATCTGGGGGATAGCGCCGCGGAACACGAACTCTTCCGACGCCGCCTGAAACGGCGTGATGAGCACGTACATCAGCAGGATTGGCGTGAAGTCGATGTCCTCCCACGGCGTGGTCAGACCGAACAGCACCAGCATGACGAGGCTGCTGCGAAACACGATTGGCCAGCGTACGCGGCCCGCCACGCTGACGAGCACCGCCGGATCGCGCCCGGCCGCTCGAGCTGCGAGAAACGCCGCCGGTAGTGTCAGCGCGAGGCTGAGCACGATGGCCAGCTGGGAGTCCATGTCGCCGGTTACGTCCAGAAACGCGACGGCTGCAAGGGTGAACGCGAGGAAGAACGCGACGAGCAGCAGCGCCTCCACGAGCCCGCGCCACCATGGTCGGTCAGCGGCGAGGAGGTGGTAGTCAGGGGAGGGCTGCAACGGCGACCTCCAGCGCGATACTGGCGGAAGCGCCAGGTAGCAGGGTCACGCCACGGCGGTCTTCGCCGAGTAGAGCGGGTTCCACGCAGACGAAGTGGGCCCAGTCGTCGTCGCCGAGGTCGTCGGCCTCGCGGCAGACGTCGGGGCCAGGGTTCCACACCACGAGGTGGTCGGTGCCGGTACAGGTAAAAGTGAGTTCGCGTGTGGTGTCGCGGAGGACGGCGCTGGTGGCCCCGGCAATCACGGCGTCGGTCTCCTCGCCGAAGCGCAGCGGGCCCTCCACCGTCTTCAACTCGCCGTCGGTTTTGTCGAGGAAGCGGGAGCCTTGGACACCCGAGAGCGCCGCTGTTGCCGCGTCGCAGGCCCAGTAGGGGTGCAGCGCGATCTGGACGGGCCGCGGGGTGGTCGCGCCGTTGGTGATGGTCAGCTCGAAGCGCGAGCGGGCGTCGTCAAGCTGGGTGTGGAAGACGAGGTGGAAGTTGTCGTGGCTCACGCGCATCGTGTCGCCGTCGTGTTGCCACTCGAGGCTGGTCGCCCAGCCGTGCATCTGCTCGCCGAGGGTCTGTGCGAACCACGGGGCGACAACTGGGATACCTCCGTGGGCCGGATTGTGCTGGGAATGAAAAAACAGTGGTTGCGTCACGGCTCCCAATGCTAGTGGGGGTATAGCATGAGGGCCATGTCTCTGTTTGCTTCCTTTCTCCACTGCGTTGATGTCCCCTTCGAGCGCGAAGGCATGCAGCTGTTCGCGCGCATCGTGCGCAGCGCCACGACCGCGAAGGACGCGCCGGCGCTGCTCTTCCTCCAGGGCGGACCAGGCTTCCCGAGCCCGCGCGAGCGCTTCGAGTGGATCGAGTACGCCACGAAGCGCGGCTACCAGGTGGTGCTGCTGGATCAGCGCGGCACGGGCCGCTCCTCCCGCATCGATCGCGCCATGCTTGGCGACGCCACCATCGACTTCACCCGCCTGCGCGCCGACGCCATCGTGGACGACGCGGAAGCGCTGCGCCGCACGCTGGGGCTGGCGAAGTGGGACGCGCTGGGCCAGTCCTTCGGCGGGTTCTGCCTGGTGCACTACATGCTGCGCTACCCGGAGTCGCTGCGTGCGGCGCTGTTTACGGGCGGGTTGCCCTCGATCAGCAGGGGCGTGGACGAGGTGTACGAGGCGACGTTCGCCACCGTGCGGGCCCGCCACGAGGAGCTCTTCAACGCAGTGCCGTGGGCGCAGGAGCGCATCGCGGAGGTGTGCGAGCACCTCGGGCAGCGCGAGGAGTTCCTGCCCACCGGGGAGCGACTGAGCGCGCGGCGCTTCCGGACCATCGGCACGCTGTTGGGGCAGGAGGGCGGCGCAGGCACGATCGCGACGCTGCTCGAGGCCCCCTTCCACCCGAACGGTGCGATGCGCACGGACGTGCTTGCACAGATCGGCGCGCTGGTCAGCTACGAGTCCGGCCCGCTCTACGGGGTGATCCACGAATCCATCTACGGCGGTACCGTGCCGGGCGCGACCGCGTGGTCGGCGCAGCGCGTCGCCGAGCGCACTCCCGGCTTCGGCGCCGACGAAGGGCTGCTCACCGGTGAGCACGTCTTCCCGTTCCAATTCGACGAGGACCCGGCACTGCGCCCCTTCAAGCAGGCGGCGCACGAGCTGGCGGCCAAGGACGACTGGCCCAACCTCTACGCCGGGGCTGCAGGATTTAACGCAGCCGACCACGGGATTCGGACCGCGGCGGCCGTCTATACGCAGGATATGTACGTGCCGCGCCAGTTCTCCCTGGAGACCGCTGAGGCGCTCGGCATCAACGTGTGGGAAAACGACCACATGCAGCACGACGGTCTGCGTAAACACGGCGAGGCCGTGCTGGGTAAGTTGCTAGAAATCGTAGGCGTCTAGCTCGGCGGAGCTCGGGTAGGAGGGCTGGGCACCCGGCTTGGTCACCGCGATTGCGCCGACCTTCGCCGCGACCTTCGCGGCCTCATCCAGCGTGTCGCCCTCGACGAGTCGGTGGCACAGCGCGCCGGCGAACGCGTCGCCAGCGCCGACGGTGTCGACGGCCTCCACACGCGGCGTATCCACCGGGCGCAAGCCCTCCGCGTCGGCGATGAGCGCCCCGGCCGCGCCGAGGGTGAGCACGACGGAGGCGAAGCCGGCGTCGAGAAGCTGCTGGGCGAGCTGCTCCGGGGTCTCCTGCGGGGAGACGCCGAGCTGCTCGAGGATGAGGCCGGCCTCGTGCTCGTTGGCGAGCAGCGGGTCGGCGGCGAGCAACGCCTCCCGATCCACCTCCACGACTGGTGCCAGATTGATGACGACGCGCGCACCGTGGGCCTGCGCCAGCTCGACCGCCTTGGCAAAGCCGTCCGCGGGGATCTCGCCCTGCAGCAACACGAGCGAGGCGTCCTCGATGGCGGCGACGTGGCGCTCAACGTGGTTCGCGTCCACCTCGGCGTTCGCGCCGGGCACGACCAGGACGGTGTTCTCGCCGTCGGCGGCCACGGTGATGACGGCCAGTCCGGTGACCTTCTCTTTCTGCTCGACGTGGGTGAGGTCCACACCTGCGACCTCCAGGAGCGCGAGCGCCGGGGCCGCGTTCGAATCTTTGCCCACTGCGCCGACAAGCGCCACCTCCGCACCGAGCTTTGCGGCGGCGCACGCCTGGTTGGCGCCCTTGCCTCCGGCGGTGAGCCCGCCGCCTTCGCCCAGTAGGGTTTCGCCCGGGTTAGGGTGGCGGGCAACGTTGACGGTGAGGTCTGCGTTAATGGAACCAACTACTACGATCTTCATACCCACCCACAGTAGCGCCTAAAACATGCTGTCGATGAGGCGCCGCGTGTATTCGTGCTGCGGATTACGCAGGACGTCCTGCGTGCGGCCCTCCTCCACGATTTCGCCCTCGTGCATCACGATCGTGCGCGGGCACAGCGCGCGCACCACGCCGAGGTCGTGGGAGACGAACACGAGGGTGGAGGCGAGCTCGTCGAGCAGGGTGAGCACCTGGTTACGCAGGGTGGCGTCGAGGGCGGAGACGGGCTCGTCCGCAAGCAGGATATCGGGGGTGGCGGCGGTCGCGCGGGCAATAGAGATGCGCTGGCGCTGCCCGCCGGAGAACTCGCGGGGCAAGCGTCGCTCGGTGCCCTCGAGGCCCACCGCGGCAAGCACCTCGCGGGCCCGCCGCGTATCGACGCCCGCCTCCTCCACCGACGCCCCGACCCGCATCCGCGGGTCCAGGGAAGAGTAGGGGTCCTGGAACACCATCTGGCAGTCGCCGTTGATCCGGACCTCCCCGGAGTCGACGCCGCGCAAGCCCGCGATGACGTGCAGGAGGGTGGTCTTGCCGGAACCAGAACCGCCCACAATGCCGATGCGCTCGCCCCGGCGGACCTCCAGGTTCACGTTGCGTAGTGCTTTGGTGGTGCCGCGGGTGACGGAGACATCACGAAGGGTGACCACGGGCCCGCCAACCTCGCGCGACGCAGTCGCGAGCGTGGGCAGCGTCGGGTTGAGCAGTTTGCGCGAGTAGGCACTGTCCGCTGGCTCGATCGACCCAGCGCGAAACACCAGGACATCGTGCGTCATGTGCCTGACTACGGGCATGTCGTGGGAGATGAACAGCAGCCCCATGTCGCGGCGGCGGACCACGGTGTCGATGAGGTCCAGGATCTGGCGTTGGACGGTGACGTCGAGGGCGGTGGTGGGCTCGTCGCAAAGTAAGAAGTCGGGGTCGCCGGCGAGGGCGAGAGCGATGAGCACGCGTTGGCGCTGCCCGCCGGAGAGCTCGTGCGGGTAGGCCTCGGGGCGGTCGACGCCGACTTCCTGCAGCAGGTGCCGCGGTACGACCTTGCCGATCTTCTTGAGCGGGTCGAGTGCCGTCATGGGTTCTTGGAAGACCATCGCGACGCGGGAACCGCGCACGCGGCGGCGGGTCCGCTCGGAGGTGCCGACCATTTCGACGCCGTCGACGGTGATGGAGCCTTCGGCGGGGAGGTCCGTGAGCCCCATGATGGACAGTGCCGTGAGTGACTTGCCGGAGCCGGACTCGCCGATGATGCCGAGGCGCTGGCCGCGCTCGAGCGTGAAGCTGATGCCGTGCAGCAGGCCCTCGATGCGGAGGTTAGAAACGTCGATCACGGTGGCCTCCTGCTACGTTGCACGCGAGAATCGTCAGCGCGATGGCCAGCGCCGGCCACAGCGCAAGGTGCGGGGCGGTGGCCAGGTAGGGCTGGCTGGCCTGCAGCATCCGGCCCCAGGATGCGTAGGGTGCCTGCACGCCGAAGCCGAGGAAGGATAGGCCCGACTCGGCCAGCACCGCCATGGAAAATGCCACCGCGATCTGGGTGATGACCACCGGCAGGATGTTCGGCAGCACGTGGCGCCACGCCACCATAATCCCAGGCACCTTGTTCAGGCGCGCGGCCAGGATGTAGTCCTGGGACATCACGCGAAGCGTGGCCACCCGCGAGACCCGAACGAACCCGGGGATACCCGCGATGCCAAGGGCGAGCACCACGATCCACATGCTGGCGCCGAACGCAGCGGTCAACGCGATGGCGAGCAGGAGCGCCGGAAATGCCATGAGCACGTCGCTGCCACCCATGACGGTGCGCTCCGTCCAGGAGCGGCGCATGCCCGCGAGCACCCCGAGCGGCACCCCCACGAACAGGGAGAGCGCCGCGGCGCCCGCGCTCGCAGCAACGGTGTAGCGCGCGCCCATCATGATGCGCGAGAGGAGGTCGCGGCCCAGCTCGTCAGTGCCGAGCAGGTGCGTGGCGCTCGGCGCGGCGAGGCGGTCGGCGGGCATGGCCTGCAGTGGGTCGTACGGCGTCCACACCAGGGAGAGCACCGCCACGAACAGGATCGCCCCCAGCGTCGCCCACCCAGCTACTCGTTTCGGGTTCACTTCGCCCTCCTGACACGCGGGTCAACGACTCCGTAGGCGATGTCCACAAGCGCGTTAACCAGAAGTGTGAACGCCACCAGCAGCATCATCGTCGACTGCACCGCCGTGATGTCGCGGTTGCGCACCGAGTCCAGCAGGAAGGAGCCCAGGCCGGGGATGGCGAAGACTTGCTCCACAACCACGGCGCTGACCACCAGCGCGGACAGCTGGATCCCCACCACCGTGAGCACCGGCAGCGCGGCGTTGCGAAGCACGTGCTCGCGCACCACCTGCGTCATGCTCGCGCCGGTAGAGCGCGCGGTGCGCACGTAGTCGCGCTCGAGCTCCTCGGAAACCGCGGTGCGGATATACCTCGCCAGGATCGCCGTCTGCACGGCGGTCAGCGACAGCACCGGCAACACCGCGTGCGCAGCCGTGCCCCACCCGTTGGCAGGCAACCAGCCCAAACGCACCGAGAACACCGCCACGGCCACAATGCCGACAACGAAGCTCGGCACCGCCATGCCCAACTGTGTCAGCCCGGACAGCACCGCACTGTTTCGCCGCGCCAGCCAGATCCCGACAGGAAGCGCGATGGCCAGCGACAACACCATCGCAGCCACCGCCAACACCAGCGAGACCCCCGCGCGCTGCCAGATCACCGGGCCCAGGTCCGCGCCGCTTGCCAGCGACACCCCGAAGTCACCGCGCAGCATCGCCGCGATCCAGCCCACGTACTGGGCCACCAGCGGGCGGTCCGTCCCCAACGTGTGCGACAGCTCCGCCACCGCTTCATCCGAGGCGTTGAGCCCAAGCGCGATGCGCGCCGGGTCGCCCGGGATGGCGCGCAGCAGCAGGAAAATCACCACGCTGGCCGCGGCGAGCAGCGCGAGCAGCCGCAGCAGCGTTGATGCAACGTGTTTCATCGGCGCACCTCGTTCAGTGGCAGGGAATCGGTGACCACATTCGGGTCAAGCCCGTGCACGCCCGGCGCGTAGAGTACGATGTTCGGCGCGTTGACCAGGGTGAGCGCCCCGGCATCCGCCATGATGGTGTCCACCGCGGCCCGCAGGTCGCCCTGCGCCATGAGCTCGCGGGCGTGCGCGGAGTCGTAGCCGAAGTAGTAGTCCGGGTTGCCAAACATGTGCACCATGTCGCGCGGCTCCACGTGCGAAATAATCGACGCCTGATAGTCGTGCTGCTTGTGCACCTTGTTCAGCCACACCGCCGGGAACTCCACGGTGTGCAGCGTGACGCGGAAGCCGACGCTACGAAGCTGGGAGTAGATGAGCTCACTGGCGGTCTGCGCGTACGGCAGGCTGGGCACCTCGATGGTGACCTCAGGGGTGCGCCCGGCGAGCAATTCGCGTGCCTTGTCCGGGTCGAAGGGGTAATAGTTGGTGCCGGTAAACCACGGGTCGGTAGGCGGGACGGGGGCGCCGCCGGTGTCGGTGGCAAGCCCGTTGTAGACCACCGCGTTGAGCGCATCACGGTCGATGGCGTAGGCGGCGGCGCGCCGCACGGTGACGTCGTCGAAGGGTGCAGCCTTGTTGTTCATGCTGAAGATCACCTCGCCGTTGGTGGTACCGACGGCGGTGGTGATGTCGTCTGGCAGGGCGTCGAGGAGCTGCGGCGCCTGCATCGCCCACACGACGTCCACATCGCCGACGCGCAGCGCGTTCACCGCAGCGATGGCGTCGCCGAAGTAGCGGATCATGGCCCCGCTTTGCGGCTTTGTGCCCCAGTAATCGGGCCGCGGGTCGAAGGCAATCGAGTGGCCGGGCTCAAACGAGCGCAGCGTGTACGGCCCGGTGCCCAACGGGTTTCGAGCGAGCCTTCCCACGGAGTCGGGCGTCATCATCGCGCCCGTCATCGTGCCCATGGACCACAGCCACTGCTCGCTCGGTGCCTTCAGCGTTACCTCGAGCGTGCGCGGGTCTACCGCGCGGGCGGATGCGACCGAGTCCATGTTCTCCTTGATGCCGTTGACCCAGGAGTCCTTCACATAGTTGATGGAGAAGACGGCGTCGCTGGCGTCGAAGGGGGAGCCGTCGGAAAAGGTCACGCCGTCGCGCAGGTCGAAGGTGTAGACGGTGCCGTCGTCGCTTACACGCCACGAGGTCGCCAACCACGGCTGCGGTTCGCCATTGGCGTCGATACGCACGAGCGTCTCATAGATGTTGCCCATCAGCGCCTGGGGTGCCGCGGCACCACCGATGGAGGTGAAGTCGAGGCCCGCAGGGGGCCCTTGCGTTGCGACGACCACATCCTCCCTGGGCGTCGCGGGACCACACGAAGCGAGGCTCAGTCCGAGCGTGGCGCCGAGCGCGGACGCCATCAGCCCGCGCGACAGGGTGCTGAAATGCATGAGTGTAGAGTCTAGCGGTCCCAGACTCCTGCGAGAATTTCCATCGAACGCAGCGCCTCTTCATGCGTTGGGGCCTGCAGCGAAATCATCAACTCGTCCGCGTGCGCGGTGGCGGCGAAGTCGGTGAGGTAGTCGCGGACCTGATCACCGGTACCGGCCGCGGTGTAGCGCAGCATGCCGATGATCTGCTGGCCCTGTGGGGAGCGCACGACCTCGTCGAGCTGTTCATCGTTGAGCATGGTGCCGCGGCGGCCGATCATGGCGCGCACCCGGTTGCGGTGCACCAGGTGGGTCTGGCGCTCGGCGTCCTCGGCGGTGTCCGCGGCGGTGACGTTTACGGCCGCGATGCAGTAGGGCTCCGGGTAGCGCTCGGACGGCTCGTAGTTCTCCTTGTAATACGCCGTGGCCTGCTCCAGCATGTTGGGCGCGAAGTGGGAGGCAAACGAGTACGGCAGACCGAGCTTCGCTGCGAGCGACGCCCCGAACATAGAGGAGCCGAGGATGTACAGCGGCACGTTGGTGCCTGCGCCCGGCACGGCGGTCACCCCGGCCAGCGGGGAGTTGTCGCTCAACCACGCCTGTAGCTCGAGCACGTCTTCCGGGAAGTGCTCGGCCGCCCGCGGGTCGCGCCGCAGCGCCCGGCCGAGCGTTTGCTGGTCGGTGCCCGGGGCGCGGCCAAGCCCGAGATCAATACGGTTCGGGTAGAGCTCCTCGAGCATCCCGAACTGCTCCGCAACCACGTACGGCGAGTGGTTCGGCAGCATCACGCCACCCGCGCCGAGCCGAATGCGCTCGGTTTTCGCCCCGATGTGGGCAATGAGCACCGCGGGCACCGAGGAGACAATGCTGTGCATGTTGTGGTGTTCGGAGTACCAAATACGCGAATACTCCAGCGATTCCGCCTTCTGCGCGAATGCAACGGAGCGCTGCATTGCGTCGGCGACGGACTCGCCGGAGTATCTGGTACAAAAATCAATCAGTGAGAGTGGGGTAGACATGGCCCCACACTACGCGTTGACGGCCTCCGCGTGTTGCTTCGGGCGGGCCAGGTCCACGACCAGGCCAATGACGAACGCGACGACCACCGGCAGGACCCAGCCGAGGCCCGCGGAGTCGAGCGGAGCCCACGTCACCAGCGGACGCAAGGCGTCGGCGCCCCAGTCCAGGGAAATGAAGGTCTCGATTGCGGACCAGACCACAGCAACCCAGATTGGCAGGAAGAACGCCCAGCGGAAGGTCAGGCGGCGCTTGAACGCTGGCTCGACCAGGGTGACGAAGATCAGGGCAATGGCCGGCGGGTACAGGAAGCCGATGACCGGTGCGGCAATCGTCATCACGAAGTCCAGGCCCTGGGTCGCGATGACCATCGAGGCGATGGTGAAGATGACCGCCCACGTGCGGTAGGCGCCGCCAAACTCGGTGGAGAAGTACTCTGCGGTCGCGGTGATCAGGCCGACTGCGGTGGTCAGGCAGGCCAGCAGCACGATCAGTGAGAAGATGACCTGGCCAGCCTGGCCCATCGTCAGGTTGGAGGCTTCAGCCAGCAGGCCTGCGCCGTTATTGAACTGGTCGGAGTCCGGCATCACGCGACCGATCATGCCCAGCCCGACGTAGATGAGTGCCAGCAGCGCGCCCGCACCGACGCCAGCTGCGATGGTGCCGTTGACCAGCTTCTTGCCCTCAGGGAAGCCCTTCGAACGCAGCGTGGAAATCACAACAATGGAGAACGCCAGTGCGGCGATGGAGTCCATCGTCAGGTAGCCCTCCAGCAGGCCGGTTGGGTACGGGCCGGACTGGTAGTGCTCGGAAGGAGTGGATGGTTCTGCGCTCCAGCGCGTCAGGGAAACCGAAATCATCACGACCAACAGGATGACCAATGCCGGGGTGAGGAACTTGCCCAGCTTTTCCATAATTGTGTTCGGGTTCCAGCTCAGTGCCAGGGCGATGCCGAAGAAGATAACGTTGAAGACGCCCGAGGCGAAGAGCCCAGAGACGTTGAACAACGGGGTGATCGCGGTCTCCATTGATACCGCGCCGGTACGTGGCAGCGCGTAGAACGCACCAATGGACAGGTAGGCGAGCACCGGGAATACGACGCCGAAGACGCTGCCGGCGCGCTGCGCAAGGTCGCGCACGTTCGCACCGGACAGCGCAATCGCGATGACTGCCAGCACCGGCAGCAGAGCACCGGTGCTGAGGAAGCCGAGGATGGCAGGCCAGAAGTTATCGCCTGCCTGGACGGCCAGGATTGGTGGGAAAATCAGGTTGCCGGCACCGAAGAACATGGAAAACAGCGCCAGTGCGGTGACGATGACCGCCTGGGTGGAGTTCCCCTGTTTCGTGCCCGTGTGAGCGTTCTGTGTGTGGTCCATTGCCACACAGTACAACACACAGCGAAAAATGGGAAATCTTTTCCATTCTGTGAGACGTTTATACGAGTGTTTCGATCGCCTTCAACGGAATCTCCACCCAATCAGGGCGGTTGTTCGCCTCGTACACCACCTCGTACGCAGCCTTATCCACCACGTACGCTGCAAGAACCGGGTCCTCGCTCGCGGGGGCAGTGCCGTAACCCTCCAACAGCTTTTCGACGTGCTCCCGCTCCCAGGCAGCGTCAAACCCGCCCACAGCCGCGGCGTACCCGTAGGAGCGGATCATCCCAGCTACGTCCCGCAGCGGGTGATCCGGCAGACGGCGCTCCTGCAGCGGACGGGCTGGCTCGCCCTCGAAGTCGATGAGGAACCACTGGGAATCCGTCTTCAGCGTCTGTCCAAGGTGGAGGTCGCCGTGGACGCGCTGCGTGGTCAGGGGTGTCGTGGCGGTGGCGGCGGAGCTGGCGTCGAGAAGCGAGTAGAGCTTCAGGATGCGCTCGCGGTACTGCTCGAGCACCGGCGCGCGCTGGATGTAGGAGTCCAAGTGGTGCGTGAGCCGTGTGCGCAGGGACGACGGGCTGGCGGTCTCGGTGGGGAAGGCCTCGGCGAGCGCGGTGTGCACCTGGCGGATCGCCGTGCCGAGCGCCTTGGTGTCGCTGGTGTCGAGCGTGCCGCCTGTGGCGAGCACGAAGCCGTCGGTGCCGCCCACGATGCAGTCCTGCTGCATCGCAAGGGTCTGGCCGTCGCGGGTAGCGTAGCCGCGCACCGCGGCGACCGCGGGGCAGTCCGCGATCTGGCTCAGCAGCTCCACGTCCGGGTTCAGCCCGTCCTCGAGGCGGCGGAATACCTTCACGATGTGCTCGCCGACCACCAGCGAGGTATTCGATTGCTCGGCCCCGAGCGGGCGCGCGCCTGCGGAGTCGATGGTGCCCTCCACCGCGCCAAACGTTGCGACGTTGGCCAGGTAGGCCTCGGCGCCTTCGGGGGTGTGCAGGACGTCGTGGGTGCCGGTGGCGTCGACAAACACTTGGTAGTGGTCGACTGTGCCGCCGTGGTGCACCGCGAGAATCTGCCAGGTGAAGCGCTCACCGGTGGTTGGGGAGGTGACATCTTCCGCGGCGACGACGTCGATGGCGTCGACTGGCTCGGACTTCGCGCCGTAGAAGCGCTGCGCAGCAATATCAATCATGTGACCAATGTTAGGAGATATCGAACCAGAAGAAGCCATGAGGCGCGAGTGTGCTCAGCCACGGCAGCTCACCGATGGCCGGGAACTCCTCACCGCCGGTCAGCTCACGGGGCACCACGCCGTTGTAGTGCGACAGGTCCATCTCGACGGCCTGCGGGCGCGAAGACATGTTGTGCACGCACAGGATTCGCTCGCCCTCATACTCGCGGATAAACGCTAACACCTGCGGGTTTGCGTGATCCACCTCGATGTAGGAGCCTCGGCCGAACGCGCGGTACTGCTTGCGGATCATGATCATCTGGCGCACCCACTGCAGCAGCGAGTTCTCCAGCTTCATCTGGGATTCCACGTTGACAATGTCGTAGCCGTACTGGTCGTTGCGCACCGGCGGCAGGTAGAGCCGCTCCGGATCCGCCTTGGAAAAGCCACCGTTGCGGTCGTTCGACCACTGCATCGGGGTGCGCACACCGTCGCGGTCAGGCAGCCAGATGTTGTCGCCCATCCCGATCTCGTCGCCGTAGTACAAAAACGGCGAACCGGGCAGGGACAGCAGCAGCGCGTGCGCCAGCTGCAGGCGCCCGCGGTGCCCACCCAGCAGCGGGGCAAGGCGCCTGCGGATGCCCACGTTGGCGCGCATCCGCGGCTCGAACGCGTAGTTCTGGTACATGAACTCGCGCTCCTGGTCCGTCACCATCTCCAGCGTGAGCTCGTCGTGGTTGCGCAGGAACATGCCCCACTGCGCGGACTCCGGAATCGGCGGCGTCTCGCGCAGGATATCGACGATCGGCTGCGCCAGCTCCTGGCGAATCCCCATGAAAATGCGCGGCATGACCGGGAAGTGGAACGCCATCTGGCACTCGTCACCCTCGCCTTCACCGAAGTAGGCGACGACCTCCTCCGGGAGCTGGTTCGCCTCCGCGAGCAGGAAGCGGCCCGGGTACTCCTCGTCGAACAACGCGCGGACCTTCTTAATGAACTCATGCGTCTCCGGCAGGTTCTCCGAGGAGGTGCCCTCGCGCTCGAAGAGGTACGGGATGGCGTCGAGGCGGATACCGTCCATCCCCAGGTCCAGCCAGAAGCGGATGACGTCCAAAATCTCTTCCTGGACCGCCGGGTTGTCGTAGTTCAGGTCAGGCTGATGGGAGAAGAAGCGGTGCCAGAAGTACTGCTTGCGCACCGGGTCGAACGTCCAGTTGGACTCCTCGGTGTCAATGAAGATGATGCGGGTCCCGGCATACTTCTCCGGGTCATCCGTCCACACGTAGTAGTCCCCGTAGGGGCCGGACGGGTCGCGGCGGGACTCCTGGAACCAGGGGTGCTGGTCGGAGGTGTGGTTGATCGGAAAGTCGGTGATGATGCGGATGCCCCGGCGGTGGGCGGCGTCGATAAGGGAGACGAAGTCCTCCACCGTGCCGAACTCCGGCAGCACCTTCCGGAAGTCCCTGATGTCGTAGCCGCCGTCCCTCAGCGGGGAGTCGTAAAACGGCGGGATCCAGAGGCAGTCGACGCCGAGCCACTGCAGGTAGTCCAGCTTGGACTCGAGGCCCTGCAGCGTGCCGGAGCCCGTGCCATTCGGGTCGAAGAAGGCGCGGACCAGCACCTCGTAGAACACCGCGTCCTTGTACCACTCCGGGTCAGGGCGCTCCCACGGCTCAGCGGCCGGGGTCGGCGTGGCGAAGTCAGTGGCCTGCGGGGTAGGGAGTTTCGTGTTTTCGTCCATGCCTCCTCACAGTAGCTTGATTGCCTCAGCCATGCGCCGGACGGCTTCTTGCAGGATTTCGGGCGAGGTAGCGAAGTTTAGGCGGGCCTTGTGCTTACCACCGGGCCCGAAGCTTGCGCCCTCGTTGAGTGCCACACCTGCGTGTTCCAACAGCCAGGCGGCTGGGGTTTCGGTAGTGAGCTTCGTGCCGGAAAAGTCCACGAGCAGCAGGTAGGTCGCCTCCGGGATTGGGAAGGTGATGCCCGGGATCTGCTTCGGTAGCTCCTCGACGAGCCAGTCGCGGTTGGCGCGCAGCTGCTCGACCTGCTGGTCCAAGTACTCGGTGCCCTGCCCGTAACATGCTTCGGCCGCCACGATGCCCAGCGTGCCCGTGCCCTCCTTGGTGATGTCGGACAGCGCGTTCCAAGTGGCCACGTCTTCGTCGTTGGAGAAGAGCATCTGCGCGCACTTGAGGCCTGCGACGTTCCAGGCTTTCGACGTCGCCGTGATCGTGATGCACACGTCTGGGTTGTGCTGCGCGGCGCACACGTGGCGGCCCTCGTAGACGATCGGGGCGTGGATCTCGTCGACGATGACCCGGCCACCGTAGCGGCGCGCGATGTCGCAGATCGCGTCGAGCTCCTCGCGGCTGAAGATGTAGCCCCACGGGTTCATCGGGTTGGTCACGATAATGGAGCCGGCCCCAGCGCGGAACGCCTCCTCAACCTCTGCCAGGTCCAGGCCGCCTTCGCTGCCGACGTCCACGCGCTTGCGCCCTGCGGTCGCAGCGATCTCGAGGAAGGGGAAGTACGCAGGTACGGGCACGATGACATCGCCTTCGGTGAAGTGCTCGATCGCGAGCAGCACACCGCGCACTACGTCAGGGACGGTAACAATCCGCGCCGGGTCCGGGCGCCAGCCGTAGCGCTGCGCGTAAAACTCGGAAACGTTCTCCGCCAGACACTGGGCGCGTGGGGCGGGCGTGTAGCCGAGGCATTCGCGCTCAACGGCGTCGAGCACCGCCGCCTTCACAGGCGGGGCGGTGGGGAAGTCGCTTTCGGCGATAAACAGTGGCAGCACGTGCTCGTCGTGCACGGTCCATTTGCGGGTTCGGCGGTCTCGGAGTGTGGAAAGGTCTGGGAACTTCATGTCCCAAGACTGTAGTCAGGCCACCCTCACTCGCCACAGGCTCGCAAGGTTGCTACTCCTCGTCGTTGTCGTCGGAGTGGAATCCGAACGCCTGTAACCTGGCACGATCCGCCGCAGAGGAGGACGCGGTAAGCCGCAGTAGCTCTGAATAAATACCGCCGGAGACCGCGAGCTCCGCTGGGGCACCAATTTCGTCGATGAGGCCATCACGCAACGTGATGATGGTATCGACGTCCGCAATGGTAGATAGCCGGTGCGCAATCATGATGGTGGTGCGGTCCTCCATCAACGCGTCGAGTCCAGCCTGCACGGCGCGCTCCGCCTTCGTGTCGAGGGCGGATGTGGCTTCGTCGAGAATCAAAAGTGGCGCGTCCTTGAGCATCGCGCGCGCGACGGCGACGCGCTGGCGCTGCCCGCCGGACAAGCGCAGGCCACGCTCGCCGATGACGGTGTCGTAGCCCTCGGTGAACTTCATGATGAAGTCGTGCGCGTTAGCGCGCTTGGCCACCGCGACTACCTCGTCCATCGTCGCGTCTGGTTTGCCGTAGGCGATGTTTTCAAAGACGGTGCCAGAAAACAGCGCCGCCTCCTGGAACACCACGCCCGTCGTCGCGCGCAGCTTTTCGACGCCCAGCTCCGCCAAGTCCTTCCCGCACACCTTGAGAGTGCCCTCCTGGATGGGGTAGAGGCCCAGCAGCAGGTTCACGATGGTGGACTTACCACCGCCGGACTCGCCGACCAGGGCGATCTTTTCCCCGGCGTGGGCTCGGAAGCTCATGTCGTGAATGACGGGCTCGCCTGGCTCGTACTCGAAGGTGACCGAGTCGAACTCCACGACCGGTTCGTGGACCGGCAGGGGGCGGTGCTCCTCAACGGTGAGTTCCGGCACGCCTGAGGTCTGGGTGGCGGCGACGAGTTCGCGGTTCGCGGTTGGCTCCACCATCTCGTCCATGACATGGAAGTAGTCGCGGGAACCTGCGACGGCCCGCTGGGCGCTGTCGACGATCCAGCTCAGCATCATGACCGGCTGGCGGGCCATCGTGACCAGCTGAATGAGCATGACCATGTCACCGATACTGAAGTGGCCTTGGATGGTGCGCACGAACAGGATCATGTAGATGCCCATGAAAATCAGCGACATCGCTAGCCCGCGCAGGGCGTCCATGGAGTGCCACCAGCGCGACTGCGGGCGGATGATGTTTACCGTGTTGTTGTAGTGGTTACCGAATTTGTCCAGCTCGCGCACCTCGGCCACGTAAGACTTGGTGACCTTGACCTGGCCGACGACCTCCGCGAAGCGCCCGTTCGCCTCGTCGATCTGTGCGTTCTTTTCCGCCTCCCACTTCTGCCACCGCTTCGAGGTCAGCGCCGTAAGCCACGTGTAGACGGGGAAGAGCGCCAACAACAGCAGGGTCAGTGGCCAGTAGTAGAAGGACGTGATGATGAGGATGGCGATGATCTGGATGATCATCGGCAAGAAGTTGTTGGAGAAGGACTGGATGAACTGCGTCACCGTGGCAATCGAGCGGTCCAGCCGGGCGATGATGGTGCCGGTGACCTGGGTGTCGAAGTAGCGCTGCGGCAGCGACAGCAGTTTGGCGAAGTAGCGGGTGGACAGGATCTGTCGGATCCGCGCCGCCATGATGTCGCCGAGGTAGCCGGAGACGTTCTTCGCCAGCCCACTGAGCGAGGTCGCGATGAACAGCGCGAATGCGAGCCACAGCACGGTGCGCACTGGGTCGGCGGGCGCGTTGGCTGACTCGTTGATGGCGTCGACAATTGTGTCGGTGGCCTCGCGCACGATGAAGGGAGAAATCAGCCCGAGGCCTGCAACAACCGTCGAGATGATGACGATGGCGAGGTAGAACGGCCACAGGGCGGAAGCGCTTTGTAAAACACGGGTGAGAGATTGCATAGGTGGCCCAGCGTAGCGCGGCCGGGTGAAACTCGTACAATAGTGACCAATTGTTTTCGCTTGAACCATATGAAAGGGCACCGATGCGCCACCACACACTGTCAGCTGCGGTCTTGCTGCTCGTTACTACTCTCACGCTGGGCGGGTGCGTGTCTGAGGATGACACCGCAACATCCACTGACATCGAGGTGACGACGCCCACTGGCGCCCCACAGCCGGAGTTCCACCAAGAGCAGGTGGACCCGGTGACCTCCACGGAGATCACCGGCGAGCGCGTCGATGACCCGAAGATGGAGCTGTCCTACAAGTGGCAGGGCAGCAGCTACGGCACCGGCGCCGGCAGCATCATCGTCGTGGCAGTGACGAACAAGAGCGACGTGCCAATGCCCGTTGACGTGCTCAAGCCGAAGCTGCGCTACAACACCGGCAACAACAAGTTTGTCGACGCCAACCCGATCAGCGCCGAGCAGGCAGGGGTGGACATCCTCGGCGTGGACCGCCCGCTGGGTCCGGGGGCAACCACGAACGCGAAGTATGCCTTCGACGTGACCCCGGATGGCCTGTGGGATGCGGAGTTTACGATCGGCAACGTGAAGTTCAAGGGGAACCTGAATAACTAATGCGCGAAGAAGTAATCCTGCTCAGTGAGGACGGCGCGCCGATCGGCTCCGCGGACAAGGCCGAGGTGCACACCGGGGACACCCCGCTGCACCTGGCGTTTTCCTGCTGGCTGTTCAACGAGGATGGCCAGCTGCTGCTCACCCGGCGCGCGTTGGGGAAGAAGACGTGGCCCGGAGTGTGGACGAACTCCTTTTGCGGCCACCCCGGCCCCGGCGAGGACGTGCCGGCGGCGATCCTGCGCCGCTCGGTCGAGGAACTGCGCTTGCCGGAGGGGGCTGTGCTGGACGTGACGCCGGTGCTGCCGGAGTTCCGCTACCGTGCGGTGGATTCCTCCGGCATCGTTGAGTACGAAGTCTGCCCGGTGTACTCCGCGCGCCTGGCGCCGGGCCACGAGGCTGTGGATCCGAACCCGGATGAGGTGGACTCGTGGCACTGGGCCGACCCCGCCGACGTTGTTCGCGCGGCGGACGCGACCCCGTTCGCGTTTTCGCCGTGGCTGGTCGAAGAGCTGGCGGATAAGCGGCTGCGCGCTGTGCTGGAGCGCGCCGGGCGCTGACTTACTGGTTGAACGCCTCCCGAACGCTGCGCAGCGGATCCTCCACGACGGTCGTGGTGTCCGCGCTGAGCGAGGCGCGCAGGACGTTTCGGCCCGGGCGGTAGGTGGGCCAGTCGGCCTGCCCGCTGCTGATGTAGCTGTAGACAAGTTGACCGATGCGCGTTGTGGGTTCCCCGAACAGCGTGTCCAGCTCGTAGCTGTGGCCAAGTGGCGTATCTGCGCAGAACTCGATCTGGCGGATGTCGGCGGGGCCGTGCTCGCAGGCGGCGTCGACCCAGCGGCGGATCAACGCGTCCGAGAAGAACCTCCCCGCGAGTTTGCCGGGGTCCGTGGTTCGTGCGGCCTCGATGTAGTTGCGCCGGGCTGCCGCGCTTTTGGCGCCGAAGAATCGGCCGAAGCAGCGGATGAACGTGGCGCCAAAGGCGTTGAAGCCCTCGCCGGACTGGTGGAACTCCTCGCGGGTGGAGGTGACCACGATTGGTACCTCGGCGAGCTCCGCAGGCTCGAAGGGTGCCGGGCCAAGCGCGATGTCGTGGAAGTACTGGGTGCGGAAGCGCTGGTAGGCGCGCTCGATGGCGTCCGGGCGGCGCTCGGCCAACCAGTTGAGGTCGAGGCGCGTCAGCGGCGTGCCGAGCGCCCCGCGCGCCGCCCACTTGCGCTGCGCAAAGGGCACGCGCGGAAACGCGGGGGACAGCGCCAGCACGCGCCGGAACGCTCCCTGGTAGTGGTCGCGGCGCGCCAACCAGAGCGCCAGCGCCGCCCCCGCCGAGTGCCCGACCAGCGTGACGTTGGTTGGGTCGCCGCCGAAGTGCTCGATGTTGCGCAGCACCCACCGCAGCGCCTCCTGGCAGTCCTCCACCGCGCGGAACGACGTGTCATTGGTGAAGGGGAGCAGTCCAGGGAATTTTCGACGGTACCCCACCCGCACCTGCACGACGCCTTGCTTCGCGAACGCCTCCGGCTGGGAGGTGGTCTCACAGTGGTTGCCTTCCTCGAAGCGGCCGCCGTGCAGATAGACCATCACCGGGTAGTCGTCGAGGGCCCGCGCCGTCGCCGGGGTGGTGATGCTCAGCCCGATGGTGTCTGGGTGCGGCGTGGTGGCGTCGATGAGATGACCCTCGGGGGCGGGGCGTGGGGGATCGAAAGGGACGTCGATACGCGAGTAGGGGATGGAGTAGAACTCGCGGGTGGCTGTGGTGGCGGTGCCGGTGATCGCGCCGGCGGGGCAGGTGATGGTGACGTCCATGACAGGCCAGTCTAAACGCTTCCGCCAAGTTCCTCGACGAGCTGCCGAAGGTGACTTATGCTAGTGAGTGATTATTGTCTTTCTTCTGTAGGAATGAGTTGTCCCAAATGACAGATACCCAAGCACGCATCACCGAGTACTGGGCAGGCCGGGCTGAGGCATACCACCGCGAACACAGGACAGCAGAGCGCGCCAAGGCAGACCGCGCAGCGTGGACTGACATCTTCAAGCGCTACATGCCGCAGGACGCGGTTCGCGTGTTGGACATGGGCACGGGTGACGGCTACATTGCGCACATCATTGCGGAGCTCGGCTACGCGGTCGTCGGCGTGGATGCGTGCGAACCAATGCTCGATGAGGCCCGCGACGAAGCGGAGCTTCGCCAGGAAGAAGGCATTAATACCCCACTGTTCGCCGAAGTCGACGTGACGGACCTGCCCCCGTCCTTCTTCGACTTCGACGTGGTTGTCAGCCGCTACCTGCTGTGGACGCTGCGCGAGCCGACGGAGGCGATCCGTGGCTGGGCCGAGGCGCTGAAGCCTGGCGGTCTGATCATCGCCGCGGACGCGACCTGGTTCCCGAACGGGATCTCGAAGGACACGCAGGTCATCTCCGATAACGGCCCGGACTCCTTCGTGCTGACCTACACCGACGACGTACTCGAGGAGCTGCCACTCGCGACGGCCGACTCCCCGGAGGCATACGCAGAGGTCTTCCGCGCCGCTGGCCTGGAGGACGTCGAGGTTGTTGAGCTGCCGGAGATTGCCAAGATCGACGAGGAGTTCGGCACGCCACAGGGACACGAGTCGCGCCCGACCTTCCTGGTGATTGGCCGCAAGCCAGCCTAACTCACACCCCAAGTAGGATGGGGTGCCATGACTGACAATCCGTTGTTGCACCCGTCCGACTTGCCGTATGGACTGCCTGATTTCCAGGCGATCCGCCTTGAACACGTGCTGCCCGCTTTCGAGCGGGCGCTCGTGCTCCATGAAGAAGAAATCGCCCGTATCTGTGCCGAGGACACCCCGACGTGGGAGAACACCGTCGAGGCGCTGGAGCGCGCGGGCAGCGACTTAGAGCGAGTCCTGGCATGGTTTTTCAACCTGCAGGGCACCGACGGTTCGCCTGAGTTCGACGAGGTCGCGGACGCGATCGTGCCACGCCTGTCCGCGCACACCGACGCGATCTACCAGAACCAAGAACTTTATGGCCACCTGCGTGCAGTGGAGGCCCCGGCGGACGAGGAGTCGCGCCGCCTCTACGACCTGCTGCTGCGCCGGTTCACCCGCCGTGGCGCGGAGCTCGACGAGGCAGGCAAACAGCGCCTGCGCGAGCTGAATCAGCGTCTCTCGGAGCTTTCCGAGCAGTTCGGCCGCAACCTACTCGCGGACACGACGAAGCTCGCGGTGCGCATGACCCGCGACGAGCTGGCGGGCTTGACCGAGGAGGAGCTCGCAGCCTACCGCGACGCCGATGACCCCGGTGTTTACGTCGTGCCGATCGAGCTGCCGACGACCCAGTCGCTGCAGGCCGAGCTCGAGTCCAGCAGCGCGCGCCACAAGCTGTTCGACGCCTCCCGCCAGCGCGGCCGTGACACGAACAGTGCGCTCGTGATCGAGTCGGTGCGGCTGCGCCAGGAGCGCGCGAAGCTGCTGGGCTTCGCCACGCATGCCGATTACGTCATCGCGGAGGAAACTGCGGGCAGCGCTGCCGCGGCCCGCAAGCTCATCAGTGACCTCGCGCCCGCGGCCGCGTCGAACGCCGCCGCGGAACGCAAGCTGGCAGGTGAGCTGGCCGGGATGGAACTGGACGGCGCGGACTGGCCGTACTGGGAAGCGCGCCGCAGGGAGGAGGCCTTCGCGGTCAACGACGCGGAGCTGCGCAAGTACTTCCCGCTGCAGCAGGTGCTGCGCGACGGCGTTTTCTACGCTGCGAACCTGCTCTACGGCATCACGGTTACTCAGCGCGAGGACCTGCACGGCTACCGCGACGACGTGCACGTGTGGGAGGTCAAGGAGGAAGACGGCACCGGCATTGGCCTGCTGCTGACGGATTACGGGGCGCGGCCGTCGAAACGCGGGGGAGCCTGGATGAGCTCCTTCGTGGACCAGTCGACGCTGACCGGCACGAAGCCCGTCGTGGTGAACGTGATGTCGCTGACCTCCGACCTGCTGACGATCGACGAGGTTACGACCGTGTTCCACGAGTTCGGCCACGCGTTGCACGGGCTGCTGTCCAACGTGCGCTACCCGACGCTCTCCGGCACCAACGTGCCGCGCGACTGGGTGGAGTTCCCCTCCCAGATCAACGAGAACTACGCGTTCGCGCCCGAGATTATCCGTAATTACGCGCGCCACGTGGACACCGGGGAAGTCATCCCCGACGCTCTGTTGGAGGCCGTGCGCCAGTCCCGGACTTTCGGGCAAGGCTTCGCCACCGCGGAATACCTGGCGGCCTGCGCGATTGACCTGGCCTGGCACTCACTCGACGGCGAGGTGCCCGAGGACATTGACGCCTTCGAGCAGCGCGCACTCGAGAAGGTTGGCCTAGACGTCGAGGGTCTCGAGCCGCGCTACCGCTCAACGTGGTTTAACCACATCTTCGCGGGCGGCTACTCGGCGGGCTACTACTCCTACTTGTGGGCGGAGGCGTTGGACGCCGACGGCTACCAGTTCATTGAGGAATCCGGTATCAACCGGGACAGCGGCCAGCGGTTCCGGGACACGGTGCTCTCGGTTGGTGCCGCGCGCGACTACGCCGAGGCCTACCGCGCCTTCCGCGGCCGCGACAAGGACACGCGTGCTCTGCTGGTGCGCCGCGGGCTCGAGGGCAGCGATGTTTGATCTGTCGCCGTGGCTGCAGACGCCACTGATCCTGCTGGTGGCGCTGCCGCTCGCGGGGGTGGCCTCGTGGGCGATCCTGCGTTTGAGTGACTGGATCGCGTACAAAATTTCGAAGAAGTAAGGTGGTCAACTATGGCCAACCCTGAAGAACTCCGCAAGCGCGATCAGCAGCTTCCGAAGCAGAAACGCAAATACCCACAGTCCCGTGTTACACAGGCACTGTGGGTGATGATTGCGCTGGTCGTCGTCGCGGCCCTGGCCGGGCTGCTCTAGCGCTCTAGCGTTTCGACGCCTCCGCGACCCGACCGAACAGCTCGATGCTTGGCAGGTCCTCGATGAGGACCGCCTTGCCGCTGTTGTCCGTCAGCGGGATGCACCAGTTGGAGTACTGCTCCGCGTTGGTACCCGGCTGGTTCTGGATGCGGGTATCGCCGACCATGTCCACCAGGTTCGTCACCGTCATCGCCGATGGGGTAGCGGCGATGAAGCGGGTAAGGCCGACAAGCAGGTCCTCCACGTCGACGTCGCGCGCGAATTCCTCTGCGCTCAGGTGCGTGAACTCGGTGTGCTCGAGGGAGGTGTCGTGGAAGTGGCCGTCCTCGCGCACGCGGTCAAGCACGCGGGCCTGCCACAGGTGGTCCTGCTCGTTGAGCTCCTCGAGGGGCTCCTCGATAAGGCCGAGCTCGTCGCGCAGGATGTTGTGCGCGAACCGCAGGTAGCCAGCGGTCGGCGGCAGGTCATGCGTGCCGACGGCCGACAGCGCCAAGCGGCGGTAATCCCAGGTGTGCAGCGGGGAGCCGTCGTCGTACGACTCGAACCACAGTACCGTCGTGCCAAGGATGCCCTTGTCCTGCAGGACGTCCTGGACCCACGGCTCGAACGTGCCCAGGTCTTCGCCTACCACCACGGCGTTCGCACGCTGCGCCTCGAGCACCAGGGTGCCCACCATGGCCTCGTGGTCGTAATTCATGTAGGTGCCGAACATCGGGGAGACGTTTCGTGGCATCCAGAACAGGCGGAAGAGACCAAGGATGTGATCGACGCGGATACCGCCGGAGTGGCGCAGCACGGTGCGCAGCAGCTCGCGCCACGGCTCGTAGCCGGCTTCGGCGAGCGCCTGCGGGTGCCATGGCGGCTGTGACCAGTCCTGGCCCTGCTGGGAGTACTGGTCCGGCGGGGCACCGACGGACGCCTCGGGGACGAGCACGTTGGCAAGCGTGTTGGCGTCGGCACCATCGGGGTGGATCCCCACCGCGAGGTCGGTCATGATGCCGACCTTCATGCCCGCTGCCAGCGCCTTGTCCTGGGCGCGGCGGCGCTGCTCGTCGGCGATGAACTGCAGCCACATGTAGAAGCGTGTGAGTTCCTCGAGTTCCTCGTCGAGCTCGTGGCGCGACGGCGCGGTCTCCATCGCCTCCACTGCGCACCAGCGGGCGAACTCCTCGAGGCCTTCGCCCTCGTCGAGGCAGAAGAGCTCGAAGTCGTGGGTGCGGCGCTCGTCGGCGCAGGCGATGAAGAACAGCTCGCGAAGCACGGCGAGCTTCGTCTCGAAGATTTCGTTGCGACGCAGCGGCTCCGCACTGCGGTTGAGTGCCTTCAGCGGAGCGACCATGCGCTCAATCTGGACCTTCGCGTCCTTGTCAAGCTTGTAGTACTCATCAACCGCCTCGACAGAGATGTAGATCGGGTTGACGAAGCGGCGCGACGTCGGCAGGTACGGCGAGTCCTCCACCGGTGGGATTGGCTGTGCCGCGTGCACCGGATTGATCAGCAGGTAATCAGCGCCCTGCTCAGCCAGCAGCACCGCGAGCGTGCCGAGATCCTCGAAGTCGCCGATGCCCCAGGACTGCTCGGAGCGCACCGAGTACAGCTGCGCCATCACACCGAAGACCGGGTTATCGATGTAGCGCTGGTTGCTCTCCAGACGCGCCGGGACCACCAGCAGCGGGCAGGAGTCCTTGAAGTTATCGGACTCCAGGTGCAGCGTGTGGTAGCCCGGGGGCAGGTTGCCCGGCACGTGGAAGGTGGCCTCGCCCCAGACCACGCCGGCGACGTCGGCAGTTGGTGGTGCCCAGTTTTCGTCCTGGTAAGTCTCGCGCGGGGTGCCGTCCTCAAGCTGGATCCAAGTGTGGGCCGGGTGTCCGTCGTGCACGTGGACGTTGAAGTGGCGCTCCTGCCCGGCCGTGGCCACAACGCAGGGCGGCAGCGGGCGGGTTGCCCAGTACTGGTGCCTGGCGTGAATGAGGTGGTGCAGCTCCTCGTCGGAGGGGGCGTCGCTAATGTTGACGCCCAGGGCCTGCAGCAGAGAGATGAACGATTCCGGCGGCGGGGTGGTCATCGCACCGTTGGAAGCGCGGTAGCTTGTGCCGAACCCGTACGCGGAAGCTAACGAATGGAGTAGTTCTACGTTGGTCACATCAACCCATTGTGCCAAAGAACTGATGTTTTGCAGAGTGGAGCTCACGCAAAAGGTAGTTTCTGTCAGGTAACCTTGCCAACCATGGCTTCAGAAACGTACACAACTCCGCTCGGATTCAAGCTGAGTTCCACTGACACCTGCCTGTCGGCGCTCGTGGATATCTGCACGAAAAAGCCTCACATCGTGCTGTTTTCCCGCCCACGTAATTACGACTGGGTCAACGTGACGGCGGGGGAGTTCCTGGAAGAGGTCTACGAAACGGCCAAGGGGCTCATCGCAAACGGCGTCGAGCCGGGCGACCGCATCGCGGTGCTTTCCTCCACCCGTTATGAGTGGTCCCTCGTCGACTTCGCCATCTGGGCAGCCGGGGCGGTCAGCGTCCCGATCTACCCGTCGAGCTCCATGCACCAGATCCAGTGGATCCTCGAGGACTCCGGCGCCGAGATCGCTTTCACCGAGTCGCGCGACCACACCCAGCTGATGAGCGCCTTCCTCCTCCAGGAAGACGGCAAGCCGCGCCTGAAGGACTCGAGCTCGAAGCTGCGCAAGATCTACGAATTCAACGCCGCCGGGGTCGAAACCATCAAGTTCGAGGGCAGGGATGTCGAGCAGTCGCTTGTCGACGCCCGCTCCGCCTCCCTCACCCACGACGACCTCGGGTCCATCGTGTACACCTCCGGCACCACCGGCCGCCCGAAGGGCGTGGCCTTAACCCACGGCAACTGGGCGCACCAGACCTGGGCGCTGATCAAGAACGACATCGGTGAGGTGGCCCGCCCCGGCAAGCGCGTCGTCACGTTCTTGCCGCTGGCGCACGTGCTGCAGCGCGCAGTCAGCCTCGCGCTGACGATGGCGGGCGCCACCCAGTCCCACTGGGCGGACACCCACACCCTGACCGTGGAGCTGCAGCGCGCCCAGCCGAACATGGTGCTCGGCGTGCCGCGCGTCTTCGAGAAGGTCCGCAATGCGGCCTATAACAAGGCCGCGGACGGCTCCGCCATCGGCAAGGCTGCGTTCCTTGAGGCGGAGAAGACCGCCATCGAGTACTCCAAGGCCATGGACACCCCCGAGGGGCCGAGCCGGATACTCAAGGCGAAGCGCCGCGTCTTCGAGCGCGTCGTCTACTCCAAGATTAAGGAGGCCATCGGCGGCTCCGTGAAGTACGGCATCACCGGCGGCTCCGCCATGAGCGCCGACTTGCTGCACTTCTTCCGCGGCATCGGCATCCCAATCTACGAGGGCTACGGGCTCACCGAAACCTGCGCCGCATCCTGTGTCAATAACAAGAATGCCAACAAGATTGGCACCGTCGGGCGCCCGGTCAACGGCTACCAAGTCCGCACCAACGACGACGGCGAAATCGAGTTCAAGGGCCCCGGTGTCTTCGACCGCTACTGGAACAACAAAGCCGCCACCGAAGAAGCCTTCACCGAAGGCTGGTTCAACACCGGCGACCTCGGCGAGGTTGACGACGAAGGCTACGTGCGCATCACCGGCCGCAAGAAAGACCTCATCGTCACCGCCGGCGGCAAGAACATCTCACCGGGGCCGATGGAGGACATCATCCGCCAGGACCCGCTGATCTCCAACGCGCTCGTCGTCGGCGACGGCAAGCCGTTCGTCGGCGTGCTGGTCACGCTCGACGAGGAGGAGCTGCAGCGCTGGAAGTCCACCCACAACATCCCGGAGAACCGCAAACTCAGCGACCTCGCCGGCGACCCCGTCCTGCGTGCCGAGGTGCAAGACGCCATCAACGTTGCCAACGGGACCGTCTCGCACGCCGAGGCGATCAAGAAGTTCCGCATCCTCGACCGTGACCTGAGCGAGCAGGCAAACGAGATGACGCCAACCCTCAAGGTGAAGCGCAATGTGGTGTTCGAGCGCTTCCGTGAGGACATCGACAAGCTCTACGAGCGCTAAGCCCCCGGCGCGCCTCAACCCGTGGGGCGCGCCCATGGCTTAACATTTCCATCGACTTTTGATCCGTACTTCCTGTGAGCCAGAAGGGGGCTATTCGTGCATAAAACTGCAGCGATGCTACGCCACCGTGAGCTGACACAGGAGATTTACAACATCGGCGACGAAGTCGCTGAATACACGGAGCACCTCGCCGAAGCAGTCGCAGACTATGACGGCGAACTTACCGACGACTGCCTCGCCGAATTCGTCGAAATCGTCGACGATGCCCGCAACGATGCCCGCCGCATCGTCGGCGAACTTATCGGGCTTCGCCAGGCGCTGACGACCGGGATGCGTGCCGGGGTGCTCTCCGCCTCCTACCGGCCGGAGGAAAAGATCCCCGAGCCCGAGCTTCTCGACGCCGCCGGCCTCGAAGACCTCTTTCCACTCCAAGCGCCGTTCTCTGTGCAGACCATGCAGGATGCGCTTGCCGGTCGCACCGACCTGACCGTGCAGCACCTCGGTGAGATCGTGCAGTACACGCTCGAGCAGACCGAGATGGTCGCCCGGGAACTGGGCGCCGTGAGCCTGCCGCACCTTTATGCACGGGTCGGGGAGCTGGTCGAGGCCGCCGTCGACGGCTGGATGGAAACCGTCTGCATCGACCACCCCGCGTTCGTGCGCACGATGCGCGGTGTCGCCCCGCCGCAGTTCCTCGAGGAGCGCGCCCGGGTGGATGCCATCGTGGCGAAGGTGGCCGCTAAGCGCCGTCGACGCGGGGCGTAGGTCTGTGGCATGAGGGGGTGCGCACCAAATTCCTTCATTTGAGGGCGGGGGTTTGCGTTTTCCCAGTTCGCCGCTGGCGAAAGTGGGAATTTGGTGCTTGTCCTCATGTAGCAGTGCCAAAGGACGCACTTCTTGTTGGGGAGGAGGCAAAAGCCCAGGTCGTGAAAAAGGGGTTGCGTCTTTTGGCACTGGCGGTCAGGGAGCGCACCAAAATCCCGGATTTTCCCTAGCTGGCAGGTCGGAATTTGGTGCGCGCCTCGAACACAATTCGCAAACTCGGCCCCGGTCTGCTGCAATTGCGAGGTATGAACACAGCGCAGCAATCACAGCCCGACTTTGGCGTCTATATCCACGTGCCGTTTTGCGCAACGCGGTGTGGGTACTGTGACTTCAATACCTATACGCCGAGGGAGGTGGAAAGCTCCCACGCGGAGTACCTAGAGTCGCTGGAAAAGGAGCTGCGGCTGGCGGCGCAGCAGCCGGGCGTGGCTGAGGCGAGCACGGTGTTTATTGGGGGTGGGACCCCCTCGCTGTTGGGGGCGGATGGACTGGGCAGGGTGTTGTCGATGGTGCGGGACACCTTCGGCATCCAGACGGGGGCGGAGGTGACGACGGAGTCGAACCCGGAGTCGACGGATCCGGCGTACTTCGCGGGGCTGCTGGAGCACGGGTTTACGAGGGTGTCGTTGGGGATGCAGTCGGCGTCGGCGTCGGTGCTCAAGGTGTTGGACCGGAAGCACACGCCGGGGAGGGCGGTCGCGGCGGCCAAGGAGGCCCTCGACGTCGGCTTCGAGCACGTGAACCTGGACATGATTTACGGCACGCCGACGGAAACGGACGACGACGTCCGCCGTACCCTTGACGCCATCCTGTCTACGGGCGTCGATCATGTGAGTGCTTATTCGCTGATCGTGGAGGATGGCACCTCCATGGCGCGCAAGATCCGCCGCGGTGAGCTGCCCGCGCCGCAGGAGGACGTGTATGCGGACCGTTACGAGATGATCGCCGACACCTTGGAGGCGGCCGGGTTTGGCTGGTACGAAGTGTCCAACTGGGCGCGGCCGGGTGGGGAGTGCCAGCACAACCTGCTGTACTGGCGTGGCGCGCACTGGTGGGGCGCGGGCCCGGGGGCGCACTCGTTTATTGGGGACCGCCGGTTCTGGAACGTGAAGCGGCCGGAACGTTACAACCAGATGCTCGCCGACAGCACGCTGCCGATTGACGGCGGGGAGACGCTCACACCGCAGGAGCAGCACGAGGAGCAGGTGATGCTGGGGTTGCGTCTGAAGGAGGGTGTGCCTCGGGGGCTGATTGGTGAGGGGGCGGAAGGGGTCGTCGAGAAGTATGTGGCGGCGGGCCTTTTGACTGCGGGCGAGCGCGTGGCCGTGACTGATGCTGGGCGTTTGCTGGCGAACGGGATCGTGACGGACATTTTGGCTGCCGAGGAGGCAGAGTAGTATGAGTTAGCAGTCGACGAAGGAGAGTGCTAATGAGTGCAGCGAATGATCGCAGACAGCGGGTGCTGCGCGCAATCGTCGCCGACTATATTGCGCGGCAGGAACCCGTCGGATCGAAGATGCTGGTGGAGCGCCACGGGCTGAAGGTCAGCTCGGCGACCATCCGCAACGACATGAGCGTGCTGGAGCGCGAGGGCTACATCACGCAGACGCACGCGTCCTCGGGGCGCATCCCGACGGAGGCCGGGTACCGCGCGTTTGTCGACGCCCTCCACGACGTCAAGCCGCTGTCCACAGCGGAGCGCCACGCCATTTCGGACTTCCTTGAGCACGGCGTGGACATGGAGGACGTGCTGCGCCGCAGCGTGCAGCTGCTGGCCCAGCTGACGAACCAGGCGGCGGTGGTGCAGCTGCCGACGCTGAACGTGTCTCGCGTGAAGCACTGCGAGGTGGTGGCGCTGGCCCCAACGCGGCTGCTGCTCGTGCTGATCACGGATACCGGGCGCGTGGACCAGCGCAACGTGGAGCTCGCCGCGCCGCTAGGTACCGACGGGGTGTTCCTGCTGCGGGACCTGCTCAATACGGTGCTGGTGGGCAAGACGATGCGTGATGCCTCCGCCGCGCTGAAGATGCTGCACGCGCAGGCGCCGCCGGTCATCGCGGATGCGGTGGAGCGGGCGACGGCGGTGCTCATCGAGACGCTGGTGGAGACCACGACCGACCGGCTGCTCATCGCGGGCGCCGGGAACTTGAGCGTGAACCGGATGGTGGATCTGCACAGCGTGATTGAGGCGCTGGAGCAGCAGGTGATCGTGCTGAAGCTGTTGGCGAACGCGCAGCAGCTGGAGCACGTCTCGGTCAGTATTGGCAATGAGAATGAGGAAAAGGAATTTTCTCAGGCTTCCATTGTTAGTACTGCATATGGAGCTGGCGACGAGGCGCTCGGCGGCCTTGGGGTGGTCGGTCCGACACATATGGACTATCCGGGTACCATGCAAAAGGTTGCCACCGTGGCTCAGTACATCAGTCGCATTTTGCGGGGCGAATAACTTCGAAGTGTTGAAAGGGAACTAACTAGTGGCTCGTGATTATTACGGCATCCTCGGCGTTGACCGAGAGGCGACCGAGCAGGAAATCAAGAGGGCGTACCGGAAGCTCGCCCGCAAGTACCACCCGGATGTGAACCCGTCTGATGAGGCGGCTGAGAAGTTCGCCGAGATCTCGCTGGCGCAGGAGGTGCTGCTGGACCCAGCGAAGCGCAGCATCGTGGATCGCGGCGGCGACCCGATGGAGCAAGGCGGCATGGGCGGCGCCGGTGGCGGTGGCTTCGGGGGCTTCGGCGACATTTTCGACGCCTTCTTCGGCGGCGGCGGGCGCAGCCACGAGCCGCGCTCGCGCGTCCAGCCGGGCAACGACGCCCTGCTGCGCACCCAGATCACCCTGGAGGACGCCTATGCGGGCGTGACCAAGGAGGTCACCGTGGATACCGCGGTGCTGTGCCAGAAGTGCCACGGCACCGGCTCCGAGTCTGAGGCGAAGGCCGTGCAGTGTGACTACTGCGCGGGCCAGGGCGTGGTGCAGGAAGTGCAGCAGTCCTTCCTGGGCAACGTGATGACCACGCACGACTGCCCGAAGTGCCACGGCTACGGCGAAGTGATCCAGGATCCGTGCCGCCAGTGCGCCGGCGACGGTCGGGTGCGCGCCACCCGCGACCTGAAGGTAAAGATCCCGGCGGGTATCGCCAACGGGATGCGCATCCGCATGGCGGGGCAGGGCGAGGTCGGCCACGGTGGCGGTCCCGCCGGTGACCTCTACGTGGAGGTGCAGACCGCGCCGCACTCGACGTTCGTGCGCGACGGCAACGACTTGCACCTGCGCCTGAACGTGCCGATGTACGACGCCGCGCTGGGCACCAGCATCGACGTCGAAAACCTTGCCGGTGACACGACCACCATCGAGATCCCGGCCGGCACCCAGCCCGGCGACGAGGTCCGCCTCGAGGACGAGGGCATGCCACGCCTGCGCGCCGAGGGCCACGGCGACATGATCGCCCACATCCAGGTCGTCGTGCCGACGCACCTCAGTGGCGAGGAGCGCCGCAGCCTCGAGCAGCTTCGCGACGCCCGCGGCGACGCCACCGGCGTCCACCACGACGACGAGCGCGACGAAGGCTTCTTCTCCCGCATGCGCGACAGGTTCCGCCGCTAAATGAGCGTTCCGTACTTCCTCACCCCGAACCCCGCCAGCGGCACCCTCGACGGCGACGAGGCGAAGCACGCCTTCGTCAAACGCATCGAGCCCGGCGAGCGCATCGCGCTGACCGACGGCGCCGGCACCGTCGCGGACGTCATTGTCCGCCACAGCGACAAGCAGCAGCTGCGCGGCGACGTCACTGAGGTACGCACCGTGCCCGCGCCCGAGCAGCGCGTCACCCTGGTGCAGGCAGTGCCGAAGTCGGAACGCGCGGAGCTCGCCGTCGACCTCGCCGTGCAAGGAGGTGTCGACGCCATCGTCCCCTGGATCTCGCACCGCACCATCGCGCGCTGGCCCGCCGCCAAGCAGGCCAAGCAGGTGGAGAAGTGGCAGCACCAGGCGATCGCGTCCGCGAAGCAGGCGCGCCGGGCCTGGGTGCCGCAGGTCGCAGATCCGGTGACCACGAACCAGCTGAAGGACCTGCTTGCCGAGGTGGGCGAAGGGGGCGTCGAAAAGCAGGCGTTGGTGCTTCACGAAGACGCGGCCGTGCCGCTAACCACCGTCGAGTTCGGGCGGGACATCTGGCTCATCGTGGGGCCGGAAGGCGGCATCGGCGAGGATGAGCTCGAGCTCATCGGCGCCCGCGCTGTCACCCTCGGGCCGGAAGTGTTACGCACCGCCAGCGCCGGTTTTGCTGCACTATGCGCAATCGGCGCGCTGACGACGCGCTGGTAGGGTTAGGCGACATGGAACCTTTGGTCACGCGCAACATTGAGCTTGACTCTGTATACACCCAGGACGTGCTCGGTATTAATGACACGAACCTGCGGGTGCTCAACCAACACCTCGGCGCCGACGTGCACGCGCGCGGCAACGCGGTGACCGTGCGGGGCCCGGCCGTGATGGTCGCGCACGCGCTGCGGGTGCTCGACGAGCTCGAGTCGATGGCGCGACGCGGCGTCCCCATTACCGCGGATACCGTCACGCACGCGATTTCGCTGATGGAGGTGGAGTCGCCGGAGTCGGTGGCGGAGCTGCTCGGCGCGGAGATCATCTCGCGCCGAGGCAAGGTCATCCGTCCGAAGACGGCAGGCCAGCGGGCCTACGTCGACGCGATCGACGACAACACCATCACGTTCGGCATCGGGCCTGCGGGCTCCGGCAAGACGTACCTGGCCGTGGCGAAGGCCGTACAAGCACTGCACAATAAAGAGGTCAAGCGCATCATTTTGACCCGCCCCGCCGTCGAGGCAGGGGAGAAGCTCGGCTTCCTGCCGGGCACCCTGAGCGACAAGATCGACCCTTACCTGCGCCCGCTCTACGACGCGCTGCGCGACATGATGGACCCGGAAGCCATCCCGAAGCTCATCGAGGCCGGCATCATTGAGGTCGCCCCGCTGGCGTACATGCGCGGGCGCACACTCTCGGACGCGTTCGTCATCCTCGACGAGGCCCAGAACACCTCTGGCTCCCAGATGAAGATGTTCCTCACCCGCTTGGGCTTCGGCTCGAAGATGGTGGTCACTGGCGATATTTCCCAGGTTGACCTTCCACGAGGCACGGTCTCCGGCCTGCGCGTCGCCCGCCGCATCCTCGGCGACATCGAGGGCATTTCCTTCCAGGACCTGCGCGCAGAAGACGTCGTGCGCCACCACCTGATCTCCCGGATCGTCGCGGCCTACGACGAGCACGACGCGCGCAACGCCGCACGCTACGAACGAAAACAACGCGAAGAAGAGGCAAGACAGTGAGTATTGAAGTCCTCAACGAATCGGGGGAGGCGGACGTCAACGAGGAAATGCTCGTCGATGTCTGCTCCTTCGCCCTGCAAGCCATGGATGTGCACCCGGACACGGAGGCAACCATCACGCTTGTCGACGAAGCCACCATGGCTGACCTCCACGTTCGGTGGATGGATCTGGAAGGGCCCACGGACGTCATGAGCTTCCCGATGGACGAGCTCACCCCAGGCGGCGGACGCCCGGACGCGTCCCCGTTCGGCGCGGCGATGCTCGGCGACATCATCCTGTGCCCGGCCTTCGACCGCAAGCAGGCGGAGATGGCAGGCCACGACCTCGGCCACGAGCTCGCCCTGCTCACCGTCCACGGGGTGCTGCACCTGCTCGGCTACGACCACGTCATGCCGGACGAGGAACGCGAGATGTTCTCGCTGCAAAACGAGCTGCTCGCGGACTGGTACGACTCGCTGGCGGCACGCGGCATCGAGTACCAGCCCAAGCCGACCGGCGCCCATGCTTTTCCCTCAGCCGCCGACCGCGAGGAGCTCGATCGCATGATGAAGGGCCGCGACTAAATGGAGTTCACCGTTGCCTACGGCCTCGTCGCTGTGCTCGCGCTGCTGCTTTCCGGCCTGTTCGGATCGGTCGAATCGGCGCTGACCCCGATTTCGCGCGCCCGCGTCGAGACCATGGTCAAGGACGACGTCTCCGGTGCCAAGGCGCTCGCCCGAGTTGTCGACGCCCGCGCCAACCAAATCAACATGCTGGTCATGCTGCGCACCGTCCTCGACGCCGTTGCAGCCGTCTTCGCCGCCATGCTGGCGATGGATCTGATCCCCTCCGACGCGTGGGCGATCATCGCCGCCGTCGCGTCGGTGACACTGTTGCAGTTCAGCATCATCGGCGTATTTGCGCGCACCGCGGGGCGCCGCAACCCCTACACGATCTCGCTGAAGGCCGCGCCGTGGCTGATCATTGTCAACCGGGTCCTCGGTCCGGTATCGCGCCTGCTTATCTGGGTGGGCAACCTGTTCCACCCCGGCGAGGACTTCCGGGACGGCCCGTACTCCACCGAAGTCGAGCTGCGCGAGATGGTCGACATCGCCCAGGAGAAAGGCGTGGTGGAAACCGCCGAGGGCCGCATGATCCAAAACATCTTCGACCTTGCCTCCACCCACGCCCGCCAAATCATGGTGCCGCGCCCCGAAATGATCTGGATTGAAGGGGAGAAGACGGCCCGCCAGGCAACCACGCTGATGGTGCGCTCCGGGCACTCCCGCGTGCCCGTGATCGGGGAGAACGTCGATGAGATTGTGGGCGTCGCATACTTGAAGGACATGTTCGGGCCCAGCGGTACCCCAGTGGCGCCGGACACCGTCCTGTCCACCCTGATGCGCGACCCGCTGTTCATCCCGGACTCCAAGCCGCTCGACGTGCTGCTGCAGGACATGCAGCGGGTGAACACGCACATCGCCATCGTGATCGACGAGTTCGGCAACGTCGCCGGCCTGCTCACGATGGAGGACCTCCTCGAGGAAATCGTCGGCGAAATCACCGACGAATACGACGACGACGAAGACGCCCCAATCGAGTTCGTCGCCGCGCGCACCCTGCGTGCCCAGGCACGCCTGCCTCTCGACGACCTCGTCGACTTCCTCGCCGACAACCTCGACTACGAGCTCGCCTTCGAGGAGGACGTCACCGACTCCGTCGACACCGTGGCAGGCCTGCTGTCCTACGAGCTGGGCCGCGTGCCGCTGCCGGGCTCCGCCATCGTCCACGACGGCCTGCGCTACACCGCGGAAGGCGGCCGCGACCGGCGCGGACGCATCAAGACCCGCAGCGTGCTCATCGAGGTCCCCGAACCCGCCGAAGCACCCGTGGAAGATTCGGACGGGGGTTCTGAAGACAAGTAGCCGTCAGGTTTGTACGCTTATCCCCATGAGCAATATCTTGTCGATCCAGTCCGCCGTCTCCTACGGCCACGTAGGCAACTCCGCCGCAGTCTTCCCACTGCAGCGCATCGGCCACGAAGTGTGGCCCGTCTACACCGTCAACTACTCCAACCACACCGGGTACGGCTCCTGGAAAGGCCCAATGATCCCAGCCACGGAGGTTGCGGCCATCATCGACGGCATCGAGGAGCGCGGGGCCCTCCCGCGTGTCGACGCCATCCTCTCCGGCTACCAAGGCGGCGACGACATCGCCGACGTCATCATCGACACCGTCGCCCGCGTCAAAGCCGTCAACCCCGACGCCATCTACGCCTGCGACCCAGTCATGGGCAGCGCCAAATCCGGCTGCTTCGTCTCCGACAACATCCCGCCCCTCCTCCGCGACCGCGTCGTCCCCGTCGCCGACCTCATCACCCCCAACCAGTTCGAACTCGGCTACCTCGTAGAACAAGACGTCACCGACCTGGACTCCACACTCCGCGCCGTCGACGCCGCCCGCGAAATGGGCCCCTCCACCGTCCTGGTCACCTCCGTTGATCGCGCCGACGCACCCGACGACACCATCGAAATGATCGCCGTCGACAACCACGGCAAGTGGATCGTGCGCACCCCACGCCTGCCATTCAAGCGCAACGGCTCCGGCGACGTCACCGCCGCCCTGTTCACCGGCCACTACCTGCGCGGCGGCAACGCCGCCGACGCCTTGGCCAAGACCGCCAGCTCCGTCTACGACCTGCTCAAGCGCACCTACGACGCCGACTCCGCCGAACTCCTGCTCGTCGAGTCCCAGGACGCCTACGCCAACCCGCAACTGCAGTTCGAGGTCGAGGCGCTCTAGCCGTTTGCGTCGGCAGTTCCGCCTGCGTTTTCGCGCTCATTTTGCTCAAAGCGTGCGCTTAGAAGCGTGCGATGCAGGTCGCGTGTTTTCATCCTGCCGGGCCGATTCTCGGCGAC